>JAUMAF010000266.1:1692-8457 GCA_032117045.1 Pirellulales bacterium | reverse complement strand
ACAGTCCGGCAAGGCTGTCGACCTCCATGTTCATCAGAAACTTCTGGAAGCTGTTGCCTCCCGCCCACGTGCGGGCCTGTGCGAACCAGGCGAGGTAGGCCTTGCGGTCTGCGTCCGACCAGGCTCCTTTCTCCGTCACCGTTCTCAGGGCGTAGGCGTAGTGGATCTGAACAAGGTCGGATCGATTTTCAAGCGTGGCCCGGACCGCGGCACCGTAGTCGGCGTTACGCTGCAACAATCGTCGGAGCTCGTCTTCGTCGCTCGCCAGATTGTGGGCCGTCTTCGGCGGGACCGCCTCGTGGGCAAGGATGGGCTGTGCGACGGACTCGACCGAGCCGTTCGTCGGAGTGCCGAGCAGCGACACGAGCCTGGAGACGATGCCTGGCGCCCGCACGGCCACGAGGAGGCTCGCCAACTCGCGGTCGAGTGCGAACGAACCGGTCGGAAAGATCGGGCTGATCCGCTCGGCGATTCGAGCCCTGACATCGTGTGGCGGGTCGCCAAGCCGCACGATCGCGAGCTCGCAGGCCCGCGCGAGATCCAGCCGACCGGCATCGTCGAGCCCCGTCGGATCGATGGAGTCGAGCGCGGCGAAGATGGCAGCCTGCGCCGTGGGCTCCGCCTGTCGCGCGACGGCGATCGCGGCTGTGATGCGGCCGACGGGATCGGCGATCGCCAAGGCCCGCTCCTGCCAGCGATCGAGCGGCTGATGTTCGAGCGCCACTCGTGCGGCGTAGCGGATAAACCGGTCAGGATGCGAGAGCTGCGGCAGCGCAGCCTCGATGGCCGCCGAGGGATGGTCCAGTCGATGGTGAAACGCTTCGAGCGAATGGCGGAGCTTGCGATCGGACGCCCCGGCCTGCTCACGTCCATCGACCGGCGTCGTGGGCTCCGACCCGAGGTATCGCACCCGATAGAGTTCGCTCTGGCCGCCGCGCCCGCCCACGGCGAAGTAGATCGCGCCATCGCGGCCGACCGTCAGGTCGGTGAGCGGCAGCGGCGTGCGCGAGACAAACTCCTCCTTCGTGGCCTGGTAGGAGGCGCCGTCGGGTGAGAGGTGAAGCGCGTACATCGTGCCGAACGTCCAGTCGCAGACGTAGAGCGCCCGCTGGTATCGCGAGGGAAACGCAGTGCCGTAGCCGAAGGCCACGCCGACCGGCGATCCGGGGCCGATGTCGACGACTGCCGGAAGGCTGTCGGGATACGCCGCCGGCAACTTGCCGCTTCCGCTCCGCCAGCCGAGTTCACTGCCGCTGGTGGCATGGTTGACCCGCGTGGGGCGATACCATGGCATGCCGAAATCCCACTCCATGTCGGCGTCGTAGGCAAAGAGTTCGCCGTCGGCGTTGAAGGCCATGTCGTAGGGATTCCGGTATCCGCTTGACCAGAGTTCCCACATCTTTCCGTCGCGGTCGGTGCTGACGATAAAGCCACCCGGCGCGAGGATGCCGGCGGCATGCCCGTTGGCATCCCACATCCGCGGAATGATCTGATCTTCATCCCAGTTGGCCGGCAGCCGGCTCGAGCCATCTGCGGAAAGGGTGACGCGGCGTTGCTCCGTCCGGATGCCCCCCATGGTCTGGGGCTCCGTCACGTTCGTGACGGCGAACGGCGGTTTCGTGTGGTTGCCGCAGATAACGAACAGCCGCTCCCCGTCGGGCGACAAAAGGATCGTGTGGGGGCCGTGCTCGCCGCCCCCGTCGAACTGCCGGAGCTTCTCGACCGTGTCGAGCATGTCATCCCGGTCGGAGTCGGTGACGCGGTAGAGACCGCTGCCGGGCCCGCCGTTGCACACGACATAAAGCGAGTCGAACGCCCAGAGGAGACCCTGCGCGGAGGTGAGCGGCACCGGAATCCGCTCCACGCGTGTTGGCGCCGAGCCATCCAGGGGCGCGGGAGTGATGCGAACGAGCCCCTTGTCGCCCTGATCGCTGGCGATCAGCCGGCCCTTGCCGTCCGTCGCGAGCGAGACCCAGGAGCCGAGTTCGTCGCGTGGAACGGCAAACATTCGCTCCACCGCGAACCCTTCCGGAACGTGAAATGGCTGCGGCGCATCGGATGATATCGCGTCGCCGATGCGCTCGCTCACCACGGTCGGCATCCGTTCCACGGCCTGCTCGAAGACGGCCGACGCCGCAGATTCCACGAGCTTTTTCGGGGCCGCATTAGCCGTCAGGCATGAGGCCACGAATACGGCGAGAGCAGCGAGCCGCCGGTGCGAACGGCCCTGCACGAGGCGACGGAACATCGGGGAATCTCTCACGGGGGAAGTCCGTCGAGCCGGGAATCAGGAGAGGAGCCGATCCACGCTCTCCAGCAACCGGTCCATCGCGAAAGGCTTGCGGATGTAGTCGTCAACACCGAGCATCTCGGCGTAGGCCTTGTGGCGGCTCCCCTCGTTCGCGGTGATCATAATCACTCGCATGGGGTTCGGCCGGCTCCGCCGCAGCTTCTCGAGCACGAGAAAACCGCTGCGTTTCGGCATCATCATGTCAAGCACGACGAGGTCGGGTTCCTGGCCTTCAGCAAGCACGAGTCCCTGATTACCGTCGCGGGCGACGAGGATCTGATAGCCACGCGATTCGAGCACCGCTCGCATCGATTCGATGATCTCGTGATCATCATCGACGAGGAGAATGCGTTTGCCGCCCCGCTTCTCGCCGGCGGCTGCAGGGGCGGTCTCCAACGCTGCGTCTGCCGCTCCCGTCGTGGAATCAGGAGAAACCGATCGGCTGCTCTTCTTTGCCCGCTTGACTGCCATGGTGACCTGACTCGTGATGCTGGCCCGTGATGCTGAAAACAAACGACGAAATTGTATCACGCCGCCCGACTGTCGGCCAACGCGGCGTGTCTTGGCCGGGACGTTCCGATGCAGGCTGCGGCGGCCGCCACACCCACGGCCGCCCCGAATGCGACGTCGCTGGGGTAGTGGGCCGATGTCACGACTCGCTGCAACGCCGTGGAGGCCGCAAGAAACACGAACAGGGGCATTCCGTGGGGGTACCGCCACGACAAGGCCGCCGCAAGCCCCGCGGCCACCGCCGAATGTCCTGACGGAAAACTCATCAAGTCGGCGCCGTGGGGCTTGGCCACCGCCAATGCGGCATCTCCGAAGGTCCCAAACACGGAAGCGATCGACGCCAGATCGGCAGCCCGGGGACGCACGCGTTCCACCGAGACCTTGATCCCATCGACGATCAGACCGCCCAGATAGGTCGCGGCCACGATCCGTGCAAACGCCCGTTCGGAGGTCCCGAAACGGCCTGGAAGCGGGAGCCGCAGCGACCGATCGAGCATCAGGACTGCGATCAACATCAGCCCCGCTCCGAGAGAATGGCCGGAAATCTCCAGAAGATTGATGAGCCGGCCAACTTCACCGGGGAGTCGATGCGTCTTGCACCACGTGGCCACCGGCACGTCGATCGTGAAGGCGAGGCATCCGACGAGTCCCAATAGCCCGGCGATCACGAGGAGCGCACGGTGATACCAGCTCGACGGTGGAGGCGGAGGCTGATGCCCCGGGGGTTGCGGGTCTGAGCGTCGAGTCATCGTCATGGGTACGAGTTTCGCAGAATCCGCGGGAGTCGGTCGAGAGCGATTCCTTCGTGCCGCAAGCCCGGTGCCTTCGTGCCACAAGACGAGCACCGGAGCGAAAGCGAGGGGATCACGGCACGCATTATTGCCAGAGACCGCGGTCCAGCAGCCGATAGTTGATTGCCTCGCTCACATGCCCGCAGGAGATCGTGTCGGCGGCGTCGAGATCGGCGATCGTACGGGCGACTCGCAAGACCTTGTCATGGGCTCGAGCCGACAGGCCCAGATCTCCGACAGCGGCCCGCAGCAGTTCGCCCGCCGCCGGTTCGAGCCGACAGAACTCGCGGATTTGTCGGCTGGTCATCCGCGCGTTGCATCGGGTGCCGCGGCCGATGCCGTTTCCGAACCGTGCCGCCTGCCGCAGGCGGGCCGCGAGCACGGCCTCCCGCATCTGGCTGCTTGACGTGCCGGCTCGCGAGGCGGAGAGCTCGCGAAACGGCACGGCCGGCACCTCCAGGTGAATGTCGATGCGGTCGAGCAGCGGCCCCGAGATTTTGCTCATGTATCGCTCTACTTGTGGCGAGGTGCACTGGCAGGCCCGCCGCGGATCTCCCCGATAGCCGCACGGGCAGGGGTTGAGCGCCGCCACGAGCATGAAGTCGGCCGGAAAGCGGGTCGTCGACTTGGCGCGGCTGATCGTCACGGCGCCGTCTTCCAGCGGCTGCCGCAAGACCTCGAGTGTGCGACGATTGAACTCCGGCAGCTCGTCGAGAAACAGCACGCCGTTGTGCGCCAAGGAGATCTCGCCGGGCATCGGAATCGATCTGCCTCCCACAAGACCGGCTTCGGAGATGGTGTGATGAGGAGCCCGAAACGGCCGCGTCGCCATCAGCGGCTGGCCCGGCTGCAGCAGTCCCAGCGCGCTGTAGATTCGCGTCGTCTCGATCGACTCGGCCCCCGAGAGCTGCGGCAGCACCGTCGGCATCCGTTTGGCCAGCATCGTCTTGCCGCCTCCGGGTGGCCCCACCATGAGGCAGTTGTGGTTGCCGGCCGCGGCGACGCAGATGGCCCGCTTCGCGGCCTCCTGCCCCCGCACATCGGCGAAATCGATGTCGTAGGATGCAAACCGATCGAACCATTCGGAGACCCGCGGTGGGGCGGGAGCGATGTCGATGTCGCCTGCAAAAAATTGCACCGCCTCCGTCAACGACGAGACGGGGATCACGTCGATGTCCTCCACTACCGCCGCCTCCATCGCGCTGGCCGAGGGCACAACGACCCCCTTGAGCGGTCGCCCGGCATGGGCCGGATCTCGCTTCTGGCGGGCGGCGGCCATGGCGATCGACAGCGCACCGCGGGCCGGGCGCGTGCAGCCCTCGAGCGAGAGCTCCCCCACGACCGCGTAGTCGAGGAGCCGGTCCGATGAGAACTGGCCGCTGCCGGCAAGAATGCCCAGCGTGATCGGCAGGTCGAAGGTGGCGGCCTGTTTGGGAAGTTCCGCCGGGGCAAGGTTTACCACGATACGGTCGTTGGGACGGTGAAACCCTGAGTTGATCATGGCCCGGGCCACGCGATGGGTGCTTTCACGAATGGCCGCATCAGGCATGCCGACAAGCACAGTGGCAGGCAACGCCCCTCCCGAGACGTCAACCTCCACGTCGACGGGCACGGCTTCGATTCCCAACAGCGAAAACGTCTGCAGTCGGGCAAGCATCGGTGGAACTCCTGAAGGCTCGGAAGAAGAAGGCTTGAAGCTGGAGGCCCAGCGATAGGGAAAACGGGAGCAGGAAGCAGGAAACTCGACATGAGGAGGCGTGAATCAGGTCTATTGATCGGCAGACGCCGGGTTCGATGATCCCGCCGCCGCCGCCGCTCACCAAAGGAGTATACAGGTGTTCACTCTCGTGTCAATCCTCTGGCGGAGCCTGCTTGGTGGAGTCGCGATCTGGGCGGTTTCAGCCGTTGCCGACGAGGGCATGTGGCTGTTCAGTGATCCGCCACGGGACCGGCTCAAACAGGATCACGACATGACCCTCACGGCCGCCTGGCTGCAGCATCTCCAGCAGGCGGCCGTGCGGTTCAATTCGGGTGGCTCCGGGGCCTTCGTCTCGGACGACGGCCTTGTGATCACCAACCATCACGTCGCGGCGGGCAGCCTGCAGAAGCTCAGCGATGCAACGCACGACTACCACCGGGATGGCTTCGCCGCCTCGACCCGCGGCGACGAGTTGCCGTGCCACGATCTGGAACTCAACGTGCTGGTCGCGATCGAGGATGTCACCTCGCGAGTGGAAAAGGCCGTCACGGCGGGCATGCCTCCCGAGGCCGCCGCCACGGCTCGCCGAGCGGCCATGGCCGCGATCGAGCAGGAGTCACTGGCATCGTCGGGGCTGCGGAGCGATGTCGTCACGCTCTATCAGGGCGGCGCCTACCACCTCTATCGATCCGAGAAATACACCGACGTTCGGCTGGTGTTTGCGCCCGAGCATCAGATCGCGTTCTTCGGCGGCGACGCCGACAACTTCGAGTTTCCGCGATTCGATCTCGACATCTGTTTTTTTCGTGCTTATGAGAATGGCCAGCCGGCGCGGGTGCCGCATCGGCTGGCGTGGTCCAGGCAGCCGATTGCCGAAGACGACCTGGTGTTCGTCGCGGGGCATCCCGGCCACACGGACCGTGGGGATACCGTGGCCGAACTGGTCTCGATGCGGGATCGCCGGCTGCCATTCGACCTCCAGAATCTCAACCGACTCGAGGCACTCTACGGCGCCTACGCCGAGGAAGGGCCTGAGGAGCGGCGGCAGGGGACGGCCGATCTGCGGGGCGTGGAGAACGGACGGAAGGCACGGCAGGGCATCCTGGCCGGATTGCTCGACCCTGCGATCATGGACGGTCGAAAACGGGCTGAGGCGGCCACGCGGCCCTGGGTGGAAGCGGAGCTCGCCGGTCGGCCTTCGCCCTATGCCCGCATCGAGGAGGCGCAGGCCATGCTCGACAGGATCGCCGTGCGGCATCGCATGTTCGAGGGAGCCACGGGCTTCAACAGCACCTTCTTCACGAATGCCCGCATGATCCTGCGGCTGACGGCCGAGCAGGCGAAGCCGAGCGGTGAGCGGCTCAGGGAATACCGCGACTCGAATCGGGCCTCGCTGGAACAGCGGCTCTTCTCAGAGGAGCCGCTGTATGACGAGTTTGAAGTCGTGAAGCTCGCGGACTCGCTGACGTTTCTGG
>JAUMAF010000266.1:0-1682 GCA_032117045.1 Pirellulales bacterium | reverse complement strand
TGCAGAAGGTGCTCGCGGGAAAGTCGCCACGCGATCGAGCCGGTGAACTGGTCGCGGGCACCACGCTCGGCCGGCGGCCGGCGGCGGGTGACGGGTCAACACGGCCTGACACGCGGCGGGAACTCGCCGCCGGTGGCGCGGCGGCCGTGGCTGCTTCGCCCGACGCGATGCTGGCGGTGGCCGCACTCATCGACGCTGAGTCGCGGTCGCTGCGGCAGGCGGCCGAGGCTGCCGACGAAATCAAACAGCAGGCGCATGCCGACATCACGCGGGCACGGTTTGCTCGCGAGGGTTCGGCCATGTATCCCGACGCCACGTTCACGCTGCGACTCGCCTACGGCACCGTCACGGGCAGCAGGGGCTCCAACGGGGACACGGCGGCCGACCCTGCCGGCCACGACGACAACTCGTCGGCCTTCACGACCTATGGAGGTTTGTTTTCTCGGGCCACCGCGAAGCGCGATGCGCCGCCGTTCGACCTGCCGCCCCGCTGGCAGGGCGTGCGACGGTCGCTCGAGTCGGACGAGGCGTTTCTCCAGACGCATCTCAATTTCGTGTCGACGGCCGACATCATCGGCGGCAACTCGGGCAGTCCCGTCGTGAATCGTGCCGGAGAGTTGGTGGGCGTGATCTTCGATGGCAACATCGACTCGCTCGTGCTCGATCTGGTGTATGACGACGTCCGCGCCCGCGCCGTCGCGGTGGATGCGGCGGGCATCCTCGCTGCGCTCCGCACGGTCTATCGGGCTGACGCGCTGGTGCGCGAACTGGTGGCGGGTGGCGAGACGCAGCGATAGAATCGACGTGGACGTGGGCACAGCCATTCTTTCCCTCGAGGTGTGAAGGCGCAATGCAGATGGTTGGCCGAACATCGATCGCGAGCCTTTGTCTCGCGCTGATCGCCGTGTCGTTCGGGGCAGTCGCGGATGAGGCTGACGGCTGGCAGTCGCTCTTCGACGGCCGCGGGCTCGGCGAGTGGCGGCAGACGGAGTTTGGAGGTGGGGGCGAGATCGAGGTGATCGGGAACGCCATCCGCATTCCGCCGGGATCCGACTTGAACGGCATCACCTGGCAGGGAGCGTTTCCCCGGCAGCAGTATGAGATCGAGCTGCAGGCCCGGCGGGTCGATGGGCACGACTTCTTCTGCGGGCTCACGTTTCCAGTGGGTGAAGACTGTTGCAGCCTGATTCTCGGGGGCTGGGGCGGTTCGGTGACGGGGCTGTCGAGCATCGATGGCCGCGATGCCGGCGACAATGAAACGACCGACACCCGCACGTTCGAGAAGGGCCGCTGGTACGACGTGTCGGTGAAGGTCACGCCGCGCAGGATCGAGTGCTTTCTCGACGGCGAGCCGATCGTGGATCAGGACACCGACCATCGACGGATCAGCGTTCGCAATGAGGTGCTCCCGAGCAGGCCGCTCGGCATCGCCACCTATGCCACGACCGGCGAGGTGCGGCGGATCCGCTGGAGGCCGCTGCCTGCGGTTACGCCATGAATCAGGGCGACGACGCACAAGGCCAGAAGAGGCCGGCGGGCGATGCCTCTGCCGGGGATTCCGCGACCACCAACCCGCCGGACGCACCCGGGCGGAATCGAGACCGGCTTCGGCAGCAGATTGCGGAGGATGCTGCCCGCGGGGTGGCAACCGGCAGCGATGCACGAAAGGCCGTGTTTCGTGC
>JAUMAF010000265.1:0-7288 GCA_032117045.1 Pirellulales bacterium | reverse complement strand
GCCGCTCAAACTCACTCCCGACGCCGTGGCCAAGGAGCCGCTCGCCGCTCTTGCCACGATCGTGCGGTCTCTCGAGGAAAAGCCCGATGTCGATGCCCGCCGTGCGGCGGCAAAGGCAATCTTCGGTCCTGCAGCGCGGCGGATCGAGTGGCTGGCCGACGCGGTGGGCAAAGCCCGCTGCCTGGCAACGCTGCAGGACATCGATGCCGATCGGGCAGCGATCCGAGGGAACGATGCCTTGGCAGCGTTCGAGACCTTCCGGCCTGCGCTCGACGGGCTCGACGAGGCGGACAAGAAGAAGATTATCGAGGGCCTGGCCGCAGACGATCCCCGACGGCAGCGGATCGAAGACCTCGACGATCAGGCTCGGGGGGAGGCCATCACCCAACTCGTGCTGCAGGGGGTGTTCGGGCCGCGTGGACCGGATCTCTACGCCGCGGCCGTGGCGGTGCACGAGGGCATTGACCATGCCTGGGTTTTCCGATACGAAACAGACGTCGGCGGTCTCTGAAAAGGCCCTGAAAAGCGTGGTCTTGACCCCGCTTCGTGGTCACGAGTTGCCCGCTTTGAGATTCCCGTTCGGTTTCCCGGTGGCCCGAAGGTAGGCTGGTCGGTGAGGAGAAGAGAGAGCAATGGCACATAAAAAAGGTCAGGGTTCGAGCCGCAACGGTCGTGACTCCAACGCACAGCGTCGGGGTGTCAAGAAGTTCGGCGGCCAGCAGGTTCGCGCCGGAAACATCCTGGTGCGGCAGGTGGGCACGAAGTTTCATCCCGGCTCGAACGTCGGGATGGGCACCGACTACACGCTCTTCGCGCTCACCGACGGCGTGGTGTCGTTCGACCGCGAGGGTCGGCGTGTGAACGTGGTGGCGGGAACGTCTGCCTGACGCCGCCGCCGGTGATGGCTGCTGGTGATCTCCGAGGGGTGCCAGCGTGTTCGTCGACCGTGTTCAGATCGAAATCGCCGCCGGAAATGGCGGCCGCGGCATGTGCAGTTTCCGACGGGAGAAATACGTGCCCCTCGGTGGACCCGACGGCGGCGACGGCGGCGACGGCGGCAGCGTGATCATGCGGGCGGAGCCGGGCGTCGACTCGCTGGCCGCGCTCGCGCATCGCAAGCAATGGCGGGCGGCTCATGGCGAGTCGGGCGGCCCGGCCAACTGTCATGGCCGCAACGCCGAGGATCTCACGCTCCTCGTGCCGCCCGGAACGATGGTGATCGACGAGGCCACCGGCCTGGTCCTCAAGGATCTCGCGGCGCCCGGCGAATGGGTCGTGGCCGCCCAGGGGGGCGCGGGCGGTTGGGGCAACCAGCACTTCAAGACATCGACCAATCGCGCGCCCCGTGAGACCACGCCGGGCGTGAAGGGGGAGGTTCGACGGCTCCTGCTTGAGCTCAAGGTGATCGCCGACGTCGGGCTCGTGGGCAAGCCGAATGCCGGCAAGAGCACGCTGCTCTCGCGGCTCTCCCGGGCCCGGCCCGAGATCGCCGACTACGCATTCACGACCAAGACCCCGATCCTGGGAATCGTCGCGATCTCCCGCGACCGCAGTTTCGTGCTCGCCGACCTTCCGGGGCTGATCGAGGGAGCCCACACGGGCGTGGGCCTCGGCCACGAGTTTCTGCGGCATGTGGAGCGGGCCGGGATCCTGGTGCATGTCGTCGAACCGATGCCGGTGGACGGCAGCGATCCGCTGACGAACTATCGGGCGATTCGCGACGAGTTGGTGCGGTATGACGCGGCACTCGGAGAGCGACCGGAAATCGTGGTGGTCAGCAAGTGCGAACTGCCGGGAGCGGAGGAGGTGCGGCAGGAGTTGGCCCGCGTGATCGGCCGCGAGGTGATCGCGGCGAGTGCCGTGACCGGGCAGGGGCTCGATGCCCTCCTGCGGGCCGTCGTAGCGGCACTCGACCGACGGAGGCAGTCGGCATGACGGCGGCCGCCGACGGCGACACCATCGTGCTGGCGGATGTCGGCAACACACGGATCAAACTGGCCGTGCTCGTCGCGGCCGACGGGGCATCCGCCGGTGGGCATCGTGGCGCGGCGGCGCTGCCCGGCGTGAGTGGTCGCCAGGATCTGCTCAGCCGAGAGTTTCGGCCATCGAATCTGCAGCACTGGCTGGGCCGCGTCGCGGCAGGGCCCACGCTGATGCTCATCGCGAGCGTTCATGAGTCGGCGGCCGTCCGGCTCGAGGCGGCGCTTGCGGAGGTGTCGGCCACGCGTCATCGACCGATTCGTCAGCGGCGTGTGGGCCGCGAGCATCTTCCGCTCGCGGTCGAGGTCGATGAGCCTGCCCGCGTGGGCATCGACAGACTCGCGGCAGCGGCGGCTGCCGCCGCTGCCAAGGATCCCGCGCGGCCAGCGGTCGTCATCGATTGCGGCACCGCGACGACGGTCGATATCGTGTCGCGGGACGGAGCGTTTCTGGGGGGGGCGATTCTGCCCGGCCCCGAACTCCTCTCCCGGGCCCTCGCGGAGGGCACGAGCCGGCTGCCTGCGGTGGCCGAGCTCGACGGGGGTGCGGTTCCGATCATGCCCGGCCGCTCCACGCAGGCGGCCATCGCGGCCGGGATCGGCTTTGGCATGCGGGGGGCGGTCGCGCGGCTGGTGGCCGAGGCGACCTCGACCCTCGGCGGTCCGCCCGAGCTGTTTTTGACCGGGGGCTCTCGTGGCATCGTTCGCGACGCCGTCCCGACCGCGATCGAGATTCCCGACCTGGTCCTGCACGGCATCGCCCTCGCCGCCCTCCGGTTACAATCTCGCCCATGATGACATCCAGCAAGGAATCAGCGAGCGGCTCCCCGGTCCGATCCTCCGGCCACGATCCGGCCCGGGAACGTGCGCTCGCGGCGGCGCGGGTGGCTGGAGAAACCCGGGGCACGGACGTCTGCGTGCTCGATTTGCGGAAGGTCACGCCGGTCTTCGACTACTTCGTGATCGCCACCGGATCGAGCCGTCGGCAGATGCATGCCATGGCCGACGAAATCGAGGCCGTGCTCAAGAAGGATCACAAAGACCGCAAGCGCGGTGGCGAGGGCTATGAGGAAGGCCGCTGGATCGTCCTCGACTATGGCGACGTGATCGTGCACCTCTTCGATGCCGAGGCCCGAGGCTATTGGGACATCGAGCATCTCTGGAGCGATGCGACGCGGGTGACCGTGCCTGCCGCCGGGGTTGAGGCATGAACACCGATGATGATGGCCAAGCGGTACCGGTGAACTTCCGGTCGGCCTTGCGACACTCGTTTCGCCATGCCCTCGAGGGGCTCGCCGCCGACGGCTTCGCGGCGATCAGCTCAGGCGAAATCGACGGGCTCGTGGAGCAGGTCCGCGAAACGGCCGACGCGAAGTTCGGCGACTACTCAGGCACGATGGCGATGGCGTTGGCCAAGAAGGCCTCCAGAAAGCCGCGGGACGTGGCGGTCGAGATCAGCCGCCGGCTGGCCGCGTCCCCGGGATTCGGCGACCTCTTCGAGACCCCTGGCGATCCGGTCGGGCCTGGCTTCATCAACGTCCGCGTGAAGGACGAGGCGCTCGCGGTGGCCGTCACGCGGGCCGTAGCCGACGAGCGGTGCGGCGTCGCCGCGGTCGCTCTGCCACAGACGGTGGTCGTCGACTTCAGCTCGCCCAACGTCGCCAAGCCGATGCACGTGGGCCACATCCGCTCGACCGTGATCGGCGACGCGATCGCCCGGATCCTGAGGTTTCGCGGCCATCGCGTGATCACCGACAATCATCTCGGCGACTGGGGCACGCAGTTCGGGATGATCCTCTGGGGCTGGAAGCACTGCCGCGACGACGCGGCCTTCGCCGCCGATCCCACCGCCGAACTGGGCCGGCTCTACCGGCTCGTGCGGAAGGTGGCCGATGCGAAGCCCGACGAGCTGGCCGCCGACCCGGCTGCCGCGGCCCTCGCGGCGAAGCATCCCGACGCCGGCCGTGACGTGCTCACCGAAACGGCCAAGCTCCACGAGGGCGATCCCGAGAACCGGGCGCTCTGGGAGCGGTTCATGCCGGTCTGCCGGGCGGAAATCGATCGCCTCTACGCGCGGCTGCACGTGACCTTCGACCACACGCTCGGCGAGAGCTTTTTTCAGCCGATGCTCGCCGGCGTGGTGGACGATCTCATGGCCCGAGGGCTGGCCCGGGAGAGCAGGGGGGCGATCGGCGTGTTTCTCGGCGGCGAGGACGATCCGCCGCTCCTGATCCGCAAGGCCGACGGCGCCTTTCTCTACGCCACGACCGACCTGGCCACGATCCAGTGGCGGCTCGCCCACTGGAAGCCCGATCGGATTCTGTATGTGGTCGATCATCGCCAGAGCGGCCATTTCGAGCAGGTCTTCGAGGCGGCCCGCCGCTGGGGCGTAGACGGCATCGCGGGCGTGGAGCTCGTGCACGTCGCGTTCGGCACGGTGCTCGGCGAGGACGGCAGGCCGTTCAAGACGCGGGCCGGCGACACGGTGGGCCTCGAGGCGCTGCTCGACGAAGGCGTGGAGCGGGCCGCGGCGATCGTGGGCAGCGGCGAGGAGGGCCGCGCCGGGATGAACGACGACGATCGCCGCCACGTGGCGGAGACGGTCGGCATCGGCGCGATCAAATACGCCGACCTCTGCCAGAACCGCACGACCGATTACGTGTTCAGTTTCGACAAGATGCTCGAGCTCAAGGGCAACACGGCGGCCTACATGCAATATGCCGTGGCACGCGTGGAGGGGATCTTCACGAAGGGGGGCGTCGATCGCGAGTCCCTGCGAAAGGCGTGTCACGGCGTGCTGGTGTCAGACCAGAAGGAGCGGGCGTTGGCCCTCGAGCTCCTTCGCTTCGGCGAGGCTCTCGAAGACGCGGAAACCGACTCGCGGCCCAACGTGCTCACGGCCTGGCTCTACGATCTTGCCGGCTGCTATTCGACGTTTTACGACTCGCTTTCCGTGCTCAAGGCCGAGGGGCCGGACCGCGACAGCCGGCTGGCCCTGTGCGACCTCACCGGCCGCGTGCTCCGCCGCGGCCTCGAACTGCTCGGCATCGGCACCGTCGAGAAGATGTGATGGCACGCACGCTCGAGAACATCCGCAACATCGGCATCGTCGCCCACATCGACGCGGGCAAGACCACGCTCACCGAGCGGCTGCTCTTCTACACGAAGACGAGCCACCGGCTCGGCGAGGTCGATCGCGGCACCACGATCACCGACTTCGACCCCGAAGAGCAGGAGCGGGGGATCACGATCTACTCGGCAGCCGTGTCGTTTCAGTGGAAGGACGTGACCGTCAACCTGATCGACACGCCCGGCCACGTCGACTTCACGGCCGAAGTCGAGCGGAGCCTCCGCGTGCTCGACGGGGCGGTGGTGGTGTTCAGTGCCCGCGAGGGCGTCGAGGCCCAGAGCGAGACGGTCTGGCGGCAGGCCGACAAATACGGCGTGCCGCGGCTCGCACTGGTCAACAAGCTCGACCGCGAGGGGGCCGACTTCTTCGGCACGATCGGCCAGATCGAGAAGCGACTGGGCGCGAAGCCGTTGATCCTCCACCTGCCGCAGGGTCTCGGTCCGCCGCATGTCAAGGATCCGTTTCGCGGGATCGTCGATCTGGTGGAGATGAAGCTCCTCACGTTTCCGCCCAAGGATGAGGCGCTCGCCGGGGGCGAGGCGCTCACGTCGATCACGGCCGCGGCGATCCCCGACGAGCTCGCCGACGAGGCCGCGCTCTACCGCGAGCAGCTCGTCGCCACGCTCTTCGACTTCTCCGACGAGATCGCGGAGCTGGCGATGAACGAGGCTCCGATTCCGCCTGACCTCATGCGGAAGGCGATCCGCCAGGCGACGATCCAGAGGAAGGTGGTGCCGATCCTGGCGGGCTCGGCCCTCGACTGCATCGGCGTGCAGCCGGTGCTCGACGCCGTGGCCTGGTATCTGCCGAGCCCGGCCGACGTGCCGCCGGTCGAGGGCCTCGACCCGGCCGCCAAGACGCCCACCACGATCACGCGGAAGGCCGACCCGAAGGAGCCGTTCTGCGGACTCGTGTTCAAGATCATCGCGGAGAAGCACGGCGATCTCTCCTTCGTCCGCGTCTACTCCGGCACGCTCAAGGCGGGGAGTCGGGCCTGGAACCCGCTCAAGCAGAAGAAGGAAAATATCGCCCAGCTCTGGCACGTGCAGGCCGACCGCCGCGAGCAGATTCCGGAGGCCTTCGCCGGCGACATCGTGGGCGTGATCGGCCCGCGAGGGAGCGTGACGGGCGACACGCTCTGCGATGCGGCCGCACCGATCGTGCTGGAGACGATCCAGTTTCCCGAAACGGTGATCTCCATGGCGATCGAGCCCGACACGAGCCTGGAGCGGAAGAAGCTCGCCGACACGCTCGAGATGATGAAGCGGCAGGATCCGACCTTCCGCGCGATCGAGAGCGAGGAGACGGGTCAGACGCTGATCTCGGGCATGGGTGAGCTCCATCTGGAAGTGATCCGCCATCGGCTGGAGCGGGATTTCAATCTCAAGTGCCGGGTCCACAAGCCACGGGTCAGCTACAAGGAAACGCTCGGCAAGGCCGTGACGGTGAGCGGCGAATCGAACCGCCAGGTGGCGGGCCAGACGCTCGTGGCCACCGTCACGCTCCAGGCCGAGCCGACGACCGACCAGATACCAGTGACGGTGGAGCAGGGCTGGTTTCCGGAGCACGAGGCATTGGCGGCGATCGCGGCCACGATGACGCAGTCGGTCCGCGAGAGCGCTGAGCGGGGCGGGCTCAAGGGCTGTCCGTTGTGGGGCGTGCGGATGACGGTGCTCGAGAGCCCGATCCCGGAGCCGCTGCCCGGCGACGTGGCGATCAGGATCGCCGCGGCCGACGCGATTGAAAACATGCTCAATGCCGCCGGCACGGTGCTCCTCGAGCCCGTCATGCGGGTGGAGGTGAGCGTGCCGGAGGAGCATCTCGGCGACGTGATCAACGACCTCCAGCAGCGGCGGGCGATCATCACCGCCACGGAGATCCGCGGGCCGGCGACAGTGCTCACGGCGGAGGCGCCGCTGGCGAGCATGTTCGGCTATTCAGCGGCTGTGCGAAGCGTGAGCCAGGGGCGAGCGAGCTTCACGATGGCCCCGCTGAAGTACGGCCCCGCCTCGGCGGAGACGGCCGAGGCCTTCGTATAGAGGCGCTCGGGGCTGCCCGTGCCCCATCGCCGAACGTTCGTTCCGCCCATCCTGGCAATCCTGTTCGGCACGAGATTTGCGCAGTAGAAGCCGGGCAATTCAGGCGAGCTGAAGCGAGTTGCGCGATTGTCGTCGGGGCT
>JAUMAF010000264.1:0-2615 GCA_032117045.1 Pirellulales bacterium | reverse complement strand
CGCGGTGTCGCGGGCGAGTTCCTTCACCTCACTGGCAACGACGGCGAAGCCCTTGCCCGCCTCGCCGGCACGGGCGGCCTCGATCGTGGCGTTGAGGGCGAGGAGGTTCGTCTGTTCCGCGATCGACGTGATCACCTTGATCACCGCTCCGATTTCGTTGCTCGATCGCCCCAGGGCCGCCATGGTCGAGGAGGTGGCCGAGGCCATCTCCACGGCCCGGCGGGCGGTGGTGGCGGCATCCTGAGCGTTGCGGGCGATCTCGTGGATGCTGGCGACGAGGTTGTCGATCGAGCCCGATACCGTCAGGGCATTGCCGCTCACCTGCTCCGCGGCTGCGGAGACGAGGTTGGCCTGAGCTGTGGTCTGCTCGGCGGCCGCGCTCATCTGCTGGCTGACGCTCGTCAGCTCCTCGGAGGAACTGGCCAAGGCATGCGTGTTGTCGACGATGCCTCCGACGAGCGCCGCCTGCCGCCGCGTCTCGCGGGTGAGCCGGCGGGCGATGAGGGTCGACACACCGAGCACCGCGGCGCTGGTCAGCCCGAAGACCGTCAGGCCGAGCCGCAGGAGTCGGTTGACCGGCTCGAACACCTCGGCCGAATCCACTTCGGAAATGAGCGCCCAGCGGACGTCGCCGCGGCCTCCTGAGGGGTCACGGTGCACGACGATCGGCCGCCACGACACCAGCGAACGGATGCCCCGATGGTCGGCTGCCTCGGCAGTGCCGGCCTTGCCCTCATCCAGCGCCGCTCGCACAGCCGGCGTATCGACCTTGAAATCGGCATTGATGATCGTGGTCTTCGTGCCGAGTTCCTTGGCAAACCGTGAGTTGCTGCGAAACAGCCGGTCGGCGCCCACCGCATAGGTCTCGCCCGTTCGCCCCATGCCGGTCGTCTCGCCGATGATCGCGTCGGCCTTGTCGATCGGAATCTGGAAGGCGACGACCCCCACCACCTGCCGGCCTTCGAGGATCGGCGCGGCGATGAAACTCGCCGGCTCGTTGCACGACGGCAGGTACCTGGCAAACTCGCCAAAAGCGACCGCATCACGGCGGCCGCTGGCCGCCGCCTGTTGGAAGGCCAACCCGAGGCTTGTCGCCGCCAGCGGGCCCTCTCGCAAGGAAGCCCCGAGATCGGCCTCCTTGGCCACGGTGTAGACGATCTTGCCGGAGATGGCATCGATGAGGAACACGTCGGCCACGCCATACTTCTCGCCGAGGCTGCGGAAGAACGGATGGAAGATGCCGTGGGCTTTCGTGTAGGCGGACACGTCGGCGGCGGCATCGAGCATGCCCTTGGCCCCGATGGCGTTGTCGTTTCGGCGGATGTAGAGGTATTGCAGGTAGGCTGAGTCGTCGTCGAGCGACTCGGCGAGCGGCTCGAGATTGACCGAGCCATCGGCCCGTCGGCGATACTCCGCCGCGAACTCTCCGGTGTAGAAGGTCGCCAGCTCCCGACGTGCCACGGCAAGGGCATTCTCGTCCACCTTGTCGTCACTGCGGATGGAGGCCAGGCCGTCACGCAGCTGTTCGAGTGATTCCCGCACGACCCGCCCTTCGGCGAGCACCGCGAGTTCCTGCCGCAGCGACTGAAAGTATCGTTCGACCGACTTGGACGTGACGGCGTTCACGGTATCGAGCTGCTTGAAGGCCTGTTCGCGAAGGGCAGCCGATGAGCTGCGGTAGCTGGTCAGGCCCATGAAGCCCATCGGGATCAGCGACACGCCGAGCAGGGCGAGCAGGAGCGGATTGGTGAGAAA
Source organism: Pirellulales bacterium (assembly GCA_032117045.1). Lineage (GTDB taxonomy): Bacteria > Planctomycetota > Planctomycetia > Pirellulales > UBA1268 > QWPN01. Next base: position 860 of record JAUMAF010000264.1, on the reverse strand, counting down.
CGAACGCCAGCTGCCCGCGTCGGTGCCGGAGGGATCACGGTCTGCCATGGGATGTCGCCTGCCTTTCAAGGGTCTGCGGCCGCTGCCGCACGAATGATTGAATCATGCGCTGGGGATCGAGGAGATGCACGAGCCGATCGGGGGCCGCAAACACGCCCGCCAGGGCCTCGCCTGGTCCCTCAACCGGCCCCTCGGCCGACGATGGCGACGGCTGCTCGATCCGGTCCTGCGGAATCTCCACGACGTCGAGCATTTCGTCGATCACGAGGCCGTACCAATCGTCCTGGAGCGCGATCACCAGATGCGTGGGTTGCTCCGGCGTTTTCCGCGACACCCCGAGATGGGTCGCCGGGTCGATCACCGGCACGATCCGGCCGCGGAGGTGGAGCAGGCCGAGGATGCCGTCGGGCGCGAGCGGCACCCGCGTCAGGCGGCCGCCCCGCAGCACCTCGACCACACCGTCGGCGGGCAACGCGAAGCAGGCGTCGCCGATGCGAAAGGTGCAGCAGCCATGATAGGGGAGGTCGTTCATCGCGCGTCACCCGCCACTGTCTCGAGGTCGATGATCTCGGTGGCGATGCCGCCGAGCGCGAGGATGCCGCTCACACCCGGGGTCGCTGCCGGCTGCAGTCGCGACTCCGCGGCCAAGACATCGATGATCGAGCCGACCGTCAGGCCGAATCCGCCCTGCGCTCGGCCGACGACCACCACGTAGACCGTCGATGGTGCTGCGGCCGACACCGACCCCAGGAGTTCGTCGGTGTCCTGAAGCGTCGTGAACACGTCGCCGCGGCGGACGACCCGCCGCTGGCCGACCACCTGCACCTCGTCACGCTGAAACGTCTCGAGCCGCACCACAT
>JAUMAF010000263.1:0-6954 GCA_032117045.1 Pirellulales bacterium | reverse complement strand
CGCCTGGAGGCCTGCCACGCCCGCGCCGAGCACGAGCACCTTCGCGGGTGTGAGCGTGCCGGCCGCCGTCGTCATCATCGGCAGGATGCGGGGCAGCGCGTTGGCCGCCAGCAAGACGGCGCGATAGCCGGCGATGTTGGCCTGGCTCGAGAGCACGTCCATGCTCTGGGCCCGCGTGATCCGCGGTACGAGTTCAAGCGCAAACACCAACGCGCCGCGTTCGGCAGCCTCGCGGCAGGCATCGGGCGCCGCGAGCGGATCGCACATGCCGACGAGCACGACGCCGGCCCTGAGCCGATCTCGGTCATCGCACCAACTGGTTCCGCAGGCACCGCACCAACGGACGGCGAGCACACAGTCGGCGGCGAAGGCCTCGTCGCGTGAGACGATCGTGGCCCCAGCCGCACGGTAGTCGTCATCGGAGAAGCCGGCCGCGATCCCGGCAGCCGACTCGACCCGGACGTCGAGGCCGATCTTGACGAGCGCGGGCACCGCCGCCGGCACGAGGGCCACGCGGCGTTCACCGGGGAACACTTCCTTGACGACGGCAACCTGCATGGTGACAACCCGGTGAGACGGAGGATGATCGGCACGATTGTTGCCTCAAAGCGATGGGCCGTCCACGAGGGCCGTGGAAGGCGGCGGGAGGGCCGTTTCGAAGGCCGCTCCGGGGGCAGCGGACCCACCCGGGGAGAGGCATCGAGGGGTTGGTGGGCGGGCACCGCGGTTTTCGCCGCTCGCCGCGAATGTCGCTTGCTCGTCGCCCGAGGCATTGTTACGCTCCTCGGTTCTCCCCGCCTGCATTGCCGGCGGCATCCGAACACCCGACGACGCGAATTACGGTTGAGCGAACGATGAAGACCTACATGGCCAAGACTGGCGAAGTGGAGCAGCGGTGGTGGGTGGTCGATGCCAGCGACCGCCGGGTTGGGAGGCTCGCCAGCGCGATCGCCACCGTCCTGATGGGCAAGCATCGGCCCACGTACACCCCTCATGTCGATACGGGCGACCATGTGGTGGTGATCAACGCCGAAAAGATCGAGTTCAGCGGCAAGAAGTGGCAGCAGAAACTCTACCGTTGGTACACCGGCTACAACGGTCTCAAGTCGGAGACGGCGGAGCACCGCCGCGATCGTCGGCCGGAACTGATCATCGAGGAGGCCGTGCGACGCATGCTCCCCAAGAGCCGTCTCGGCCGAAAAATGCTCGACAAGCTCAAGGTTTATGCGGGCACCGAGCATCCGCACCAGCCGCAGCAGCCGAAGCCGATCAATCTCGGCGCCTGAGTCAGCGGAACGCTCACCTCAACCCATAAAGACAAAGCGATCACAAGCGAAAGAGGACGATGATGACGGCAGAGCAGGGCGTGAAGTCAGCACGACGGGGCGACGAGATCATCGCGACGGGCCGCCGCAAGACGGCCGTGGCGCGGGTGCGGATGCGTGCCGGCGCGGGTGAGATCACCGTCAACGGTCGCAACCTTGACGCCTATTTTCCGGCCATCAAGGATCGGGCACTCGTGGCGGGAGCGCTCGACGAGGTCGGCAAGCGCACTGCCGTGAACGTGGTGATTTCCGTTGATGGCGGTGGGCTGACCGGACAGGCGGGTGCCTGCCGTCTCGGCATTGCCCGCGCCCTGAAGGTGTTTGACGTGGAACTGGCGGAGCCGCTGCGTCAAGGCGGCCTGCTCACCCGCGACGGACGCATGAAGGAGCGGAAGAAGTACGGCCTCCGCGGTGCCCGCCGTGGAACGCAGTTCTCCAAGCGCTGATCCGTTCTGTGGCCAACCTGGCCGCTGACCGGTTTTCGGTGGGAGGACGTGGGATCCCCGCACGTCTTCGGCGGGGGCTTTGCGAAGCCCAAGAGGCTGCCGCACGATCCCTCCGATCGTCACGACCCGATTTTTCGCGGCAGTCGGGGCATTTTTTCAGCTGCGACGCCGATCGCATAGTAGAGTCGGGGCGTGGTGAGGGGCCGTCCGGCCGCTCGCATGTCGCCTCCTCCAGGCGGCCGTTGTCGCATCGAAAGGGTCGATCATGCTCCGGGTGCGTTTGCTGGTGGGGCTCGTCACGATCGCAGTAGGGCCCATCGCCCCAGCCTTTGGCCGCGAGTCCAGCTCGGCGTCGAATCAGACCGCCACGGCGCAGGTGCCGCAGGACGTCCTCTCCGCCGAGGAAGCCGGGCTCATTGAACTGAAGTTCATCGCCAATGATTCCCGGTCGGCGCAGGTCGTGGTGACGAACCGTTCCGATCGCCCGCTGTCACTCCGCCTGCCGGATGGCTTTGCCGGCGTTCCCGTGCTCGCACAAATGGGTCAGCAGGGCGGCGGTGGGTTCGGTGCGGGCGGCATCGGTGGCGTGTCGCAGAGCGTCGGTGGCGGCGGCATGGGTGGCATGGGTGGCGGCATGGGTGGCGGCATGGGTGGCGGTGGCATGGGTGGCGGCATGGGCGGTGGCCCGTTCTCGCTGCCGCCGGAACGTACTCGGACGATCCGCGTGCCGACGGTCTGCCTCGAGTACGGCAAGCGGGATCCTTCTCCTCGCGTCGCCTATCGGATGACGGCTCTCGAGACATTCTCCAGCGACCCACGGCTTCAGGAAGTGATGACCGCACTCGCCCGCGGCGCCATCTCGCAACAGGTGGCGCAGGCCGCCGCGTGGCATATCTCAAGCGGCCTCACATGGGAACAACTCGCTGCCGAAGTGATCGACATGGCAGGCAGGGTTCCCGATGTGCCGTATTTCGCTCCGGCCGAACTCGTCGCGGCACGAAGGTTTGTCGAAGAGTCGTCGAAGCGGCTGCTGCCGTCGGCGCCGGAGTCGAGCGAGTCGGCCACCCGCTGATTCCTTCTCTGTGAGCGACGACCGATCACTCGCGGCTCACGCTCTCCGCTCCCGACCGTGTCGTCAGGGCTTGCCAGACATCAACGGCGATGGCCGCCGTGGCCTGATGTACGCTGCCGTCCATCATCGCATGATTCACCACGCCAGCGTGATGGCTCCTCGCCGTGATCGCCGCTGCGGTGGGGGCGGTCAGCGATTTGGCCTCCTGCTGATTGGTCCAGTCGATGTCGTAGGTGCCCGATGGCCGCGGGCATGGCACGGTGGTCTGCGGCGGGAACGTCGATGTGAAGCCGGTCTGATGGCTGCGGCCGTCGACCCACTCGGTGTGGCCCGAGCCGAGTGTCGGCAGATCGTTTTTGAAGTCGCCCCCCATCCCGCACACCGCCGTGGGCGATGTCGGCTGCGCCGGTGCCGGGAGGGCGGCATTGCGGAAGTAGGACGTGGAGGTCTTCACCTCGGCGAGCGCGATTGTTTTCGAGAGCCCATCGGTAAAGCTCGCTGTCCTGAGTTTGCTATTCGGGAAGAATGCGCCGTCGCCCCCGGTCCTCGTCGCCGGCTGGAACACCATCCAGGTGCCGAGGTTGACGGCGTAGTTGAGCGGTGCGTGTTCCGGAGTGCCGTCGGCCTTGTTCCGCACCTGTGTGTTGGGCTCTGAGGGGCAGAGGAGGGCCGGGATTCGAAGTGACGAGATCAACTGGCCGCTCCCAAGCGTTGCCTGGCTGTAGGGAACGGCCAACTGGCGATGGAGTTCGTCGCCGATGGCAAACTCTTCAAGAAAGGGAAGGAGCCGACCCTGCGCCGACCAGACGGCGCCCGACGAGGCATCGGTCGTACTCGTACCCGACCAGACGCAGCTCGGAGGATACGTTCGATAGGCAGACTCGAAGTTGGCCAGCGCGATGCCAAGCTGGCGGAGATTGTTCTGACAGGCGGATCGTCGGGCAGAATCTCGGGCCGACTGCACCGCCGGCAGGAGCAGTCCGATCAGAGTCGCCACGATGGCGACCACGACGAGGAGCTCAACGAGGCTGAAGCCGCGCCGTTGCCGAGACGGTTGCGAGGGGCATATGGCTCCCCAGCGCACGGTCGTACAGATCAGGAATGGCACCGTGCTGCGATTCATTCACACACCATGGACTTTGGAAAATAATGCCAATAAAAGATTTTGAGACTCAGTATCATTCTTTCATGGTAGCAGTTTGGCGCCGTCTGGCAACAGTGCATTTCAAACGGTTGCCGAGCCTTTTGGCCGCCGGAACTGTTGTCGCCCCAAGGAAGCCCGCGTGCGGTGGGGATTTCGCGCGCAGGACTCCACTTCTGGCAGCGATGCGATACAACCCATGAAACGGCTGCCGTCGGTCGGCTGCCAGCTCTGGTGCGGGGCGACGAAGAGGAACGCAGACCTTGATCCAGGAAGCTGTCGCGGCCACCCCGGCCGCAGCCCGTCGCGATGCGGCGGAAGTCGTTGTTGAAACGCGAAACCTCTCCAAGGTGTATCGCGATTTCTGGGGCCGCAGCAAGAAGACGGCGCTCAAACCGCTCGACCTCGACATCCGCCGCGGCGAGATCTTCGGCCTTCTCGGTCCGAACGGTGCCGGCAAGACGACGACCCTCAAACTCCTGCTCGGTCTCATCTTCCCCACCTCGGGCGAAGCTCTTGTCTTCGGCCGCCCCGCGACCGATGTCGGCAAGAACGAAAGGATCGGCTACCTCCCGGAGGAGTCGTATCTCTACAAGTTTCTCGATGCGGAGGAGACGCTCGACTTTTATGGCCGGCTGTTCGGCATGGACCCCGAGGAGCGACGCCGCCGTGCGGCCGCGCTCATCGAGATGGTGGGCCTCTCTCGGGACCGGAAGCGGCAACTCCGCGAGTATTCCAAGGGCATGACGCGGCGTATCGGCGTCGCTCAGGCGCTGATCAACGACCCGGAACTCGTGATCCTCGACGAGCCGACCAGCGGTCTCGATCCGATCGGGACCCGTGAGATGAAGGACCTGATCCTCGACCTCAAGCAACGCGGCAAGACCGTGATCATGTGCTCCCATCTTCTCGCCGACGTCGAGGACGTCTGCGACCGGATCGCGGTGCTCCACCAGGGCGAACTCAAGGAACTCGGCCGCGTTGAGGAACTGCTCCGTGTGACCGGGGTGACGCAGATTCGCGCGTCAGGTCTTTCGCCAACCGCCGCCGCGGAAGTGCGGGCCGTGCTCGAGCGGCATGGCGCATCAGACATCGACATCGGCAACCCGCGGACGACGCTTGAGGACCTGTTCCTCGAGGTGGTCCGCGACACGGAAGCCCGGCCCGGTCGTCGGGCCAGCCGCGGCGCCGCGGCCACCGACGGCATCCGGGCGGAGTGAGCGTCAAACAACCATGGTGCTCGAAGAAGTCATTCCCACGTTCTCAGCCTGGATCGGCCCCGCCATCCTCCGCTACCTCGCGGCGGCGGGGTTCGTGGGGCTCTTGGCAGCCATCCTGACGTGGCTGGCGCAGGCGGTCGCGAACGGCCCGCTGGCCGCCGGCGATCGCGTGTATCGCGGTTTGCTGGCCGGAGTCGCGGATCTCATCGCGCTCTCGCCTCGGCGGGTCTGGGCGCTGGCTCGTCTGGCCGTGCAGGAATCGCTCCGCCGCAATGTGCTGGTCGTGCTGGCGATGTTCGCGCTGATTCTGCTGTTCGCGGGCTGGTTTCTCGACCCGGCGAGCGTCAATCCGGGCAGGCTCTACATCGGCTTCATTCTCGGCGCCACCAACCTGCTGGTCTGCCTGGTGACGCTCGTGCTCTCGGTCTTCAGCCTCCCGGCCGACATCAAGTCGCGGGCGATTCAGACTGTGACGACGAAGCCAGTGCGCACGGCCGAGATCGTGCTGGGACGCATCCTCGGATTCGCGATCGTGGGCACCTGCCTGCTGGCCATGATGGGGCTGGCTGGCTGGGCATTCGTCGTCCGGAGCGTGAACCACAGCCACTCGCTCGCCGCCGAGGATGTCTTCGACGTCACGGATGGCGACGGCACGAAGACCGGCGGCGAGGGCCGCACCAGCCTCGATCGCGGCCATCGGCATCGCGTGGTGATCGACGCCGCCGGGGCCGGCATGGCCGAAACCGCCCAAGGCCACCGTCACCGAGTAACCGCTTCGGAAGCGGCCGTGGAAGGAGACCCGACCTACGAGATCGGTTCGCCCATCGGCATGCTCGAGGCCCGCCGGCCACGACGAGGCTCACTCCGGTTTCTCGACCGGGAAGGCAGGCCGGCGGCGAAGGGTATCAGCGTGGGGGCCGAATGGGCGTACCGGCAGTTCATCGAGGGGGGCACGGCCGCCGCCGCGATCTGGACGTTCGAAGGCCTCACGCCCGAGGAGTTCCCGGAGGGTCTGCCGCTCGAGATGATCGTGCGTGTGTTTCGTACCTACAAGGGAGACATCGAGGAGGGGATCCACGGCACGATCCAGGTCCGTAATCCGACGAGTAGCCTCCGCAGCGAATCCCTGCCGCTCGTGGCCCGCGAGTTCACCATCGACTCGCTGCTGATCCCGCGGCGAATCAACACGGTTCTCGCCGATGGCCAGTTGAAGGAGGTCGACCTGTTTGCCGAACTCGTGGCCGATGGACGGATCGAAGTCTGGCTCCAGTGCCTCGAGCCCGCGCAGTATTACGGCGTGGCGCAGGCCGACTTCTACCTGCGGGCCGGAGACGGCTCGTTCGTCGTCAACTACGCGAAGAGTTGCCTGGGCATCTGGTTCTCGATGCTCATTTGCACGGCGCTCGGAGTGATGTTCAGCACGTTCCTCTCGGGGCCGGTGGCGCTCCTGGCGGCGGTCTCGATGCTGCTCGTGGGACAGTTTCGCGAGTTTATCGCTCGGCTCTTCACCAGCCAGGTCACAGGCGATGCCACGATCGTGCCTGGCGGCGGCCCGATCGAGTCGCTCTACCGCATCGTCACGCAGACGAGCATCACGCTTGAACTCGATCCCACGCCCGCGGTGCAGGCGATGAAGGTGCTCGACACGATCCTCCTGGCGCCGATGCGTTTGGCCGCCGGACTCTTCCCGTCGCTCTCCTCGCTCGGCACCAGCGATTTCGTGGCCGGGGGCTTCGACATCCCCGGAGAT
>JAUMAF010000262.1:0-5883 GCA_032117045.1 Pirellulales bacterium | reverse complement strand
GGGCCGGGATTCACCCGCGCCGCAGCCCAGGGCCGAGAGCAGATCCCGTCCCCGCAGATCACCGCGGCCGCACCAGCCGGTCAGCCGGGCGTTGGCCCAGTGGATCGTGCCGCCTGATGCGAGCACCGCCACGCCGTCCGGCAGGTGCTCGACGACCTCATGGTCGTGGTTCAGGGCCGATGATGGGTCGGCAGGTTCATCCTCGGACTCGGTCACCAGCCACCCTCCGTAGCCGACAGATTTCAGCGCACTCGAAGTATAAAATCGGTTGCGTGTGCCGCCAAATCGCCGGGCGGCGTTGTCCTCCGGCCAGCCATACCTATACTCCCTGCAGTCGAGGACGCCTTATCGAAAATGGCTCCGGACGCAGCCCGCCACCACCCCCCCACTGCGGTTCCGCCGCTTCCCGAGGTTGATCGTGAGCGAGTCTTCCCCGTCGTTTTTGGAACGGCACCAGTTCCTGATCTACCGACTGTTCTCCCTTGCGGGCCTCATTCCGGTTGGGGCTTTTCTGGCTGTCCATTTGCTGACGAACTCGTCAATCCTCGCCGGAGACGACGGCCGAACCTTTCAGTCGCGGGTCGACATGATCCACTCGCTCGGGCCGCTGCTCGTGCCGATCGAATGGCTCTTCATCTTTCTGCCCATGCTCTTTCATGCCGCCGTCGGCTTCGTGATCATCGCCAACGGCATGCCGAACGTCGGCTCCTACCCCTATGTCGGCAATGTTCGCTACACGCTGCAGCGGGCCACGGGCATGATCGCCTTCGCGTTCATCGTCTGGCACATCATGCAGTTGCACTGGCTGGGAAAGCCGTTCGGGGGCGGCCGGTTCGACCCGCACCACGCCGCAAGCACCGCAGCCGAGGCGTTGCAGCCCATGCTCGTGGCGATCCTGTATGCCATCGGCGTGCTTTCCACCGTCTTTCACTTTTCCAACGGACTCTGGACCATGGGCATCACCTGGGGCGTCTGGACGAGTCCGGCCGCGATGCGACGGGCCAACATCGTCAGCATCGTGGTGGGGCTGGGGCTGGCGGTTGCCGGTCTGGGTGCACTCGGCGGGATGCGGTCTCTCGATATCGGCAAGGCCCGCGAGGCCGAGACGTGGATGGAAAAACAGAAACATGCGATGGCGGTGCCAGGGGCTGCCGTGGCACCGGTCGCCATTCCGGCGCCGGCCACCAGCTCGGCGCCGGCCAGCGTGCCGGCTGCAGCGAGATGATCTCGGGCGGGGTGGCCGCCCGGAGCCGCACCTCCCGGACGTCGGACGACAACCAAAAGAGATGGAAGGGCTGACATGGCACAATCCAGGGTTCTCGTGGTGGGCGGAGGGTTGGCGGGCCTCTCGGCGACCATGCGTCTGGCGGAACTGGGCGTTGACGTCGATCTGATCAGCCTTGTGCCCGTGAAACGTTCCCACAGCGTCTGCGCGCAGGGGGGCATCAACAGCGTCAACGCGCTCACGCGGCAGCAGGGGGACAGCGAGTGGAAACACTTCGACGACACGGTCTACGGAGGTGACTTTCTCCAGCACCAGCCGCCCGTCAAGGAGATGGCCGAATGGGGGCCGCGGATCGTCGACCTGATGGACAGGCTTGGCGTGCCGTTCAACCGCACGTCCGAGGGCTTCCGCGACCAGCGGCGTTTCGGCGGCACGCTCTACAAGCGGACGGCATTTGCCGGAGCGACCACCGGCCAGCAACTGCTCTATGCACTCGACGAGCAGGTGCGGCGGCGGGAGGTCGAGGGAAAGGTCAAGAAGTGGGAGTTCTGGGATTTTCTGGCGCCGGTGCTCGATGAATCGGGCCGTTGTCGCGGGGCGATCTGCCAGGATCTCGTCACGATGCAGTTTCGGGCATTTCCGGCCGACGCCGTCGTGCTCGCCACGGGCGGCAACGGTCTGATCTATGGCCGTTCGACCATGTCGATGGTCTGCACCGGCAGCGCCGTGAGCCGGGCCTACCGGGCAGGTGCCTGGTATGGCAATGGTGAGTTCATTCAGGTTCATCCCACGGCGATTCCGGGCGCCGACAAGCTGCGGCTCATGAGCGAGAGCGCCCGCGGCGAAGGGGGGCGGGTCTGGGTGCCGAGGAAGCCGCAGGATCCTCGGGATCCGCGCGACATTCCCGAGACCGATCGGTGCTACTTCCTCGAGGAGCGGTATCCGAAATACGGCAACCTCGTGCCCCGTGACATCGCGACCCGGGAAATCTTCGACATCTGCACGACCGACGGCCTCTCAGTCGAGAAGGATCGGCTCTGCGTCTACCTGGATCTCACGCACATCCCGCGGGAAACGCTCGATCGCAAACTCGGCGGGATTCTCGAGATCTACGAGAAGTTCCAAGGGGTCGATCCGCGGGCGATGCCGATGAAAATCTTCCCGGCGGTGCACTACTCCATGGGTGGCCTCTGGGTCGACTACGAGCGGAGCGCGTCGGGGGGCATGCTGGAGGGCTCGCCCAAAAACCAGCAGACGAACATCCCCGGGCTGTACGCGATCGGGGAGTGCGATTACCAGTATCACGGAGCCAACCGCCTCGGGGCCAACTCCCTGCTGTCCTGCATCTTTAGCGGACTGTTCGTCGCTCCAACACTCGCCAATGTCGGGGGCGGGGTGGCCAAGGGTGACGCATCGCGGCTCTTCGAGGCCGAGATTCGCCGCCAGGAGGATCGCCACCGCAGCCTTCTGGCCCGGACGGTCGGCGACGAGAATCCGTACGCGCTTCATCAGGAGCTCGGCAACCTGATGACCCGTGTGGCCACGGTCGTGCGACGCAACGATCAGTTGGCGGCCGCGTATGACGACGTCTGCAGGATGGCGGACCGCTGGGAGCGGTGCGCCGTGTCCGACACGGGCAACTGGACGAATCAAAACGTCGTCTTCACAAAGGCGCTTGGCGACATGTTCCCGGTGGCAAAACTGATTCTCAAGGGGGCCCTGATGCGGGACGAATGCCGCGGCGCCCACTTCAAACCCGATTTCGCCATGCCCGGCCTGGCGGCCACCGATCCCGTCGCGAAGCGTCGGGAGGCCGAGCAGTGGTGCGATACCTTCGAGGCGAACACCAAACGCTGGCTGAAGTCGACGATCGCGAAGTGCGATGCCAACGGCAATCCAGAGATCACCTACCAGGACATCGACACCTCGCTCATCCCGCCGCGGCCGCGGATGTACGGCCTCGTCGGCGGTGAGGCGATCGAGGAGGTCTGGAAGGAGCGGCAGGCGGCCGCCGCGGTGAAGGGCCGGGTCGCCGCATCCGGTCAGGCCGTGGGGGCCGGTGCCGGAACGTGACACTTCATCGCCGCGGCCCTCCGGCCGGCGGCAAACGGGGAGAGAGAGCAATGATCAAGGCGACGGAAGCAGTTGAAACACTCATTCATGCGGGCGACCCCCACGGTCATGCCGAGGCACAGCCCAGGGTGGTCCGCGTGCGCGTGCTGCGGCAGGACATCGCCGGCGGCGAGAGTTACTGGGAGCGGTTCGAGGTTCCGCACGAACCCAACATGAATGTGATCAGCGTGCTCCAAAAGGTCGCCGCCCAAGCCCGCTCGCTCGATGGCCGAGCGGTCGCGCCGGTGGCGTGGGATTGCTGCTGCCTGGAGGAAGTCTGTGGCTCCTGCACGATGCTCATCAACGGTCGCACGCGGATGGCCTGCTCGGCACTCGTCGACAAACTCGCCGCCGAAGATGGCGAGGAGATCGAACTCCGTCCGATGACGAAGTTTCCGGTGGTCCGTGATCTCGTGGTCGATCGTCAGCGGCTCTTTCGCGGCCTCCAGAAGGTCAAGGCGTGGGTGCCGGTGGAAGGGTCGTATGACCTCGGCCCCGGCCCTCGGATCTCCCCGGAGGAGCAGGAGGATGCCTATCCGCTCTCCACCTGCATCAGTTGCGGCTGCTGCGTGGAAGCCTGTCCGCAGTATTCGAAGGTGGAGATGGTGCGTCGCGACGGGGAATCGGAGGTCGAGTTCCAGAAGCGAAAGACGACCGCATTCGATGCGGGCTTCGTCGGCCCCCATGCCATCAGTCAGGCCATGCTGTTCAATGGCCATCCCACCGGCCGCATGATCGCTGACGAGCGGCTCGAGGCCTTGACGGCCAAGGGAGGTATCCAGATGTGTGGCAACGCGCAAAACTGCGTGGCGGTCTGCCCGAAGAGCATCCCGCTCACTCGTTCGATCGCGCGGGCCGGCCGGGCGGCCACGGTCTGGGCGATCAGGAAAATCTTCGATCGCTGAGTTCCGACTCGCGAAAGCAGGCCGGCCGAAAGGCCGCGGGCTGGGCCGGCTCGGGGCTGCCCGTGCCCCGTCGCCGGACACTCGCGGCGGGCATCGTGCCCGCCGCTCGCTCGGATGCCGCCGTCGCTCCGGCATCCTGCCTGCGCTCGTCGTCATACGCCGGCTCGCGGGGCACGGGCAGCCCCTCGCTGAGTTCGTGTCCGTGACAGCCGACCGGCCGTGAGGCTCGCGGAGATGCTGTCTGCATGCGGAGAAAGCGGCTGAAATGGGTGGTCCGTTCCGGCCATGTTTGCCGGCCACGCCGCAGCGTGGTAGTTTTCCGGTATTGAGGGGCGGCTTTCTCAACAGCCGCCAGCCGCTTTGCCGTGTCCCAGCCGAGGCTGGGGCGGGCCTTCCGCAGCGGGCATTTGGACGCCCCGCGGAACGATGCGGACGAGGTGTGAGGAAGCAACGAGGCAACGAGTGTTCATGGACAACGAGGCAGGACACCCGACGGAGTCGGGTGCGCCGGCCGGGGTGATGGGCGGGGCGATGGCTCCGCAGGAAGCAGGCGATTTCCGTACTCTGGGGCTCTCCGCGGCGACGCTCGATGCCGTCGATCGGGCCGGCTATACGACGCCTACGCCCGTGCAGGCGGGCCTCATCCCGCGGGCGCTCGCGGGCGTCGACGTGCTCGGCCAGGCCCGCACTGGCACCGGCAAGACGGCCTCGTTCGTGCTCCCGATTCTGGAGCGGATGCACCAGCCCGGACGGGGTGGCGGCCCTCGGGCGCTCGTGCTCGTCCCCACCCGCGAACTCGCCGTGCAGGTGAAGGACGAGTTCGAGAAGCTCGCGCTCGGTTCCAAGATTCATTGCGTCGCCGTCTATGGCGGCAAGCCGATCAAGGGACAGATCGACAAACTGGCCAAGCATCCGGCGGTCGTCGTCGGCACTCCGGGCCGGGTGCTCGATCACATGAGCCGCGGCACGATCTCGTTTTCAGCCATCGAAATGCTCACGCTCGACGAGGCCGATCGCATGCTCGACATCGGGTTTCGGCCCGACATCGAGAAGATCCTCCGTCGCTGCCCGGAGAGTCGGCAGACGCTGCTCCTCTCCGCGACTGTTCCGCCGCCCGTGCAGAAGCTGGCCACGCGGTACATGCGCGATCCCGAGATCATGGATTTCTCGACCAACGAACTGGCCGTGGAGACGATCGAGCAGCGGTATTTCACCGTCGATCCAACCCGGAAGTTTGACCTGCTCGAGCGGCTTCTCGATCGCGAAGATCCCCGGCAGGTGATCGTGTTCTGCCGGACGAAGCGAGGCACCGACAAGATTTTCGAGAAGCTCCAGCGGCGGCGGCAGCGGCACTCGCGTTCCGCGGCCGACGACGTGGCATGCATCCACGGCGATCTCTCCCAGAGTATCCGCGACCGGGTGATGAAGCAGTTTCGTGACGGCACCGTGAAGATTCTGGTGGCCACCGACGTGGTGGGCCGTGGCATCGACGTCTCGAGCGTGTCGCACATCGTCAACTACGACATCCCCGAGTTCTGCGACGACTACGTGCATCGCGTGGGCCGGACCGGTCGCATGGGCCGGGAGGGCATCGCCTTCACGTTCGTGAGCCCCGAGGAGGGACCGCAGCTCACGCGGATC
>JAUMAF010000261.1:0-4260 GCA_032117045.1 Pirellulales bacterium | reverse complement strand
GCGGCCGCGATCGCTGCCGCGCCGCATCGGCTGGCAGGTGTGTTCCATAACCTCGGGCAGGAGCATCTCTACCTCGAGTCGCAGGCGGCGGTCGCCTATCCGGGCGAAGCGGGGCAGATCGTCGTGCACTCCTCGACGCAGGGGCCGACGGAGACGCAGCATGTGGTGGCCGCGGCGCTGGGCATCGGCATGCACGAGGTGGTCTGCGTCTGCAAGCGGATGGGGGGCGGCTTCGGTGGCAAGGAGACCCAGGGGTCGCTGCCCGCGATGATGGCGGCGCTCGTGGCCCGCCGCACGGGCCGCGCGGCCCGGATCGTCTACCGTCGCGAGGACGACATGGCCTCCACGGGCAAGCGGCATGCCTACCGCACCGCCTGGGAGGTGGGCTTCGACGACGACGGGCGGATCCTCGGCTACTCGGTCGAGTTTCACTCCGACGGCGGCGCGGCGGCCGACCTCTCCACGTCGATCATGGAGCGGTCGATGCTTCATGTCGACAACGCCTACTGGCTGGAGCACGTCGAGATCCGCGGCCGTGTCTGCTTCACGAACCACTCCCCGGCCACCGCCTTCCGTGGCTTCGGCGGGCCGCAGGGGATGGCGGCCACCGAGAGCGTGATCCAGGAGATCGCCGTTCATCTCCGCAGCCACGGCCGGCGGGTGCGGGCGATCGACGTTCAGCGGCGAAACCTTTATGGGATCTCCGACCGCAACGTCACGCCCTACGGCCAGATCGTGGCCCGCAATCATGTTCCCGAGATCGTCGACACGCTCGCGGCCCGCTGCGACTTCGACCGGCGGCTGACGTCGATCGAGGCGGCCAACGACCGCGATCCGCTGGTGCTCCGCGGCCTCGCGATGATGCCCGTAAAGTTCGGAATTTCCTTTACGGCCAAGCATCTCAACCAGGGCAACGCGCTGGTCAACGTCTATACCGACGGCACGATCCAGGTGTCGACCGGCGGCACGGAGATGGGCCAGGGGCTCAACACCAAGATCCGGCAGCTCGTGGCCGACGCGTTTGGCGTGTCGACCGAGCGGGTGATCCTGATGCCGACGTCCACGGAGAAGAACTGCAACACGTCGCCCACCGCCGCCTCGGCGGGCACCGACCTCAACGGTGCGGCGGCGCTCGAAGCCTGTCGGGCGATTCGCGGGCGGATGGCGGCCTGGGCCGCAGCGCGGTTCGCCGACGCCGACTCCGGCCTCGCGGCCTCGCCCGACCAGGTGGGCTTTGCCGGCGGCTGGGTCTACGACATCCGCCGGCCAGAGAAACGGATGGGCTTCGGCGAGCTCTGCGCCGGGGCACGCTTCGACCGCGTCGATCTCGGGGCCCGCGGCTATTTCGCCACTCCCGGCGTCGACTTCGACCGCGAGACGGGCAAGGGTTGTCCGTTCTTCTACTACACCCAGGGGGCAGCGGCGGCCGAGGTGCGGATCGACCGCTTCACCGGTGATCTCACCGTCACGCGGGCCGACATCCTCATCGACATCGGCCGGTCGATCAATCCGGGTATCGACCGCGGTCAGGTGATCGGCGGCTTTATCCAGGGCATGGGCTGGGTCACGGGCGAGTGTCTTGTCTATGACGAGCAGGGCGTGCTGCTCTCGAACTCGCCCACCACCTACAAGATCCCGGCAGCGTCCGACGTGCCGGTCGACTTCAGCTGCGAGTTTTTTCCCAACGACGACAACGTCGAGAACGTGGCCCGCAGCAAGGCCGTGGGCGAGCCGCCGCTGATGCATGCGATCTGCGTGTGGACGGCGGTAAAGCATGCGCTCTCGTGCGTCTCGCCAGCGGCGGCCCGTCGGCTCTGCCTGCCGGCGACCGGCGAGGAGATCCTCCGGGCGCTCTCCTGCACCACCGGGCCTTCCATGACAGGCGACGGCTGGGGGCACAGTGCGGCGCTGGGCCGGTGGTCTGGGGCGGAGTGATCCGCAGGGAGTCGTCGATGCCCGCACCGCACGGATTGATCGAACGGCTCGCCGAACTCGCGGCCGAGGGGCTGCCGTTCGTGCTCGTCACGCTCGTCGAGACGACCGGCAGCACACCGCAGGATGCGGGCACGAAGATGCTCGTCGATGCCGGTGGCCTCCGGTTCGGCACGATCGGCGGCGGCAGGGTGGAGCAGCAGTCGATTGCCCGGGCGCAGTCGCTGCTTGCCGATCCCGCCGTGAAGCCCTGCACGCTCGTGGAATGGAATCTCAAGCGCGACGTGGGCATGACCTGCGGCGGCACGGTGAAACTCCTCTTCGAGGCATATCACGTGCATCCCTGGCGGGTGGTGGTGTTTGGTGCGGGGCACGTCGGCCAGGCGGTCGTACGGTGTCTGCTCCTGCTCGACTGCCAGGTGGTGTGCATCGATTCGCGGGCCGAGTGGCTCGACCGCCTGCCGGCAGCGCCGCAGCTGGAGACGGTCCGGCTCGACGAGCCCAGCGACTTTGTGCCGCGGCTCACGACCGATGACTTCATCGTCTGCATGACGATGGGGCATCGCACCGACCTCCCGGTGCTTGCGGCGATTCTCACGCTCGGCCGTCAGCCGCGCTATCTTGGCGTGATCGGGAGCCGGGCGAAGCGAGAAGTGCTACGGCGGGAGCTCGAGGAGGCGGGTGTCGCGCCGGCCGCGATCGAGCCGCTTCGCTGTCCGATCGGGCTGCCGATTGGCGGCAACCAGCCGGGTGAGATCGCCGTCAGCGTGGCCGCTGAGATCCTCCAGATCCGCGACGCGGCAAAGCGGCGCGAGCAAGCCGACCGGCCGGTTGCGTGAGGGTGCTCCGCGGATCAAGATGCTTCCATCGGGCACGGTCGGGATCCGTGGCCGCCCCCCTCCGGGCACGACGCCATGGCCACCAAGGAACTCACCCTGCCAGACCCCACCGAGCGGCCCGCGGCCCTCAAGGCGCGGCGGCAGTTGAAGATGGCCCGCTCGGCGCATGCCTATGTTCGCGGCAACACGAAGAACTTTTACGACTGGCTGGAAGGCAGCACTGGGCAGTCGGTGCCGGCCGGGCCGCCGATCTGGATCTGCGGCGACTGCCATGCCGGCAACATCGGCCCGGTCGCCAGCGCGAAGGGCACCGTCTCGATCCAGATCCGCGACCTCGACCAGACCGTGCGCGGCAACCCGGCCCATGACCTGATCCGGCTGGGGCTCTCGATGGCCAGCGCCGCCCGGGGCTCCGATCTGCCCGGCGTGACCACCGCCCGGATGATGGAGCAAATCGTCGAGGGCTACGAACAGAGCTTCGCCCCGGCCGCGGAGTCGGATGACGAGCTCCCCGCCGTTGTCCAGGCCGCGATGAAGGCGGCGCACAAGCGCACCTGGAAGGATCTGGCCCGCGAGCGGATCGAGGACACGACCCCCACGATTCCCTTGGGCCGAACATTCTGGCCGCTCTCCGACGAGGAACGGGAATCGGTCGTGGCGCTGTTCGCCACCGACGCCGGCCGGAGACTGGTGACGGCGCTCAAGTCACGTGAGGACGACGCCGCGATCGAGGTGGTCGATGCCGCCTACTGGGTGAAGGGCTGCAGTTCGCTCGGCCTGCTGCGGTGCGCAGTGCTCGTCTCGGTCGGCGGCAAGAAAGGCGAGCTCTGCCTCGTCGACGTCAAGGAGGCGGTGCCGGCGCTCGCGCCCCATGCCGAGGACAGCCAGATGCCCACGGATCACGCGGAGCGGGTGGTGCAGGGCGCGTGGCACCTGTCTCCCGCGCTCGGGGATCGGATGCTTGCAGCCAAGGTGCTCGACCGACCGGTCTTCGTGCGGGAGCTTCTGCCGCAGGATCTCAAGTTCGACGTGGCCGACCTTACCTGCGACGAGGCGATGAAGCTCGCCCGGTTCCTGGCGACCGTCGTGGGCAAGGCCCATGCCCGCCAAATGGACGAACCGACCCGGCAGGCCTGGCAGCAGGAGCTCGACGCCCATCATTCCAAGACGCTCGAGGCGCCCTCGTGGCTCTGGGCGAGTGTGGTCGACCTGCTCGCGACCCATGAGAAGGCCTATCTCGAACACTGCCGCGTCTACGCGACCGAGGCCAAGCCCGCCTGACGGCCAGGGCTGACGAGTCGCAGATTTGGTGGCTGGCACCATTTCCGACTTCAGCTGGCGGCTGTCATGATGATCGCATGGACGCCATTCCGATTTTCGACCTCGATCCGTGCGATCCGGCGTTCGTCCGCGATCCGTATCCGTTTTACGCCGTCATGCGAGACCTCGGCCGCGTGTTCGCGTGGCGGCAGCTCGGGCATCGCTGCAT
>JAUMAF010000260.1:0-2628 GCA_032117045.1 Pirellulales bacterium | reverse complement strand
CCACGAACCCCGGCGCATCGCCTCCTGTGCTGGAGGCATTTCGGGCCTCGCCCGACGAGCTCCATCTCATCTACTCCTCAAAGCGCAGGCTCTGCCTCCTGGCCACCGGGCTGATCCGCGGCCTCGCAGCCCATTACAACGAGCAGATCACGACCGAAGAGCCGAGCTGCATGCTGCGGGGCGATCCCTTCTGCTCGTTCGTGATTCGTCGGGAGCACGGCGACACGCATCCTTCGCATTCGCCCCTGACCGGCACGATGCTGAGCACGCCGGGCATGGATGCCGAGGAAGCAGCCGATGATCCCGGCATTCTCACGGACCTGCCGACGCCGGCGATGATCGGTGGCTACCAGGTGCTTGGCCTGATCGGCCGGGGAGCCATGGGCCGGGTTTATCTCGCCCACGACGGCCGTCTCGACCGCCGCGTTGCGATCAAGGTGATGAGTCCGCGATACGCGGGCAATCCCGCAGCCCGGCAGCGGTTTGTCCGCGAAAGCCGGTCGGTGGCATCGGTCGAACACCCCCACGTGCTCACGGTCCATCAGGTCGGAGAGCAGGACGGCATTCCCTACATCGTCATGCAACTCCTCGAAGGCCGCACGCTCCGCGCTGAGCGAGACATCGCCGGGCGCCTGCCGGTCGCCGACGTGCTGCGGATCGGACGGGAGATCGCCGAAGGGCTCGCGGCGGCCCATCGCCGCGGCGTCGTGCACCGCGACATCAAGCCTGCCAACGTCTTCCTCGAGGGCGACTCTCGGAGCGTGCGGATCATCGATTTCGGCCTCGCCCGCACGATCGACACGGCCGCCACGGCGCTCACCCTCGACGGCTCGCTCGTCGGCACGCCCTCCTACATGCCTCCCGAGCGGATCGACAACGGAGCAATCGACGCCAAGAGCGATCTCTTCGGCCTCGGTGTGATCCTCTACGAACTCCTTGCCAATCGTCTCCCCTTCGAGGGCCGCTCGCTGACCGCGGTGCTGACGGCGATCGCGCGGGGCGCACCGCAACCGCTGCACGAGGCCGCTCCGGACGTTCCCCGCGACGTCTGCAGCCTGGTGATGCGGCTCATCGCCCACGATAAGGCCGACCGCCCGGACGACGCCCGGGCCGTTGCGGATGCGATCGCCGCGCTCGAAAAGCAATCCCCAGGACCGTCAGGCGGCCTCTGAGCCGCCGAGATCGGCCGGCTGGAGCCTGGGCACCAGCAACTGGATGATGAGGAGCGCCACGAGGTAGGCCGAAGCCGCCATCACGAAGATCGGCACGTAGCTGCCGGTCTTTTGCAGGATTTCGCCGACCACGAGCGCGATCAGCATGCCACCGATTGAGCCCGCCATGCCGCCGATCCCGACGACCGAGCCGACCGCCCGCTTGGGAAACATGTCGGAGGTGAGGGTGAACAGGTTTGCCGACCAGCCTTGATGGGCCGCCGCGGCGATCGAGACCAGGGCCACAGCCACCCAGAGACTCTTGGCCTGGGCCGCCAGCAGCATGGGCACCACCGCCAGGGCACAGATCAGCATCGCCGTCTTGCGGGCCGCGTTGGTCGACCAGCCGCGCTTGAGCAGATGCGACGACAGCCAGCCGCCTCCGATGCTGCCGACATCCGCCACGAGGTAGATCACGATCAGGGGAAGGCCCATGGTCTTGAGATCGAGGCCATGATTTCGCTTGAGGAAGTCGGGCACCCAGAAGAGATACAGCCACCAGATCGGATCGGTGAGGAACTTGCCGATCGCGAAGGCCCAGGTCTGCCGGTGGGGAAACAGGCTGCCCCACGGAATCGCGACAGTGGACTCCGGCGGGTCGCTCTGGATGATGGCGAGTTCTGCCGCGTTGACCCGCGGATGCACCTCGGGCTGCTGGAACGAGATGAACCACCACACCACCCACGCGAAGCCGAGCACGCCCGTGGCGATGAAGGCCCACTGCCAGCCGTAGTTGAGCGTGATCCACGGCACCATCAGGGGCGTGAGCAGGGCCCCGATATTGGTGCCCGAGTTGAAGATGCCCGTGGCGAGCGCCCGCTCCTTCTTGGGAAACCACTCGGCCACCGTCTTGATCGACGCCGGAAAGTTGCCCGCCTCCCCCAGACCGAGCACCAGCCGCGAGAGGGCGAATCCGGCCGTGGCGCCGCTGAGCAGCACGATCGCCGGCGGATCGATCGACAGCGTCGGGATGCGGAGCCATGGCAGCCAATCGGCCGCGGCATGCGCGACCGCGCCGATGCTCCAGATGATGACCGCCAGGGCGAAGCCCCGCCTCACCCCGATCCGGTCCATGATGTTGCCGGCCAGCAGGAGCCCGACAGCGTAGGCGGCCTGAAAGGTGAACACGATCGCCGCGTAGTCGCGCTCATCGAAGTGAAACTGCTCCTGCAGCGTCGGCTTGAGGATGCCGATCACCTGACGGTCGATGTAGTTGATGGCGGCCGCGAAGAACAAGAGCCCGCAGATCACCCAGCGATACCGCGACGGAGCCGCCTCGGATGCCGGCTCAGCATGCGCCATGGTCAAACCCCTTCGGAGAACGTGCGTCGAAACCCGGCGGCCAGCGTATGCCAATCGGCCCCGGATGCAACGGCTGCCACCGCTACGCGTGCCGGGCGGCCTCGAGCAAGGAATG
>JAUMAF010000259.1:295-11878 GCA_032117045.1 Pirellulales bacterium | reverse complement strand
CGGGCGGCGTTGGCGCGGTCATTCTGGACATTGGTCTCGTCCTTGAAGAGCCGAAACACCTGTGTGTTCCCATCCTCCTGATACCACCGCGACCACTTAGAAAACGACCCGCGTGTCACGCTCGTGTTGCCCAGCGTGTGCAGCCTGAGGTTGCTGATGATCGGGTTGTCCTTATTGGGGCCGACTTCCACCAGGCTGTTGGTGACGTTGATGATCGAGCCCGTCACGCCCGCCGTGGAGGTCGTGCCGATCGGAATGGCATTGCTCGCCAGGAGCTGCTGCCAGGTCGCGTCCGTGCCGGTCTGGGTATAGAGGGTGGCCACGTCGGCGGCCGGCGACATCCGGGCGAGCCCGAAGACTGCAACGACCAGCGCCGCCAGCCGCGACGAATTGGCGGTGATGGTCGCGGCCGCAGGCAGGAAAGAAACGTCATTCGCGGGCGGGACATGAAGCTCACCTTCGGGGCATCGGGCAGGCGAAAACCAGTCCTGGATCGTCCCCCATGGATACGGCGTGCAAGGCTGAAGGTTCGGAGCCCATCACGCCCGTGCTGGAAATGCCGTCTTCCGCGGGGCTCCCTCCCGAGGCGACGCCCTTGTGCTCGACAATGACCTTGACTTTGCGACCCCGCAGCTCGACGACCCACCGGTCAGCCTCCCTACGAAGAAGTCGGGGCTGCTCATCGTTGCCGTCGCGGAGCACCCGGCACTGATCCGCGTCTTTCGCAGGAACGTGGACCTCGGCCACGACTCCATCGGGAAGATCAAGGAGTGCCTCCCAGCGGCCCTTCGACGCCCGGATCGCGAGATCGATCGGCCCCTTGGGGGATGGCTGGCGGATCGTCGCCCACTCGAGGCCCCCGAGTCGCGGTCGCGCGCGAATCCGCGAGAAGCCCGGCTGCAAAGGCTCGATTCCCATCAGCTTCCGCGGAATCACATTGGCTGGCACGGCCCCCCACGCGTGATTCCAATCGAGATTCGGCTTGTAGGTGGCATCCCAGGCCTCGAGTGTGATCGTGGAGCCGAGGTCACGGCTCATGTGCAACCAGCTCCGGTCGTCGGTGGCCGTGAGCAGCGCGACCGCCTTGTGGTCGTGGCCGGCATCAAAGAGGCCGTCGAGAAGGTACTGTGCGCCATAGACCGAGCAGGCCATGCCACGGCCCGCCACGAAATCCGCAGCGCGGGAAATCTCGGCCTCGGGCACCAGTCCGAAGGCGAGCGGCAGCATGGTGGCGTGGAGCGAGGCGTGTTGGCTTCGCTCGCCGGTCACCGGATCGAGGCCGTCGACGTAGCAGCCGCGGTCCTGGTCGAAGAGTTTCTCATGCATCGCGCGGGCGGTGATCTCGCGCAGCGCGTCGAACTCGTCAGCCTCGACCGCGCGGCCGGTCGCCCGAGCGATGGTGGACATGGCCTCGAGCGACTTCGCGTGAAAAGCGGTCGTCACGGCCTTCACATCGTGCTGCATGTCGTAGCCGTCGCGCTCGCAGGCCGGCCAGTCGACGATGTCGCGGGGCACGCCCTTTTCCTGCCCGAGAAAGAGCCCGTCGGGTCGGCGACGGTCGAGCATCAGGCTTCCACGGAGCTGATCGTAGTTGCGGTGCAGAGCCGCGTCGTCGCCGCTATAGAGCCAGTCGGCCAGGGCCATGAGCGGCAGGTGCTGCCGCCACTCGGTCGGCCAGGTGGGGTATTCGAGGAGATGCTCGTAGGTGAGTCGTCCGGTCGCGTAGTGGGCATCCACGCCATAGTGGCAGAGCTGATTGATGTAGGCGTCGGCCTCGTAGGCCACCCGCTCCCGGTTGCCATCAACGTAGAGCCCCAGAAAGCTCGTCGCCTTGATGCTGTGCTTGCAGAGATCCCAGACCTCGACGAGCGCCGGGTCGGAGCAGGAAAAGCTCGCCGCGGATTCGTCGAAGGGAACATGCCGCGACATCCGGACGGCCTTCGGAATCACCACGGCGGGCAAACCATGAATCTCGGCGTAGCGAAAGGGCATCACCTCCTTCATGCCGGGAGGCGTCGGAATCCAGTTGGCATACTTGGGTTTCCAGTCAGGGGCGACGGTCGCAGTGGCTGTCTCGGCCGGCACTTGGAGCGACACCTCTCGGTAGGCGATCGACGCGCCGGCCTTGGCGTCGATCGTCTCGGCCCCGGCCAACTTCTCTCCCAGCCTGACGGTCAGGGCGAGGTCGGAATGACCGGCGGGGAACTCGAGCGCGAGCCAGCCAAACGAGGCCTTGCTGAAATCCAAGAACAGCCGCCCATCGGCGGTCCGAACCTGACGCCCCGGTTCATCGGTCGTCGTCACGAGCTCGGCGCGGGCCGCCACCGCGGCGGCGTCAGGAGCGGCACCCTTGCCGGCGGCCGCAGCGGCCGCCGGCAGCGACGCGGCCATGCCGATCGAGACGCAGGCGACGACGGCTGAGCGAGGCACGATCATTTGCCAGAGAGCGGGATTTCCAGAGGCGTCATGCCGGCCGCGATCTCGGCCGTGATGCCGCTGGTATCAAAGCGTGAGTAGCGTTCCGGAATGAGGCTCGGGCCATATACCATTTCGCCACCAGGCTGCGTGATGTCCTTGCGGCAGATGACCCGGATGGTCGCCGGGCCAGGGATCGCGCCGTCTTCAGCCTTGAATGTGCCCAGGCGGAATGTGCCGTCGGGATTGATCCGGGCCTGGGCCGCCGGGCCCGCCTTCGGCTGCACCATCACCGCGCCGAACTCCAATGGCTTGCCGTCGAGCGTCACCCGGCCCGTGACGGGCACGAGCGGCACCCGGCGGCCGCAGCCGGATGCCAGCAGGCAGGTCGCCGCCATGACGACCAGCCCACACCGCCACTTGATCGAGGAGACTCGCACGGTTGATGTATCCATGACTGAGATCATTGCCCGACGACCGCTTCCCCGCCCGCGGCGGTGGCGGTGGCCTTGTAGACGGCCATGTCGATGAAGTCGTCGATCCAGCGCACGCTGCCGTCGCCATACACGCCCATCACCCCGCCGGGGTGCTTGCTGCTGAAGGGCAGCTCATTGAAGTCGACCCCGCCGACGTATCGCATCACGACCTGATTCGGCGACAGATCGACGAGCTTGGTCGTGTAGAGGCCGCGCTGGCCGTTGTTGGAGAGAACCCACGGCCGCACGTTGCCCGGAGCGGCACTGCCCGAATCAATATGGATGAACTCGGCGACGAGCAGCGTCTTGGACAGCCCGTCGGTCACCTGCCGGAGCTTCAGCGAGGCGTTGGCCGAGGCCTCCTTCGCGGTGGTGCCCGAGCCGGAACGGACGAGGCCGTTGTTCGGCAGGTCGCCGGACTGGCTCGTCAAGAGATTTGAGTTCGGCGTGACATGCGCGCCGTTGCAGCCTTGGTAGGTCGTGATCGCACCGTTGAGGTAGTCGAAGGCCTGATCCCGATACACGGAGGGATCGGACCATGACGGGCAGAGATAGGCCGGAATCACGGCATAGCGGGCCGTGGCCTCGAGCCGCGGAGCCTGGTCGAGGTTGAGGCTGTCCCAGATCGCCTTCTGCTCGATGAACGGCAGCAGGTAGCTGAACAGGCCATGGTAGGCGACGTTGCCGCTGGACTTCTGGGGCGCCCCGGGGGGGAACTGGTTGTTCCTGGCACTGGCATAGGTCAGCGAGCCGAGGCCGACCTGCTTGAGGCCGTTGGAGCAAGCCGAACGCCGGGCGGCCTCGCGGGCCGACTGCACCGCCGGCAGCAGCAGGCCGATGAGCGTGGCGATGATCGCGATCACCACGAGCAACTCCACGAGCGTGAAGCCGCGGCGCGAGCGACCAAAGCACTGGAACACACGAATTTTTGAAAGTGTTGGCATGGTACTCATCTTCGATAAAGCCTTGACAGACATGTCCCCGTTCTCGGGAACGAACTCCGGAACTTGAAATCATCGACGCCCACAGCCTCACGGCACCGCCTTGACTTGGCCCGAGGCCCGCTGCCCCAGAAGCCGGTAGACCGTAAGGTCGATCGCCTCTTCGACGAAGCGAACCGATCCGTCGACGAGGGCGAACATCGCGCCCCCGGGGTGCTGGCTGCCGAAGGCACCGTTGACACCTCCCGCCGCGGGATACGTCACTCCCTGGCCGGCGGGCGTATTGACGGGGTTGTCGGTGCTCCGCATCGAGTCTTGATGGCGGAGGGCGAACCACCAGCGGTTTTGCGGGCTCGTCGGGTCCGGCACTTCGCCGATCAGCAGGGTCTTCGACGTGCCGTCGAGGAGTTGTTTCCGCTTGACCTTCGTGACGTAGAGCGCCATGCCCGTGTTTTGCGTCTTGGTTTTTTTGCAATCAATGCCCGCGGACGGCCCCTGATGCCCCTGGCACATGGCATAACAGCCGTACCCGACCTCCGGTCGAGCGCCCGTGGTATCGGCCCCGGAAAGCGGCTTGACGTTCGACGGGCAGCGGAAGGCGCCCGGCGTCTCACTGAACAGACTCGTGGCGAACACCTGGGGAACGTTGGCCTTTGGAGTGGTGGCGGCTGCCAGCCTCGTGTATTCGCTGTAGAGCGAGGCCTGCTCGATATAGGGCAGGATGTGGACGAACCCGCTCGTGTTTTCGCCAATCACCGGCGCACCGTCGCACGTGTCGGAGCCCTCCCGGCCTGCCGGGTAGCATTTCTTTGCCTCCTCGTGGATGGCCATCCCGAGCGACAACTGCTTGAGCTGATTGGAGCAGGCCGACCGCCGGGCGGCCTCGCGGGCCGTCTGCACCGCCGGCAAGAGCAGGCCGATCAGCGTGGCGATGATCGCGATCACCACGAGCAACTCCACGAGCGTAAAGCCGCGGCGCGAGCGACCCAGGCACTGGAACACGCGAGTTTTTGAAGGCGTCGGCATGGTACTCATCCTCGATAAAGCCTTGACAGATATGTCTCGTCCTTGGGAACGTCCGCCCGACTTGAAAATCCCCGCCGCCGGCCGCCTTACGGCAGCGACTTGACTTCGGCCGAGGCCCTTTGCCCCAGCAGTCGGTAGGTCGTCAGGTCGATCCCCTCGTCGAGAAAGCGAACCGATCCATCGACCATCGCGAACATGGCGCCACCGGGGTGCGGGCTGCCAAATGCCCCGTTCGCCCCACCGTTCGCCGCCGGCAAGCACACCCCAGCTCCCCAGGGTGTGTTGATCGGGTTGTCGGTGCTTCGCATGGAATCTTGAAAGCGAATGGCGAACCAAAAGCGATTGGCAGGTTGGGTGCAGTCGAGCACTTCGCCCACCAGCAGGGTCTTCGTCGTGCCGTCGATGACCTCCCTCCGCTTTATCTTCTTGGAATAGAGAGCCATGCCCGTGTTGAGATTTTTTCCCATGCAGCCGGTGCCGAAGGTGGGGCCGTGGTGGCCCTGGCTCATCGCGTAACTTCCGAAGCCCACTCCGGGCTTGCCGTCGGTCACCGTCCCGGAAGTCGGCTTGGTGGACGACGGGCAGCGAAATGTGCCGGGCGTCTCGTTGAAGGGGAGCGGGGAGAGCTTGTGCGGAACGTTGCCCTTGACGGGCTCTGCTTTCGCAGCCTGGACGTACGTGTCGTAGAGAGCCTTCTGCTCGATATAGGGCAGGATGTGGACGAACGAACTCGTGTTCTCACCCATGGCCGGCTGCGCCGGACATCCGCCGTCGCTGCCCTCTCTTCCTGCCGGGTAGGCCTTCTGCGACGACTCGTGCAACTCGAATCCGAGTGCCGTTTGCTTGAGGTTGTTGGAGCAGGCCGACCGCCGGGCGGCCTCGCGGGCGGTCTGCACCGCCGGCAGCAGCAGGCCGATGAGCGTGGCGATGATCGCGATCACCACGAGCAACTCCACGAGCGTGAAGCCGCGGCGCAGACGACGTGCGATTCCAGGCTCGCACCAGTTGAAGAATATCGACACGGTGACGCTCCTTTTTTCAGGCAATAGGCTCAGGTGGTGAGTGACATCGACCATGGGTTAGCCCGCCTCCTGCATGCGGCGCTCTGCCTCCGTGGCCGTCGGGACGGGAGTCAGCCTGCCCTCCAGGTGAAGTTCGAGATCCGAGGTCGGGCCCTTGATTTCGACCTTTAACCCCGACGTGGCGTCGTCGCCGTAACGCTCGGGGGCGATCCACACCAGTCGATTGCCGACCGTCGTATTGACGATGACGGCCGCAGGATGGCTGCCCTCGACGCAGCCGTCGTCGGTCTCGTAGGTCGTGAGCGTGAATCGTCCATCGGCAGGATCGATCCGGCCGGTGGACGCTCGGGATCCGGCGGGCACCACGCGAACGAAGCCAACGTGGCCGGTCAGCGGCTTGCCGTTCATCAGCACCCGCCCCGAGGCCGGCACGATCCGAGGTCGGCTGTCGCAGCCGGCGAGCAGCAGAACTCCCGCCCCCATGGCCGCGGCGACTGGCCAACTGCCGAGAATCCGCTGAGTGAATGAGGAGGTTCGGGCCATGTTTTCAAATGTTCCGTGCCGGTGTTTCGAATCAGGAGCGGTCACCCCCACCCACTCTTGCACCATACGCAGACCAGACCCCCGGCCGCATCGTACGAAAGGGCAGAAAAATCGCATTTTTTCAAGGCCTTTTTGCCCCAGCCCCCGGTTCTTCCCCGGCGAGCCAGATCGGCCCGAGAGCCCATCTCGGGCGCAACCCCGCGCCTTACGGCGTTGGGCTTGGACGGTGGGCCGGCCCCATGGCCCCCGGATCGATCTTCAGGAGCCCGAGATCAAAACCCCGGGCTACGGCGCCGGCCCGGTCGGAGGCATTGAGCTTGGTGAGGATCGCCGTGACGTGCGACTTCACGGTTCGCTCGGCGATTCCCAGCCTGTGGCCGATCTCTAGGTTCGTGTTGCCCAACCGCATCAGCCGTAGAACTTCCAGCTCACGCAGCGAGAGCAATCCAGGCTGCGGAGGCGACGATGCCGGCCGCACGCCGATCTGGATCGACTTATGCCCGGCATGCACCTTTCGAATCACCGACACGATCTCGTCGTGCGCCACTCGCTTCGTCAGGTAGGCGCTGGCTCCGGCATGGATCGAGCGGGCGGCGTCGGCGGCCGACTCCGACGAGGTCAGCATCAGGATCCTCACGTCGGGAGCGAGCCGCCGGATCCGCTTCGACGTCTCCACGCCGTCCATCCCCGTCATGCTGATGTCGATGATCGCCACGTGAGGCTGGCACCGGGGCACGAGTTTGACGCCGGCTTCGCCGTTGTCGGCCTCGCCCACCACGACGAGATCCCGTTCGAGCGCGAGCAAATTGGCCAGACCGGCCCGCAGCACGGCATGGTCGTCGATCAGGAGGATGCGAATGCGGTCGGCGACCATCGATGGCCCTGGGGCAGGCGGAGCAACGGATGAAACCCGACAATTCGACCGCCAAAGGCCATTTCGGTCATGGTACGAACGGGCGGCGCTCATTCGTACATGCCAGCCGCCGCGGCGGGCATCGCCTCCACGGGGGGCACCCCGGCCCGCACGCTCGTTCCGCGTCCAGAGGCGGAGTCAATCTCGAAAGTGCCGCCGAGCCGCTCCACCCGCTCCCGCATGCCGGCGACACCGAAGTGCCCGTGCCGCGGCCCGGCCTGCGTGCCCACCTCGAAGCCGGAGCCGTCGTCGCGAATCTCGACCGCCACGCATCCGGCGCCATCGACATCGACCAACACCTCGACCTGCCGCGGGGCGGCGTGATGCAGGGCGTTGTGCACGGCCTCTTGCACCACGAGGATCAGGTTGCCCGCCACGTAGGCGGGGATGGCGTCGGCGTCGGCATTGAAGTCGAGCCGCACGCAGGCCTCGTGGCCGGTCTCCAGCCGATCGACGAGTTCCCGGAGCGCGTCGGAGAAGGAACGGCCCTCATTGGGCAGCGACCGGAGCGACCAGACGGTGCCCCGCAACTGGTCGGCGGCATGCTCGACCATCTTGCGGGCCACCCCCAGATGCCGTCCCACTTCGTCGTCACCGACGATGGCGACGGCATCCGCGATCCGCTCCCGCTCCTTCGCCTCGCATACCTTCAGCTGGAAGGCGATCCCGGTCACGGTCTGGAGGGCCGTGTCATGGAGGTTGCCCGCCAGTTTGTTCCGCTCGCGGAGCGTGATCTCGTAGTCGAGCGCCGCCTGCTGGCGGGCCGATTCTTCGGCGACCGCCCGGGCGGTCTGCCTGGCGACCTCGCGGCGCAAAAAAGTGACCCACACGATCGACGCCAAGGCGAGGAAGCCCAAGACGCCCGCGACGGCCACAAGCCGAGCTGGGGTCCACCAGGGTGGAAGCCGCACCACCCGAATGTCGCCGCGGTCGCGAACCAGCAGGCCCACCTGCGACAGGCTCGTCGTGCCTCGCACGCTGGATGAATCGCCTTGGGGATTGCGTTCCGCCTGCACGATCCCGGTGATCTCGAGTTCGCTGCCGAGCACGAACGGCTCCGAGTCGGTTCGGTCGCGAGTGGCCACCCGGGCGGTAAACGCCGTGCCGTCTTCCGTCAGCGTGAGCAAGGTGCCGCCGCTGGTCGTGTTGACTGCCTCGAGTTTCCCCTGGCAGCGGATCAGGCAGCCGTCGTAGCTCCCGGGGCGGGCGACACTGCCGACCTGCGAATGGGTGTCGTTCACGCGGACGATGTAGCCGGGCTGGATACTCAACGGCGGCGGGGGTGTGCCGTGGGAGATCCGTCGGGCGATGGCCCAGGTGATCGCCCCGATCCCGGTCGTCATGTCGGGAAAGCCCGCCACCTCCACGCGATCGCCCGGCTCGAACGTCGAATCGCCGCCTGCCGTGGGGGCCAGATCGACCTGAACACCGCCGATGTCGTCCTGCAGGAAAAGCGTGCCTGGCGTTGCGAAGGAGACCACGCCGGCGGAGCGCACCCGGTGGCCGCCGAGGGGTTTGGGCCGGTAGCGGGCGATGCTCCCCAGGGGCGTGATCGGCAACTCGAACGGACCCAGGGCTGGCTCACGAATCACCCGCAGGTCTTCGCCGCGGGCCAGGTAGAGTCCCGGCGCCACGAACTCGCCCCGCGTGTTGCGAAAGCTTTTGCCCACGCCCACCACCTCGACTTCCGCATCGACCAAGCCTTCGGGTAGCTCCGGCATCACGGCCTTCGCGATCGTCACACTGAAGCGGCGAGACGCCGATTCGAACGCGAGCGACCAGCGCTTGGGATTCTCGAGCACTGCCTGCACGACCCCGGTCGCCCGAATGCGGCGGCCGACGCCCTCGCCGGCGAAGAGCTGGGCGATATCGAGCGACACCGGCTCCGGCAGCGGCTGCTCCCCCAGCCGGCGGATGTCGTGCATGATGACCCATGGAGCGTAGCCGCCAGGATCGACGACCCCTGTCGCCTCGACCTCGGCGCCCAACTGCAAGGAGAGCGACTTCAGAATCTCCCGCCAGTGCTGGCCGGCTCCGTCCTGCAGATGCGTGTGGTCGAGATAGATCGCGCTGTCGCCATCCTGAATGACCAGCGGCTGGCCGAGCGTCACGACCCCCCGCACGACGACCGGCCGTTGATGCTCGAACTCCTCGACGGGCAACGCGAGAATCTCGGCGATGGAACGCAACGGCTCGGTAGCGGCCGCGGCGGGCAGGGGGCTGACTGGACGCTCCGCCTCGTTGCCATCGGTTCCCGTCGAACATGCCGCGGCGAGGGCGAAGCCGGCCACAATCGCGGCCATTCCGCGCAGGACTCTCCGCGGCTGGGGAGGGCTCGCTGTCATCATTCGCTCATTGTATCGCGGCATCGGCGGAACCAGACCGAAAGCCGGCCTCAGCCCGCGGCGGGGAGGTCGGGCAAAAAACTTCCCCCGGCATGCCCTTTCGTACGATGCGGAACGGGGTGGATCAAGCCAACATCAACGGCGTCGATGGGGTAACCGGGGTTCATCAGCCGGGCGACCATCGGCTCCGCATGCTGCCGTTGCCGTTCCATTTTTTCAGTCCGCCTCGCACGTTTCCTATCAAGGGGAGTCCATCATGAGCCGGTCGTCATCCGCCCTCCTGCTTCGCGGCAGCATGGTCGCAACCATGGTGGCCGCCATGTTCACGATCGGTGCCTCGTCGGCCCGAGCCGTCTCATACACGTGGGCTTCCCTCTCCGCAGGCGGCGACTGGACCACGGCCGCCAACTGGAACCCGAACACCGGCTACCCGGGCCTCACGCTCACCGGCACCGACTTCGCTCTCTTCAATCAGGATATTACCGGCAACCAGTCGGTGAATCTCGACGCCTCGGTCGGCATTCAAAACCTGTTCCTCGGTGACACCGCGCAGACATCGGGCACATTCAACACGATCGCGATCAGCACCACCAACGGCAGCGCCCTGACGTTTAACTCAGCGGCCGGCCTGAGTGCCGTCAGCATGAGCGGCGGCGTCGACGCGGCGACGGAAAACGTCATTGCCCCAAACATCAACCTCACCTCAGGCACGCTGGAGTTCCGCAACAACCTCACCTCCGGGGGCGGCGCGAACGGCCGATTCAATCTCGCCCTGCTCGGCAACGTGACGTCGGGCACGACCGGTGGCCACATCCTGCGATTCACCTACTCCGGCAATTCGACAGGCGCGCTGTCCACCGACTTCCGCGGCGACATCACCAACGGCCCCGGCGTGATGAGCATCTTCTTCCGCAAGGACAACAGCACCGCGGGAACCCGGCAACTGAAGCTCTCGGGCACGGGCAACACGTTCAGCGGCGTGATCGATTTCCGGGGCGGCATCAACTCCGTGCTCGAGTCGAGCCCGGCCTCGGGCACCAACGGCGCCCTCGGCACGGGGCGGATCGACTTGGCGACCACCGGTTCGACTGCCACGCTCAATCTCGGCGGCTCCCTCTCCACCGTGACGGAAGTGAATGGCATCAACATCGCGAGCACCGGTGCCAAGCGAATCGCGGTGATCGGGGCCGGTGATCGCATTCTGTCCGGCACGATCAATCAGGGTGGCACCGGCGTCCTGACCCTCTCCTGCTCGAACGCCGGCAACCTGACCTTAAGCAACGCGATCAGTGGTGGCGGCCCGATCACCATCAACAGCACGGGCGCGGGCAAGGTGATCTTCAGCGGCAACAACACCCACACGGGCACGACGACCGTGACGGCCGGCGGGCTCCAGCTCGATGGCTCGCTGGGCAGTTCGTCGATCCTCTCCGTGGCGGCCACGGGGTGGCTCAGCGGCAGCGGCACGGCCAGCGGTGCCGCCACGATCAGTGGCGGCACGCTCAGTCCGGGGTCGACCACCGGCGTGCTCTCGCTCGGCTCGCTCACGCTCACCTCGACGAGCACAGCCCTGATCGATCTGCTCGCGGCCGGCACCCGTGGCACCGACTACGACGGCCTCACGATCCTCAACGCCGGGGGCCTGACCTACGGCGGCACGATGTCGTTTGCCTTCGGCGGCAGCGCGGTGCCCGACAACACGACGTTCAACGTGTTCAGCTTCGCCGGTTCGCCGTCGGGCTCGTTCGGGCAGGTGTCGTCGACCGGCTTCTACGCCGGCACGTGGGCGGACAACCTCGACGGCACCTACTCGCTCGCCTCGGGCGGTCAGACGCTCACGTTCTCGCAGGCCACTGGTAACGTGCTTGTTGTGCCGGAGCCGACGGCGATGGCGCTTGCCGG
>JAUMAF010000259.1:0-285 GCA_032117045.1 Pirellulales bacterium | reverse complement strand
TGAGTCGCATCCTGTTCTGAGTCGCCAGTTGTTTCGAGCACGTACCCGAGGCATCGTTGCCATGAGTCGTTCATTCTCGAGCATGCCCGTTCTGGTCGCCTGTGCCGCGGTAGCCGCGTGCGTGTGCGGAAGCCCGTCGGCCGCGGCCGCCAACTACACCTGGCAGACGCTATCGGGCACGGGGCTCTGGACGAACTCGGTCAACTGGTCGGGCACGAGCGCAACGAACCTCTATCCGGGGTCGGTCGGCAGCGGCACCGCGGATGGGGCGTTCATTCAGGCGAA
>JAUMAF010000258.1:2095-15685 GCA_032117045.1 Pirellulales bacterium | reverse complement strand
ACCTCGATGCGGAGGCCGCCCGATGACGCGACGGCGACATGGCTTTACGCTCGTGGAGCTCCTCGTGGTGGCGGGGATCATGGTGGTGCTCTTTGGATTGGTGACGGCGGGCACCCATCCCGGCGCCAGCGGTCAGATCCGGCATACGGCCCGTTCGCTGGCCTCCGTGCTGGCATCCACCCAGTCGCGGGCGCTCGGCCACACGACCGGCGCCTCGGTGATCTTCGAATCGGGAACCACGGCGGGGCTGTCTGCCAACGCCTGCGTGCGGCTCTTCCACGCCGACTCGCCCCCGCTCGTCACCGGCACGGCCGTGGCGGGCCCGACCATGCTCTCGGCGACTTCGACAGTGGCGGTGATCGGACTCGTTCCCGACAATGCGAGCCCCGAAGACCTCTTCAACGGCTTTATCGTGCAGTTCGGGGGCGTCGCGGCATCGCCGACGGCGGCTGCGCAGCCGGCATCCGATTGGTTCAGTTTGGCCTGCACGAGTGTGGCCGATGGCGTGGCCAACTGCACGATCGGCTTCCGCACCTCGGCCGGCCAGACCGTGAGCAACACGATCTGGCCCGAGCCGACGAAGACGGGCAGCTCGTCCAGCCCGCTGGTGTTTCGCGCGGCCCGCTATCCAGTGCAGGGCGACGTGGCCCTCCAGTGCGGCAAGGCCGTGGCCATCGACCTTCGCTTCAGCGGCATCGGCGACGATCCGATGAGCGCCTGGAGCAGCCTCGGCGGCAAGGGGGCGATCGCGATCGGCTTCGATAGCGTGGGCCGCGTCGACGACGTGATGCAGCACGCCCTCGGCCCGGCCGATGTGCGGGCCATCCAGTCGATCGCCCCGGCCGGCCCGATCTATCTCTTTCTGACCACGCGGGAGGAGATCGAGAACAACACGGGCCTCCGGAGCCAGCAGGCGGTGTGGATCGTCGTGCATCCGCAGACGGGCCACGTTTCCACCGCCGCCAACGTGCCGCAGGTGGGGGCCGACGCCGCGGCCCTCCGGGCTGCCCGCTACAACGCCCTCTCGGGCATCAGCCTCGGACGATAAGCACCTCCATGCCGGCATCCACCTTCCCACACCGCTGCATGCCACCGCCCGCCCAGCCGCGGCGGGCCGGCATCTCGCTGCTCGAGGTGCTCGTCTCCTGCGGCATCCTGATCGTGGGGCTCACGAGCCTCGCCGCCGTCCTGCCCGCGGCCGGCGCGCGGCTCGCCCAGGCCACGCTCGAAGACCGCGCCGGCACGCTGGCCGAAAACGCCTACGCGGAGGCGATCTCTCGCGGGCTCGCCTCCCGCAGCATTCTCGTCTCCGACACGCAGGCCTGTGTCTTCGGCGTCATGCTCGAAAAGCTCGTGCCCGATCCGCCCGCGAAGCGCGGCAAGGGCCGGAAGAGCAACCGCACCGTCTCGATCGACTCCCGCATCACGGCCACGGGCACGATCCCTCCGACCCTCTTCCAGCGGATCGACGACGACCGCGGCTTCTACCTCGAGGACGAGCTCACCTTCCAGATGCCCACCGTAACGGAAACACCGCTCAACATCTTCATGAACAGCGGCACCAACGGCCCACGGGAATCGAAGAAGGCCATCTGCTGGGGGGCGATGCTGGCCCCGATCGCCGGCACCAACGAGGCCACGCTGAGCATCGCGATCTTCCGCAAGGAAGGCGACTACACGGAGACTCCCATCCTGCTCGCCGACGAGGGCTTCCCGCTCTTCTCCGTGGCCGACGACGATCTCCGCGACCGCTACCTCAAGGGCTGTTCCTTCGTGCTCGTGCTCGTGCCCGACACGCTCCCCATCTGGGCGCAGGTGGCCTCGTCGTGGACCGGCAACGTGGTGCTCGATGTGGATCCGGCGCTGGTCGCCGGCCGGAGCGTCGCGGTGATCGGCTTCGAGAACCTCGTTCGGGTCGATCAGTATCGCGTGACGCTCGACTAAACCCCAGCCGGCCGCCGGACGCGGCCTTGGTAGGCACCGCATCATGACGCGATCTCAGCACGACATGCCGCATCCGCGTCGCGGCGCCCTACTGCTGATGGTGCTCACGTCGCTCACGCTGTTCATGATGATGGGCACCCTGATGCTGATCACGGCCATCAGGGCCCGGGCCACCGCGCGGGCGTTTGCCAACGCCGCCACCTCGTCCGACATGACGGCGATCCAGAATCGCGCCGCCCTCGACGAAGCTCTGATGCTGGCCCTGCGGGGAGCGCGGGAAACGACGGCGAGCCGGCTTTCCGAGAGCCTCCTCGAAGACCAATACGGCAACACGACCATCAGCGGCAGCGGAGCCACGCTCTCGGGCAACGTGGCCCGCGATCCGATCCTCACGCTCACGCTCACCTCCGCGACCAACGCCCGGCTCAACGGCCGGATCCTCACGCTCAAGGAACGCTCGGCGAGCGACTGGAAGAGCTTTCGGATCATTGGCGTCGATGCCACCAAGGTGTATCTGGCCAACGTGCCCTTTCGGCCGGCACTCTCCCTGGGAACCTCCGACACCTACGACTATCGCATCAACGGCCGGGAGTTCACCCCGGTGTCGGGCTCGGCCACTCCTGAGCCCTACGACGCCTACGACGATGCCAATGCCTGGCTCGCACAGCCCGTGCTCGCCGGCGGCCAGGTGGCGAGCGCCTTCAACCGGCTCTCCTTCCTGACGGGCACGTCCGGAACGGCGGCCCAGGTTGACAATGACAACGACGGCATCCTCGACGGCATCTGGATCGACGGCACCGCCGGCTTCCTGCCCCCCACCGTGTCGCCCGACGGCAACAAGATTCGTTATCGAGTGTCGTATCTGATCGTCGATCTCGACGGCCGGATCAATCTCAACGCCGCCGGGATGGCGGCCCGCCCGGCGGGTTCGAGCGGCTTTGGCCCCGACACGCGCCTGGGCATGGGCTATGGTCCAGCCGACATCGACGCCTCGCTGGTGGTCTCGGGCGTGCTCCCCTCGGCAGGCGGCTTCTCGGCCTTCACCCGCCCCAGCAGCATCGCCGCGGCCGGCGCCTGGGCCAACGTGATCGCCGGAGGCACGGCGACCCAGTCGTTCGCACCCACAGTATCGCAGCGCCGGGCTCCGCCGGCGATCGGCGCCTTCACGGGCCGCTACGGCGCCAACGGCAAGCCGGGCATCGCCGGCGACGATGCCGACAGGACCCAGCAGACCGGCACCAGCGACCCGTGGCTGGCGGGAGGCACCACCTCGCTCTATCGCAGCTTTTGCAGCGGCACCAACACGGTCGCCGACCTGCGGGGCCACGTGAAGATGTATGTGGAAACACCGTCAGGAACCACCGCTCAGATTTCACCGACTGTCGTGTTTCAGGCCCCCGACCTCCTGACGGCCTCGGTCGATGCCATTGACGATCCCTACGAGGTGCGGCTCTCCGCCCTCGCGGCACGGCCCGGCGCCACGCTCACCGGCTCGAGCGCCGGCATCGACGACAACCTGTTTACGTTGGCCGACCTCGAGCGAATCCTCCGCGCCGGCGATATCGACGCCCTCGCCCTGCCCAATCGTCTGGCGGCTGCCCTGGAAGATCGCACGCAGGGGCTGCGCATGTCGCTCACGACCGACAGCTGGGAGAGCCCGGCCCTCACAGGCACGGCCGCGGCGCTCGTCGAGCCTTTCATGGCCTCGCTGACCTATCCGTGGAATGCCCGCAACGCGCTCTCGCCCGACACCGCCGCCGGGCTGAAGTTCAACATCAATCGCCGGCTCAGCGGCACGTCGGCGGTGGAAACCCGCAACTACCTCCGCGGACTCTACACGCTCGCCCTGGCCGTCGGCGGCACGGACGTGACACCGGCGATGGCGGCGCAGTGGGCCGTCAACGTGCTCGACTTTCGAGACGAAGACTCCACGATGACGGGATTCGAATATGACACCATCCCGGCGGACGGCTGGGACGTGGACGGCGACGTCTCCACCAACACGGGCCAGGAGAAGAATCGGGCCCTCGCCTGGGGTGTGGAACGGCCGGAGCTCGTGATCGCCGAGACGGCCGGCTGGACCAACCCCGTCAGCGGCACCGGCCAGCTCTTCGTCACGCTGCTGCGGCCCACGTGGACCACGACCCGTACCGGCTCGAGCGGTTCGCAGCCCAGCGAGATCCTCTCAGCCGCACTCGGGGCCAGCAATGCGCTCGACCTCACGCTCCTCCAAACCCAGCAGGGCGACAAGTATCCCGTCTGGCAGGTCCGCTTCAAGCCCGACCAGTTGCTGCAGTTCATCGATCCCCAACAACTGACGGCCAGCAACAAGACGCAGACCCAGTATCTCCTTCGTGGGCCGAATGTCGTGACTCAGGCGGCCTACGCCAACGGCTCCAACTCGGCCATCCCGCCGCTCGCCGACGGCGGCCATCTCTATGTCCGCGGCAGCGGAACCTGGGCCTACTTCTCAACGGGCTCGCCCTCCGTCATCGTCGACAAGGGGGTGTTTTACGATCCGCTGTGCACGACGCTCACCCTGGAACGCCTCGCCGATCCGACTCGGGCCAACGCGGCTGACAATCCCTATGTGGTCGTGGACACCGGCACGGTCGCTGTGCTTCCTTCGACGAGCGCCGCATTCACGACGCGGCGCCGCGCTGGGCCGCTCGAACCGCCTAGCGGCCTGTCGCCGCTGGCCGTGTTTTGGAACAGCGGCGGCTTCGTCGAGGGAAACTCGATGCTCGTCTCATACGCATCGCGGGTTGGCCGGCCCGACAAGTATGTGCCGCGGTTTCACTGGCCAAACCGGCCGTTCGTATCGCATGCGGAGCTGGCGCTCGTGCCTTCCGACTCGGCCGAAGACCTGCTGAAAAACTACAACTTTCCGCTGCGGTCGATCGCCACCGGCTCCGCGAGCGCGATCATGGACGCCACCTCCGTGCCCTCCCGCTTCGCGGGCAACTCCGTGTTTGTCTCAGGCACCCACCAGGGCGTCAAAGACACGGGGCTCGACCAGCTGGGATTGCACCAGTTCTCGACCTGGCGGGAGCCCGGCCGGATCAACGTGAATACGATCGTGTCGGGAACCTCGCCCGCTGTGGATGCCGACGCCCTCGTGTGGGCGGCGTTGCTGAGCGGCACCCAGCTGACGATCGCCTCCGGCACCGGCACGGCCACCGTGCGGGTGAATCCCTTTGCCAGTGGCACTGCCGCCACGAGCGGCACCGCGAACCTGCCGACCCCCGCGCGATCCATGGCCCACCTGCTCTCCCTGAGCCACCAGGCAGGCCAGTCGATCGCCCGCGAGGCATTCACCTCCGGCACGGGCCTCCACCCCCGTGACAAACATCCGTTTCTCGCCCACACCACCGCGATTCGCCTGGCCAACACGGCGACGATCCGGTCCAGCGTGTTTGCGGTGTGGATCACACTCGAAGTCACGGAAGACACCGCCACCGTGCCTGTGGTTCAGTACAAACGGCTGTTCGCGATCGTCGATCGTTCGATCCCGGTCGGTTACAGTCCGGGGGAGGACCTCAACGTTCGAGACACCATCCGGCTGCTTCGGTATCTGGAATGACCTGATGAACCCCATTTCCTCCCCCCTTTTTGGCTCGGCCCCACGGCTTCTCCGCGTCGGCTCGCGACGCCAAGCCGGCTTCAGCCTCACCGAGCTGCTGGTGGCCAGTTCGATCACGCTGGTCATCATGGGGGCCCTCGCCCAGCTCTTCTCGATGTACAGCCGCTCGCTCTCCCAGAGCCAGGCCAGCGTGGCGCTCAACGGACAAATCCGCAACGCCGCCTGGAAGCTCCGCAAGGATCTCGCCGGCACGACGGTCAGCTTCGGCTCGTGGCCCGCCCCCGAGACCAGCGCCGGATACTTCGAACTGATCGAGGGGCCGCGGCGGGATGCGCTCGCCGCGCACGGCACCGCCACCATCGAGGCAGACACCGACGACATGCTTTTCCTCACCACCAAATCGTCGCGAGATCGTTTGGTCGGCAGCTTCGGGCCCGCCGGGGTCAGGATCGAGTCGCCCTACGCGGAGGTGGCGTGGTTTTGCCAGCCGGCGCAGACACAGCCGCTGGCCGACACGCGGCTCTATGACCTGCATCGCCGGCAGTTGATCGTGGTCGATTACATCGGCAGACCGCCGTTCTCGACCAATGACAACGCGATCCCTGCCGCGCAGCTCGTGGTGGGGCCGCTCTCCACGCCGGTCTATGATCTGTCGCTGAGGCTGAGCGGGTCATTCGCCATTCCCAACTCGCTCGCCGATCTCACGAAGCGGGAGAACCGGCTGTTTCTGGCGAAGACTTCCTCGATCCGCTCCGGAAGCTTTCCCTACCGGGTCATGGTGGATCAGCTCAATCTCCTCCCGCAGTCGGCCACCTTCACCGACACGGAGCGGGAATCCGAAGACGTGATGCTGGCCAACGTGATCGCCTTCGACGTGCGGGTGTTCGATCCTGATGCCGTCGCGCAGCAGAAATACGGCGTGACGCTCTTTCCCTCCGACCCCGGCTACACGCCCTGGACGCCCGCGAGCGAATACGCGAGCGAAAACAGGCTCCCGGTTCGGGCTGCCGAGGGCACGCTCGCCAAGACCACCGACACCGGAGCCTACTTCTGCTACTCGGTCGAGAGCGGCCTGTGGGAGCCGACCGCCCGAGGATGCTACGTGGATCTGGGCTGGGGCGGCGGGTCGCCCACGGCGATTTCCGGCACCTTTCCCCCCTCGGGAACCTCGGCCTTTCAGTCGGCCGGCATGCGGGTGTCCGGCACCAGCAAGTCGGCCACACTGCCGCTCGCCACCTACGACACCTGGAGCCGGCACTACGAGTTCAACGGCCTCGACGACGATGGGGACGGCCTGATCGACGAGGCGGTGAACGGCGCGGATGACAACGGCGACGGCGTGCCCGACAATCCATCGGAGTATGAAACCTCCCCCCCGTATCCGGTGCCGCTCCACGGGCTCGAAATCCGGATCCGCTGCTACGAGCCGACCAGCGGGCAGGTTCGCCAGATGACGATCCGCCACACCTTCGACCAGTATTGACTCATGAAAGACAGCCCCATGCCCGGCCGCAGAACCATCCGCGGGTTCACCTTGGTCGAACTGTTGGTCGTGATCGCGATCATCGGGATCCTGATGGCGATGCTGCTTCCCGCGATGCAGAGCGCCCGCGAGGCAGGCCGCCGCACGCAGTGCGCCAACAACCAGTATCAGATCGCCTTCGCCGCGCTTCGCCACGACGAGACCAACGGATTCATCCCGGGCTGGCGCAACTCGCTCACTTTCGTCAACTCGGGGACCATCTATCCATCGTGGCCGGCGATGCTCCTGCCCTTCATGGAGCGAAACGACATCATCGCCGCCTGGTCCGCGGGCACCTATGCGGCTCCTTACATCTCGTTTTTCTCCTGCCCTTCCAGTCCTCCGGAGATCATGTCGCAGCCGGTGCTGGCCTACGCCGGCAACTGTGGCACCGCCTTCAACGGCGGTGTTGGGGTGCCCCCATCGAAGTTTGACGGCGTGATGCTCGACACCACGATCACCTCCGGCAGCTTCTCGGGCCGGATTGATTTCGATGACATCACGGGGGCCGATGGCACGGCGACCACGCTCCTTCTCTCCGAGAAGTGCGGCAGCCCAGCCAACTCGGATGCGTCGTTCGAGCAGGGCTTCTGGGACGTGCGGCCGGCGACGGTCGGCACGTTCGTGTTTACGAGCGGGTCGGCCTCGTATGTCGCCGGCGCCCCGGGACCGGTGCCTGGCTTTGGCATGGTGAGCGGGCCGCTTCCCGCGAAAATCATCAATAGCGGAACGCTCCCGGTGTCGGGCCCCGGGATGGCCAGCCTGCCGTCATCGAAGCATCCCGGCGGCGTGATCGTCGCCTTCTGCGATGGCCACACCGCGCTGCTCAAAAATGAACTTCCGTCGTATGTGTATGCCCAACTGCTGACGCGCAAGACCGTCTGGAATCCGACATCCGCCACGTATTCGACAAACTCTCCTACAGCCGACACCTGGCTGAGATCCAGATCCGCGCCCGCGCCCTACCTCCTCCAAGAAGCTGACTACAAGTAGCCGCAGGGGTGCAGGGTGGATCGGCCCGCCCCACCCATCGACCCACTCGTCTCGCGGGGGCATCGCCGCGGCGGCCGAACGGGCTATAAAACCAGTGTCGAATTAAACGGCCCACCCCCTCCGCGAGCCTCCCATCATGCCCTCCTCCACCCTCCCCGCCGCCACGGCCTTCCTCCCGCCGACAGCCACCGGCAGCTCGCGAAACGCCTGCTCGATCGAACTCGGCGACGCCCGCGAGCGGCTCGTCCGCCACCGCATCTACGGCCTCGTCGATTCCGGCGACCGGCTGCGACGGTTCATGGAGAGCCACGTCTTCGCCGTCTGGGATTTCCAGAGCCTGTTGAAGGCAATGCAGCAACGGCTCACGTGCACCTCCCTGCCGTGGGTGCCCTCGGCGGATCCCGAGGCCCGCCGGCTCGTCAACGAGATCGTGCTCGACGAGGAATCCGACGCGCTCCCTGAAGGCGGCTCCGCCTCCCACTTCGAACTCTACCTCGACGGCATGCGCAAGGCCGGCGCCGATACCGGCCCCGTGGAGCGGATGATCGGGATGCTGCAGGAATCGACAGCGGGCCCAACAGTCGATCCCGGCCGTGGCCCGCGAGGCCAGGGCCTGCTGGCGACGATGACGCATGTGCTCGACGCAGCCGGGGCACCGCCGGCGGCGGCTGCCTTCGTTCGCGAGTCGTTCACCGTAATCGAGTCGGGCTCCACCCACGGCATCGTCGCGGCCTTCACCTACGGCCGCGAGGACGTGATCCCCGACATGTTCCGGGGCCTGGTGGCATCGCTCGCCGACCGCGATCCTTCATGGTCGCGGTTTCGCTACTACCTCGACCGCCACATCGAGGCCGACGACGAGAAGCACGCCCCGGTGTGCCGCCGGATCATGGCCCGCCTCTGCGGCGACGATCCCGCGAAGTGGGCCGAGGCGTCGAGCGTGGCCCGCGGCTGCATGGAGGCGCGGATCGCCCTCTGGAACGCGATCGCCGCCGACATCGAAGCGATGCCCAACCGCTGAAGGCCTCACCCCACGCCTCACGGCGTTGGTCTTGTACGGGAACGGCCCCACGGCGTTGGGCCGCCCCTCCACCGCTTGACATAATGCTATTCATCTGTACACTTTCTTTTCGCCCGGCATCCCCCGTGTGTAAGGTGAAGAGATGACCACCGTATCCGACATCCGCAGCCGTCTCATCCGCGTCTTCCCCGAGCAACAGGCCGACGTGCTGGCCGAGGTCTTCGTGGACTCCCATGCCGAACTCGTCAACCGTGCAGACTTCCACAAGTTGACCGAGGTTGTTCAAGACCTCGCTGAAGCCCAGAAACGCACGGAAGCCCGCGTCGAAGAACTCACCGAGGCCCAGAGGCGCACTGGGATATACCTCGATGAACTGGCCCGATCGCAGCAGGAGATGCGAATCGCGCAGCAGGAAATGCGCGAGTCCCAGCAGGAGATGCGCGAGTCCCAGCAGGAGATGCGCGAGTCACAGCAGGAGATGCAGGTGTCGCTCGTAGAAATGCAGCGTGCGATCGCCAACCTCGCGAAGCAAGTGGGCGGGCTCTCCAATGCCGTCGGTGCCAACCTCGAAGACTTCGCCTGCGAGCTTGTGCCCGAGTTGCTCGAGAAATACTGGCGGTTCGTGACCGTGTCCGCCGGGCCGGAAGAGATCACCACGGCGGACAGGCTTTGCCGGGAGTTCGACGTTGTCGTCCGTGGCACGATCGACGGCCGCCCTGTGACCGTGCTCTGCGAGACCAAGGCGACCGTGAGCACCACCGAGGTGGTGAAGTTTCTCAGGATCGTGGATAAGGTGCGGGAAGCCCATCCGGGGGACGATATTCGCCCCCTGTTTTTCGGCTACAAGGCGAATGCCGCGACCCGCACCCTTATCACGCAATCCAACGCTGCCATGATCTTCACCCGCGGCGTGATGATCCCCGCCGCCGCCTAACTGCGTAGCTCCCATCAGCTGCGATCATCGCTCGCGCCCAAGACGTGCAAGCCGACCGGCCGTGAGGCCGCGGGCAAACCGCCCTCACTCGTCGAACGGCCGGCGGGGCTTGCGATCCCGCGATGCCGTCGCCGCCGGCTTTTCCTTCTCCGGTTTGATGCCCGCCTCCGGCCTGGGAACCGCGTCGCCCCCTTCGGCCACCTCCTGCCGCTCCCGCCAGGGCTTGCCCGCCTCGTAGCTGGCGAGCTCGCCGCGGAGTTGATCCTTCACTTCGTCGGCGAGCTCCTCGTCATCCACCGCCTGCTGGCTGTATTTCCGAGCCGTCTCGAAATCGCCCTTCTCCGCGTAGCCCGCGGCCAGCGTGCTCACGATGTGGGGCTCCTTCCATTCCGTCGCCTCGCAGGCCTTGGTGGCCAGCTCGATCGCCCGATCGGCATCACGGATGTCGTCGTTGGGCGACGTGGCCAACAGCCAGGCAAGGTTGTTGAGGATGCCCGTGTCGTCGGGCTTGAGGGCATAGGCCTTCTCCAGATCGGCGATCGCCGCCACGTGATCCCCGATCGAAATCTCGGCATCGCTGCGGCCACGACGGCTCGGAAAGTTGTCGGCATCGATCTCGAGGGCCTTCGTGAACCGCCGGATCGCCTCCCGCGGCTGCTTCGCCGCCAGGAAGAGCGTGCCCAGCTGGCTCAGCAACACGGCGTCGTCGGGATTCTTCGCCACCAGTTTCCGAAAACACCGGATCGCCTCGGGATAGTCTTCCCGCTCCGCGGCGATCAAGCCCTTGAGCTCGAGCGCCGCCGGCATGTCGGCATCCTGCTCGAGGACGGCCTCGATGTCGGCCAGGGCTGCCTCCGTGTTGCCCGCCTGCTGCTGAATCCGAGCCCGGAGCAGCCGGGCCGCCTGATCGCGGGGCGCGAGATCGATCGCGCGGTCGATATCGGCCAGCGCCTTGTCCTGGTCTCCCCCCACCGCGTAGACCCGCGCCCTCTGAAGCAACGGACCGGCGGCCTCGGGATCGAGCTCGATCGCCTTGTCGAAGGCCTTGCGGGCATCCTCCATCTGCTCGCTCATCATGCAGGCCATGCCGAGCGCCTCGAGCAGCGACGGATCCTCGGGCTCCTCCTCCACCGCCACCGCGAGATCCTCGCGAGCCTTCTCATATTCGTCCTGCATCAGCAGGTGCATGCCGCGGGCCCGCCGCACGTCGGCATCGCGAGGCGAGAGTTCGACCGCGGCGTCGAGGAAGCGGAGCTGCTTCTCCGGATCATCGTCGAGCGACGCCAGCACGAGATTGGCCTGAGCCTTCTGCAGTTGGTCATCGCCGAGGAGTTCGAGCGCCTTCGTGGCCGCGGCTGCCGCCCGCGCACGATTGCCGCCAGGCAGCGCCTCGAGCCTCGCGATCATGAGATGAACGCTCCCAAACCCGGGATCGCGGGCCACCACTTCGTTGAGATCCCGCATCGCAAAGGAGCGGATGCGTCGCCACTGTTGGTCGGGCTCGTCGGCGTCGAGAATCGCCCCCGAGAGCATCGCGGCGCGATCGATGAGGGTGCCGGTGTAGAGATCCTCGGCAAACTTCTTCGAGTCGGCGTCGAGCCCCTTCTCGAGGGCCTTCTTGCAGAGATCGAGCACGCGACCGAAGTCGTCGATCTCGTCGATCTCGAGCTTTGCGTTGATCGCGTCGTTGAGCAAGGGCTGGCCGGGCTGGTCGCCGTCAGGCGTCTCCTCGGCCAC
Source organism: Pirellulales bacterium (assembly GCA_032117045.1). GTDB lineage: Bacteria > Planctomycetota > Planctomycetia > Pirellulales > UBA1268 > QWPN01. The sequence continues at coordinate 3,951 of JAUMAF010000258.1, read as the reverse complement.
CGCCGCCGGGGTCGAAGGCGTTGCCTCTCCTTCCGTGGCCGGCACCTGCGTCGCCTCCTCGGCTCGGGCCGTCAGAAGCAGACACGCCGCGCCACAGGCGAACATCGCCGACCGGGCAGCGAACCGATGGAGAAACATCATGAAGGAACCTCGCCACGAGGATGCGACGGACGGGGTTGCAGTCGAACCCGGATTGCCCGCCATCGAAATAGTATGCGGCACCGGGGCCCTGCAGCACCACAACAGCCGAGAAACTACAGCGGCGCGGGGAGATCACGGCGGCTGAAGATCACCGCTCCGAGGATGTAGGCCGCCACGCCGATGCCCAGCAGAATGCCGTCGTACTGGCCCAGAAGCCGCCACGCCTCCGGGCCGCCCCCTACCAGCCGCTGCGGCTCATAGGCATTGAAGACCGACAGGTAGCCGACCCAGCCCAGGCTGCCGCTGAGCCTTCCCACCAGCTTCGCCAGCAGGGTGGTCACGTAGAAGCCGCACATGATCCCCACGGTCCGCCAGCGATAGCTGTCGATCGCCGACACGCAGGCCGTGATCCCGCCCATGCAGACCATCAGCCCAAACACATTGGCGGCGGCGGGAATGAATCGCCACGGCTCCACCTTGCCCGCCCAGGGCCCGAAGGTCACCACCGACCAGACCGAAGCCAGGAGCACTCCGCAGAGCAGGGCCGCCGCCGCGGTCGTGGCAACCGCCTGGGTGAGAAACACGGCCGTGCGGCGGACCGGCGCGGCCAGGAGCATCTCCATCGTGCCCCGCTCGAGCTGCCCCGACACCGCGTCGCTGCCGCGGGTGATGCCCCAGACCGTCGCCGCCAGCACAACGACCGGATCGACGAAGGCGAGCGCCACGCGGCCTGCATACGTGGCCACCTCGGAGAAGGGCACCCCCGAGAGCTTCTGCCAGTCTTCCGGGATCACCTGCAGGAGCACGTTTTGAAACGCCGGCATCGGAATCTGCGCCGAGAGCCAGAGATAGAGCCAGGGAAACACGGTCCACAGGGCGGCGAACGAGAGCAGCAGGATCCGCTGGTCGCCCCAGGTCTTGCGCCACACCGCGGCGCTCCAGATGGCGCCGCGGCCGGCCGCGATGGCGTTCGTGTCACTCATATCCATGTCGATGCGGGCCTCATGCGGATCGATGAAAACGGTCGTACACGGCCTGCAGTCCCACCGGCTCCACGCGGATCTCGACCAGCGACAGCGTGGCCAGCCAGCCCAGGAGCGGCGCGAGCGGCTCGTCGGTCTCCATCACGATCCGGCCATCGTCGCCCGCCGCCGCCGTGAGCCGTCCGGCAAACTCGGCGGGCACGCCGGGAAACGCCCCGCGGAGGTGCGCGTGGATCCGATGGCCGCGGCGGAGCGCCTCGATCGACTGCTCGTGAACGACGCGGCCAGACCGCATGATCACGACGTGGCCGCAGGTCTCCTCGACTTCCGAGAGCACATGCGACGAGAAAATCACGGTGCGCCCTGCGGCCCGCGCTTCGCGGACGAGCGCGAGCACCTCCGATCGCGCAGTGGGATCGAGATTGGCCGTCGGCTCGTCGAGGATCACGAGCGGCACCTCCGTGGCCAGCACGACCGCCAGCGCCAGCTTCTGCCGCATGCCCGTGCTCATTCGTGCCACCTGCCGCGAGCAGTCGAGGCCCAGCCGGTCGGCCACGCGCGTGGCCACATCGCGGCGGCATTCCGGCCGCAGGCCCGCGAAGAAGTCGAGCACGGCATGGCCGTTCATGCGGCGGAAGAGCCGGGCCTCGCCCGGCAGATAGGCGGTGTTGGCCCGCACGTCAAGCGACCGCGAGGCGCAGTCGAAGCCCGCGACCGTCCCGCTGCCCGACG
>JAUMAF010000258.1:0-2085 GCA_032117045.1 Pirellulales bacterium | reverse complement strand
GAGCACCCGCAGCAGCGTCGTCTTGCCGGCGCCATTGGGGCCGAGCAGGCCGAAGATCTCCCCGGCGGACACCTCGAGCGAGCAGCCGTCGAGCGCGGCGAAGTCGCCGTAGCGCTTGGTAAGGGAGGTGGTGCGAACGATCATCGGAGAGAGGGCTCGGGGGTCACGCAAACCACTGCCGCCAGAAATAATAGCCCGCCAGCCCGAAGCCGATGATGGCCACCATCTTTCGCATCACCGCCGGGGCGAGCCGCCGCGACACATGCGTCGCCCCGAGGCTGCCGATCATGGCCGCCACGGCCATCACGCCCGCATGCCCCCAGGCCACGTCGTGGCTGCCGACGAACGAGCCGGCGGCAAACACGACCGCCGCCACCCCGTTGATCGCCGTCGCCAACACATTCTTGACCGCATTGAGCCGGTGGATGTCGCCCAGCCCGAGCAGGGCGAGCACCGCGAGCATGAGAATGCCGATGCCGGCGCCGAAGTAGCCGCCGTAGATGCCCACGAGCAACTGCAGCCCACAGGTGAGGAGCAGTCGTGAGGTGGTGGTGCTGCCATCGCCGCCATCGCGGCTGGCGGCCCGGGCGGCCACGGAAGGCTGGATCGAAAACAGCACCGCCGCCGAGAGGATCAGCCACGGCACGAGCCCATCAAACCAGGCGGGGGGCAGGCAGAGCACGAGCAGCGTGCCGATCATGCCGCCGACGAGACTTGGCACGACGAGCCAGCGGGCCCACGAGGGCAGCCCCTCGCGGCTGCCACGGGACGACCAGGCCGAGACGAGTGCCGCCGGCCAGAGCCCGATGGTGCTCGTGGCGTTGGCCGTGACGAGCCGGGCGGCATCGACAGGGAGGATCGCCGTGAGCACCGGAAACGTGAGGATCGTGCCGCCACCGGCAATCGCATTCACCGCTCCCGCGACAAGCGACGCCACGGCCAGCACCGCGAGGCCGGTGAAGCTTCCCTCGGCACCGTCGCTCATGGCTGGGCCTGCGGAATCGCAGGAGCCGGAGGTGGCGCCGGCCGCTGACCAGCCGCAGGCGGCGGCTCCTCGGAGAAGCGGCCTTCACCCACATCCACGAGCAGGTAGCCGGCCCACAGCAGCGGATGCGGCGGCGTGGTCAACGCCGCGTCGCCGGAGACCTTGATGCGGGGCTCGCGGGCGGCGTCGGGCTCCTCGGCGAGCACCACATCGACGGCCCGTTGCCAGGCAGCTGACGCGGGCGACCCATCGGCGGCGGTCGCGTCACGCAAAAACTCCGTCATCAGATCGGTGCAGGTCTTGCCCCCCATGCGCCAGCGGCTCATCACGACCGTTCGTGCACCAGCCGCCACAAGGTCGGTGGCCGCGAGAAACACATCCTCGCCCGGCCGTGGCGGGAGCTTCTCGAGGCCGCCCGCCATGGCCGTCTGCAGGCCGGGCAGCACGATCCGCTGCGGACGTTTGAGAGGCGGCGCGAGCCAGTCGCCAAACGTCACCGCCCCCTTGCCTGCGCCGACGGGGAGCAGCGGCCATCCAGCCACGCCCCCCTCGCCAGCGAGTTCGTCGAAGATCGCCAGCGTGTCGCAGGCCGACGCTGCCAGGGGAATCGACAGCCCGCTGTCGGCCGTCAACGGAGCCACGCGATCCACGGCGGCAGCCAGATGCGCGAGCATGGCCTCGGCATCGGCCGGCTTGTCGCTCCTCGCCAGTCGACCCACATGCACGCCGATCGGCCCCGGGCCCTGGGGCTCAAACCGCATCACGGCCAGGCTCCGGGTGGGCGCGTAGCGAATCCGGGCCACGTCGCGGAGCAGGCGCTGTGCGCCGGGCTGCCCGTCGCCCGACTCCCCTTGATCAGGCCGGCTCGACGACACGGGCAGGATCTCGAACGGCACATACCAGAGCCAGCCGTCAGGCACGATGATCAGTTCGTCGATTCCCTCCGCGAGCGTGACCTTCGAGTTTTCAAAGAGCAGGCGCTCGATCCGCTCCGCTGAACCCCGCCAGTCGCTCTCCACGAGCCGACTACTCGGCACCGCCGACACCGGATCGAAGAGGCAGAGCGATTTGGCCAGCGTCGTGATCTCCGCCGGCAGCTC
>JAUMAF010000257.1:0-3434 GCA_032117045.1 Pirellulales bacterium | reverse complement strand
CGACCTTGCGGCCTTCGACATCTCGCGGGAAGACGCCGCCACGCGGGACCGGTATGGCCGCTCCCGGCTCGGCCAGGGCTGCCTCCTGGCCCGCCGGCTGGTGGAGTCGGGCGTGCGGTGTGTGGAGGTGGAAATGGGAGGCTGGGACATGCACCGCGACCTCTGGGAGGAGCTTCCCGAGAAGGTCGGCGAACTCGACACCGCGATGGCGGCCCTGCTCGACGATCTCGAGGCCCGTGGTCTGCTACGGTCCACGCTCGTCGTTCTGGCCACCGAGTTTGGCCGGTCGCCGAAGATCAACGAAAACGCCGGCCGCGACCATCATCCGGCGGTCTTCTCCTGTGTGCTTGCCGGCGCCGGCGTGAAGCCGGGCGTGGTGCACGGCGCATCCGACGCCCGCGGCCATTCCCCTGATCGCGACCCCGTCAGTGTGGCCGACTTCAACGCCACGATCGCCCACGCCTGCGGACTGCCGTGGGAGAAGGAGTTCGTCGCTCCCAACGGCCGCCCGTTCACGATCGGCCACGACGGCAAGCCGATCACGGCCGTGCTGGCCTGATCTTCAGGTTCGACGCTTCGTGGCCGGCTCGCGCGGCTCGGGGCTGCCCATGCCCCGTCGCCGGACGTTCGTTGCGGGCATCCTGCCCTCCACTCACTCGGATGCCGCCGGCGCTTCGCCATCCTGGCTGCGCTTGGCGTCATACGCCGGCTCGCGGGGCACGGGCAGCCCTTCGCTGAGTTCATGCCCGTGCGAGCCGACCGGCCGTAAGGCCGCGGGTTCCGGCGGTGCGGGTCTCGCCGGATCACTCGCTCCGCACGAGGGCGGGGAGCCAGCTGCAGAGGTACCAGCCGCGGGGCGTGGTGAGTTCGGCGATCGCGGCGAGATCGACCCGGCTGCCGGGCACCGCGCCTCCGAGCACCTCGTCGAGCAAGCCCTTGGGCTTGGTGTATTTCACGACCCGTGCCGTCGTCTCGGTGAGCCCGGCCAGTTCGACCGCCCGCTCGATGGCGTCTTCGAGGAAACCGATCCGGTCAACGAGCCCCGCCTCGAGGGCCTGCCGGGCGGTGAAGATCTGCCCGGTCGCGACCCGATCGATCGCGGCGTCGTCGAGCTTGGGCCGGCCCGCCTTCACGATCTCCTTGAAGCGGCGATACATGTCATCCACGAGTTCTTGGAGAAGCTTTCGCTCCTTCTCGGCAAGCTCGGGCGTGCGGTCCTTCGTGGGGCTGAGCATCTCCTTCAAAGGTCCGCTGGCGATCGAGTCATCGCGAACGTCGTACTTCCGCAGCGCCTGCGAGATGTCGAAGTGCGGGATGATCACGCCGATCGAGCCGGTGAGCGTGGCGGGCTCGGCGTAGATCACGTCGTCGGCAGCACGGTTGGCCATCGCCACGTAGTAGCCGCCGCTGGCCGCGATGCCCCCCATGCTCACCACCACCGGCAGGCTCCGCTTCTCGGCGAGCTTTGCCAGCCGATGATGGATCTCGTCGCTGCCGCTCACGGTGCCGCCGGGAGAGTCGACGCGGAGCACGATCGCCTTCACCGACTCGTCCTCCTCGATCTGCTCGAGCTGCGAGCGCACGAATCCGTCGCCACCGAGGATGGCCCCGGTGACGCTCACGATGGCCACCTTGTCGCCGGCCACCTTCGAGAGCGAGTGATACTTCTCCACGACCCGGGCATCCCGCTGGAAATACTGCGAGAACGCGCCGGCGCTGGCCACGGCCGAGAGCAGCGACACGCCTGCGATGATCCACGCCGCCCGGGTGCCCCATCGGCCCCAGGGATTCGCCTGCTCAAGGATCACCCGTGTGGGCGGCTGATGGGTCTCGATCTGCATGGGCGTCTGTTCACTCCTCGAGGATCGCGAGTGGCGCGAGTGGGTGGATCACGATTCGGCGACATCGCGAATCGACGTACGCGATTGTACGGCACCCTGCCGCGCGCCGTTCGTGGGAAGTTGCCAGTTTTCGATGACGGCCGCTACCCTTGCGTCTTCGTGGCCGACGACCGGCCCGCCGAGCGGCGTGAACGCCCGGCGACGAAGCCCGAGAGAGGAGTCCTGGAACGTGTTCGTTTGCGTCAGCACGGAATGCCTGCCCGACCTACCCCTGGCCGCCGCGATGGAGCGGCTGGCCGAACTCGAGTTCACGGCGGTCGAACTCGACGTGCACGAGCACGGCGGCCATCTGACTCCCGCCCAGGTGGCGGCAAACCCCGAGGCCGCGATCGCCGCATGCAGCGATCTCCAGCGACTGCGGCCGGTGGCCGTGTCGTTCGCCGCCGCCGAGACGCCCGTGCTCTACGACCACTTCGATGCGTGCTGCCGGCTCGCCAAGACACTCGGCGTCGTCACCATGGTGGTGGAATCTTCGGAGCTCGGCACCCCCTTCAACGGTGAGATCGAACGGCTTCGCAAGATGGTGGCGATCGCCTCAGGGCTGGGCGTGGTCGTTGCCGTGAAGACGTCGGCAGGCCGGATGACGCAGGACGCCGAGACCACCGCGTCGCTCTGCCGCAATGTGCCTGGTCTGGGCGTCACGCTCGACCCCAGCCATTTCATCTACGGCCACAAGAAGATGGCGTCGTGGGAGTCGATCCTCAAGTATGTCTGCCACGTGCACCTTCGTGACACGAAGCCCGACATCTTCCAGGTTCGGGTCGGCCAGGGGGGCGTCGAATACGGCAAGCTGGTCGCCCAGCTCGAGCGGGTGGGCTACAAGCGGGCGCTCTGTGCCCACATGCCTCCGATGGAGGGAATCGACCAGGTGGCCGAGCTCCGCAAGATGCGCCTCCTGCTCGAGAGCCTGCTGTAACGACGCCCGCCCGTGAAAGCCGACCGGCCGTGAGGCCGCGGGCTGCCCTGGTGCGCGGCTCGGGGCTGCCCATGCCCCGGTGCCGGACGTTCGCGGCGGGCATCCTGCCCGCCGCTCACTCGGATGCCGCCGGCGCTTCGCCATCCTGGCTGCGCTTGGCGGCATACGCCGGCTCGCGGGGCATGGGCAGCCCCTCGCTGAGTTCCTACCCGTGCAAGCCGACCGGCCGTAGGGCTGCGGGCGAACCCCGTTGAAGCAGGGCTCATCCCGGAGTTCATCCCACGCCTCACGGCGTTGGGATTGGATAGTTCATCCCACGCCTCACGGCGCTGGGCTTGGACAGACGGACGAGCGAGGCTCGAGGAGAAGTCGTCTTACCGCACCGTGCCGGTGGCCTCAGCGCGACTGGCCATTTCGGCGTAGTTCTTCGCCTGCTGCTCCTCGCCCTGCTCGGCGTACATCGTCGCGAGATTGCCGTAAGCGACCGCCAGGGCCCGCTCTTCGAGTTGGCTCTTGTCGACGGCGGCGACCATCAGGTCCACGCCGCGGCGGCTCAGCGTGACGGCGTCGTCGCGGCGGGAGACCTGCCAGTAGGAGATCGCCATGCTCACGTAGGA
>JAUMAF010000256.1:0-2763 GCA_032117045.1 Pirellulales bacterium | reverse complement strand
CCCGATGAAATCGCCGATCTCGTGGCCATTCCCGCACATCGCGGCGATCTCATCCGTCTTCGTGAGGCGGTTCGGGCATGGATGCGGCAGACAAAAGACACCGGCATCCTGCCGGAGCCGATTCTTCGCCGGGAGGCCCGTAGCGTGGGCAGCGAATGGGCGATCTTTCATCCGGCTACGGAGCCCGAGATCACCCGCGCGGCCGCGCGGTACGACGCCATCCTCGACATCGCCTGGGCCGTGGCCGATGAGCACGAGGCAACGCTCTTCAACAACCGGCTGACGGATCCCGACCCTGCGGTGCGGTTCTGGGCGGTGGCCGGCACGGGCTGGGCTGCGACCCGAGGCGAGAACGATCCGAGTGTCGCGCTCGCACCGCGGCTGGCAGACGCTGACCCGGCGGTGCGGATCGCGGCGGCGCAGTGGCTCCTGAAGGCCACGGCACCGGCTCCCCCCGAAGCCCTGGCCACGCTCGCTGCAGAGACCCACGCTCCCGACGCCGACATCCAGCTCGCGGCTCTGGTGGCGATCGACGAGGTGGGTGATGCAGGGGAATCGCTCTGGAGCGACGCCGCGGCGCTCCAGTTCGGCAAGGATGAAGAATATTCTCGCCGCACGGTCGAGCGGATTCGCGGGAAACTCGCGGGGAAGCCCGCCGGCGACGCAGCCGCCGTCCCTAGACCCTGAAAAGCCGCTTCTTCGTGCTGGTGCTTTCCGCCGTGGCCGCCGACGCGACCGACGAGCCGCCGAGCCACATCGTGGCCCCGGCGACGGCTCCCGCGAGCATGCCCGCCGGACCGGCCGCGGCGCCGGCCACCGCGAAGGTGACGGCACTGGCAGCAAGGCCTGCCGTCTCTCCTGCCCGCCGGCTCTCGCGCTCGCTCGCGCCCGACTGGTGCGCCCGCCACTCCACGGCCAGCGCCGCGGCCTCACCGACGAGCGCCGCGGGCACCATCGTTCTGAGTCCCACGCGCACCGTCGAACCGAGCACCGTGCGCACGGCCACGCGGGCGGAGACGGCCGCCGTGGTCCGAGAGATCGCAGCCGCCATGCGGGCCATCACGATATCGACCTGCCGGCTCGTCCGCCGGCCCGTGGCACACCACGTGGCCAAGTGCTCACAGTTGTCGATTACGAGGTCGTAGCCTTCACGGCCCACATGCGCCAGTGCCCGCTCGGCGATCTCGTCTGGCGGGAACACGGCGGGAGGCTCGTTGCACACGCGACAGGGGCGACCCTCCGCGAAGTCGGTGAGGGACGTTCGCACGACTCGGCCGCCGCCGAACGGGTTGCGAAAGTCGTCGGGCCGAGCGTGAACGACGGTGCCGTCCCCGATGTCAACGCCATGGTGCAGATACGTGACCGTCGAACCAACGATCCCGTGCTCAACCTCGATGCGGTCTCCTCGCGCCATTCGGATGCTCTCCTCGAGTTCTCTACGAATCCCGCGGGCAAAAGTTCCCTGGATTCTGAGGTCTGCGGTCGGCTCAGGCAACGGCTCTGGTGGGGCCAGCGCATCCGTACAATCGCACCAGTCGGCGATTTCGTCACGGTTTGGCCTCAAAACGACGACTTCGATGATGGTGGACGGGCGGTTCGTTCCTTGAGCGATGAGCCTGCTCCGGACAATCTTTCGACATCCCTTTCCCCGGCGGCTAGGCTCTTGGGATTGGCATTCGAGCCGGGGATGATGGCTCGCACCCTGCAAGGACAAAAAGCAGCATGGCGATTGGCCTCGATACTGCTGTGAACGTTCCGTCGGCCCCGGCCGTCATGGTGACGCCGGTGACGGCCACGGCGGAGGTTCTGCCGCAGGATGCTCCGCCGCTGGCGGTGCTGCCACCGGCCGAGCGGCGACTCGATCTGCCGGAAGCCGTGCAGCCGGTGCGAATCTACTGGGAATATGCGATTCCACTGACGCTGGTCCACCTCTTGTCGCTTTTGGCGTTTGTCCCCTGGCTCTTCAGTTGGACGGGGCTGGTCGCGGCGATCGTGACGCATTTCGTGTTTGGCGTGCTCGGCATCACCGTCGGCTACCACCGACTGCTCACCCATCAGGGCTTCACCTGCCCCAAGTGGCTCGAGCACACGCTGGCGATCTTCGGCATCTTCACGCTCCAGGATTCACCCGCCCGCTGGGTCGCGATTCACAGGATGCATCACAAGGAATCCGACCATCAGCCCGACCCGCATTCCCCGCTCGCCGGCTTCTTCTGGGGCCACATGGGCTGGCTCTACGTGGGTAGCCGCGATCATGAAAACATCTACTGCTTCGAGCGGTATGTCCGCGACCTGTTTCGGGATCCCTTCTACTTTCGGCTCGAAAAGAACCTGACCTGGTTCGTGATCTACGTCGTGCACGCGCTGGCGTTCGCGGCGATCGGCGGGATCATCGGCTGGTCGACCGGTGGCACGGCGGTCGAGGCCGGCCGAATGGCCCTCAGCATGCTGGTGTGGGGCGTGTTCGTCCGCACCGTCTTCGGCCTGCACCATACCTGGGCCGTGAACTCGGCATCCCACCTCTGGGGCTACCGCAACTACGAGACCAGCGACAACAGCCGCAACAACTGGATCGTGTCCCTGCTCGCGCATGGCGAGGGCTGGCATAACAATCACCACGCCGATCAGCGTTCGGCCGCCCACGGCCACCGCTGGTGGGAGTTTGACATCTCGTGGTGGGTGATCCGCGGCCTCGAGGCGGTCGGCCTCGCGAAGAACGTCGTCCGGCCCCGCGCCTGGAAGGCCTGACACGTACCCCGCCGT
>JAUMAF010000255.1:0-4480 GCA_032117045.1 Pirellulales bacterium | reverse complement strand
TGATGGCGCCCCACATGCATCGCCTCGGGAAGGAGTTCCGGATCTGGCACCAGCCGCCCAATTCCACGCAGCGGAAGCTTCTGCTCGAGATCAAGGATTGGGACTTCAACTGGCAGCACCGCTACCTGCCCAAAGATCCCTATCCGCTCGATAAGGGGTCGCGGCTGCACGTGGAGGTGATCTACGACAACTCGGCAGGCAATCCGCGGCGGCTCCCCGGCCCGGAGAAGACGGTTTTCCTCGGTGAAGCCACCGATGACGAGATGGCGTTTGCCATCATCGGCACCATCGTCGAGGGGCGGCCGTCCGGCAAAGTCGAAATGCTCCGTTACTTCGAGAAACTGATCGAGGCCAAAGCCTTTCGGCTCGCCTACGAGGCGGTGGGAAAGGAGTAGCAGTCTCCCATGGGCCTCGTCTCAGGGCATTCGGCGACGACATGACGCAGGAGCGAGTCGAAGACGGCACGTATTGCCGGATGGATTTTCTCCATCTTGCCGAGGCGATCGACCTGAACTCGCTGGCAGCGGCTTTGCGGCCGCTGGTGGGCGCCGATTTCGCGTTCCATCGCGACCGGTTTGTCGAGTGCATGGTGTCGAGGTGGGGCGGCAGGGAAGTCCTCGTCGCGCATCCGGCCGACGCCAGTCTCCCGGAACATCGGTGTGGCGGGCAGCTCACCGAGAACAATGCCGGCACCTACATCACGCTGGCCGTGAAGCGGTTTGCGGAGGCGAGCGGCGACGTCGGTCCTTGCCAGCACGAGCTTGTCACATCGGTCGCCACGACGCTGACAGCCACGTTTGGCACGGAGGTGCTCCACAGCAAGACGTGGGACATCGATCAGGCGAAGACCACCCTCTGGAATCGACGATTCCGCAGCGGTGCATCGAGCGATCAATCGCCGGATGCCGTGGTGTTTGCGAGCGGGTGGAAGCGGCACGCCTTGGCGACCACGATCGAATCGCTCCGCCCGAAATACGACGGCCCGCTCGATTTCCTGTTCGTGGTCCATCCCCGCTCGGTCGCCGACCGGCGCCGGCCGTTTCCGCTGATGCGGGGGCTGACCACCGACCGCGTCGAGATCATCCAGCCCACGTGCACGATTCTGGGGCCTATCGAAGTGCCGGTCGATGATCGTCTGCTGCGGGGCGAGTTGGTGACGATCCCCCACGCCCCCGAAGAAATGCTCGAGCGACTTTCCGAGGCCAGGGATGCGGTCGTCCAGATTCTCGATTACGCCGAGCATCGTGAAACCAGGATGGTCGGCCTGGGCGCCTTGATCCCATCGATCTCGAGACAGGGAAGGCTGCTGAGGCAAGCCAAGCCGGGTGTGGCGATCACCACCGGTCACGGGTTCACCGCCCTGACGATCGCCCGCATGGTCGAAGACATTGAAAATGAAATCGGGGCCGATGGCGTGGTCGCCGTGATGGGGGCGGCCGGCTCCACGGGGCGGGCGGCGCTGCGGTGCATGTTCCGTCGTTCTCCGGCGAGGAGGGTTCTGGCGGTGGACTTGTCAGAGCAACTGGGCAAGATCCCGGAGATCCCCGGATGGAATCCGGTGGTGCATCGGCTCACGTCGTTCAAGCAGGAGATCAAAGAGGCCACGATCGTCGTCTGTGTCACGAACGCCATCGGAAGCATCCTGGGGGCCGACGACTTCGGGCCGCACACTGTCGTGCTCGACGACGCCCAGCCGGAGAATGTCGATCAGTCTGTCCTGTTGGCCCGACCGGACATCCGCATCGTCAAGTGTCTGGCCCGGATTCCCGGCCTCTCCTGCCCGTTCGACATGGGGCTGTTCACGCCGGAAACTCGTGACGCGGAGGTCACCTTCACGTGCCTGGCGGAGACCGTTCTTCTGGCCGCCGAGCGACACACGCAGTCGTATGTGATCGGTGATCCCACCGACGAGCAGTTCGACCACCTCGAGCGGGCGGCGCTCCGGCATCGAGTGACGCCTGCGACGTTCTTCAGCTTTCCCAGTCTCGGTGCCATCGACCTGCGGCCCCGGGATCGAGCGAGCCGGAAAGCCGCTCAGTTGATGTGACCGCCCGCTCCTCTCTCTGGCGAATCTCCCGGTGAATACTCCTGCTGGTCCGAAGCCGTCCCGCCCCCGGAGTTGTGCCCTGGATTACCTCAGGGCCACGATCACCGTCTTGGTCGTGTTCTTGCATGCCATCATGGCGTATCCCACCTGGGGCATCTTCAATTCCTCGGACTACGTCCATTCCACCGCACCCGTCATTGACCCGATGACGAGCAGGGCATTCGACCTGCTTCCGGCGCTGCTCAACAACTTTTTCATGGCGTTGATGTTCTTCATCTCCGGGCTCTTCGTGTGGAAGAGCCTCGCCAAAAAAGGAGCCGCTTCTTTCCTGGTGGAGCGCTGGCGGCGGCTCGGCATTCCGTTCGTGCTCTCGCTCGCCGTCATCATGCCCCTCGCGTACTATCCGGCTTTTCTCCTCACCGGGGCCGAGGAGGATGCGCTTTCGTATTGGGTTGGCTGGTCGTGGAACAGTGGTCCCGCCTGGTTTCTGTCCATGCTGTTCGGCTTTGATCTGCTCCTGGCGATCTGCTTTCGAGTGATGGGGCAAACTCACCAGGCCATTCCCGAGGTGTTCGTGACGCGACCCCGAGCGTTCTTTCTCACCCTCGTCATCATCTCGGGTCTTGGCCTCTTGCCGTTGATGGCCGTGTATGGACCATTGCGGTGGCTGGAGTGGGGGCCGTTTGTCATCGGTCAAGCCTGCCGCCCGGTGCTCTATGCGGTCTACTTCGTCGCGGGTGTTGCCGTCGGCGCCCGCGGCTTGGAATCGACATTTCTGTCAGTCGATGGGCCGCTGGCGCAGCGGTGGCGGGTGTGGCTGATCGCCTCCATCGGGGCCGCGCTGGCTCTTGTCGTCGCGCTCGGCGGCGTACGCTTGGATCCAACGGTGCCGTGGGAGCGGCCTGCCGGATGGTGGCAGCTGGGATGCTGCATGGTGCTCTACAGTGCCACCCTGAGCATGGCCTTTCTGGCCCTGTTCCTTCGGTTCATGCGCGCCCGGTATCCGTGGGCCGACAACCTGAGCGACAATGCCTACGGCATCTACGTCGTGCATTACCCCTTCGTCGTGTGGACGCAGTACCTGCTCCTCGGCTCGTCGATGCCCGCGACGTCGAAGGCCCTGATCGTGTTCAGCGTGTCGTTCGGGCTCAGTTGGGCAACGAGCGCGCTCGTGCGATCGATTCCTGGCGTTCGTGCCGTCCTGTAGCGGGCGTGCAGGCTGGTTCCGGCGTCGGGACCCGCACCCCATAGGCGAAACTGTCCAGGATTGCGGGCCACAATCCCGCTTGCCGTGTCTGGTGGTACGGGGAGTCGGCCGGCAGGGCATTTGTGAGCCTGCGGTGTGCAAGGCCAAGGTTGTGATAGGGCAACGCGGGAAGAAGGTGATGGAGCGCGTGGTATCGCAGGCCCAAGGGAGCCCATGCCTCCGCCAGCCAGCCTCGATCGAACGTGTTTGAATCGAGGAGTTGGGAGAGCGAGCCTTGCGGCGACCCGTCACCGTCGTAGCGATGCGCCGTGAGTGTTCGCAGTTGATTGAGAGCCATCCACAATACGAACAGGACGTAGGTTTTCCAGAAAACGCTCGGGGGTATGACGCCCATGACGCCGGCAGCTATCCATCCCCACGCCCACAGGCAGCAGGCGATTTCCTGGAACCAGCGGGAGGGAGACTCCGCCGCAGCCACCCATGCTCGTCGGTATCCGGGCTTGAGGTTGTAGAGCGAGGACATCACGGTGAACACGAAGCGATTCATCCTGCGTGACACCAAGGCCAACGGAGTGAAGACGGCAAAACGCAACGGACCGAGAAGGGGATAGAGCACGCTGACGGCCATCAACGCCATGCTGCGAACCAGTCGCGCAGGTCGCAGCGGCAGGTATTCGGAGTCCTCGTGCGTGCCGTAGCTCGCCACCGAATGGTGTGCGACGTGCTCGTCATACACGAACAAGGGCATCAGGCAGGGGATGCCGAAGCACGCATTCCAGGCACGGGCAAACGTCCGCAGTTCCTGCTCGGGATGATGCTGGATCTCGTGGATGAAGATCGAACATCGGTAGATCGCCAGCCCGGCAACGGCCCCGCTGCCGATCGCGATGAGCCAGTCTGTACTGCGCTGAAACACCACCAGGCAGATCACGCCCAGGGAGAAGCTCACGACAAAGTCCGCGAAATACAGCCATGGCCGCGGCTTGTAGAGATCGCGCACGAGCTCGTGACACTGGCGGGTGAAGGCCGCCGCCGAGCCGTCACCGGTCGTCTCGCCTTCATGGATCGTCACTGTTCAGGCCCGTTTCTTTGGCCGCGCGCCGTGGGGCGGGGCACCGCCTGCACAGGGATCACGTCCCGGGCGAGGCCGATGAGTTGCATCATTCGCACGGCGGTGAAGGTGAGGTCGATCTCCCACCAGCGGTGGCCCTGCGAGCAGGCCCGCG
>JAUMAF010000254.1:12633-29248 GCA_032117045.1 Pirellulales bacterium | reverse complement strand
ACTCAAGGGAGAAGACGGCTACACCACGATCGTCGAGCTCACTCCGGGCGGAGCGGCCGACCGCGATGGTCGGCTCAAGTCGAAGGATCGAGTCGTCGGCGTGGGGCAGGGCGGTGATGGAGAGATGGTCGACGTGGTCGACATGAATCTCAACGAGGTGGTGAAGCTCATTCGCGGCAAGCGGGGCACTGTGGTGCGGCTCAAGGTGATTCCGGTCGGCGAGACGGCGCCGAAGGTCTACGACATCACCCGCGCCAAGATTGAGCTCAAGGATGCCGAGGCCCGCGGCGAGGTGATCGAGCACGGCAAGAAGGCCGACGGCTCTCCCTATCGCATCGGCGTGATCAACCTGCCGAGCTTCTACATGGACATGGCCGGCGCGCAGCAGGGCCAGGCGGAGTTCAAGAGCAGCACCCGCGACTGCAAGCGGCTGCTCGACGAGTTTCGGCAGAAGGGGGTCGACTGCGTGGCCCTCGATCTGCGGAGCAACGGCGGCGGCTCGCTGCCCGAGGCGATCAAGCTCACCGGGCTGTTCATCGACAAGGGGCCGGTGGTGCAGATCAAGGATGCCGACAAGCAGGTCCGCCCCTACGACGACGTCGATTCCGGGGTGTCGTGGGATGGCCCGCTCGTCGTGCTCACGAGCAAGTTCAGTGCCAGTGCCAGCGAGATCCTCGCCGGCGCGATCCAGGACTATCGCCGCGGGCTGATCGTGGGCGACAAGTCGACCCACGGCAAGGGCACGGTGCAGACGCTCCTCGACGTGGGCCGCCAGTTGTTTCCGCGGTTTGACAATGCTCCTTCGCTCGGTGCGATCAAGGTGACGATCCAGCAGTTTTATCGGCCGTCAGGTGACAGCACGCAGCTCGATGGCGTGCTCAGCGACGTGGAGTTGCCCAGCATCACGTCGCACCTCCCGATCGGCGAGTCCGACCTCGATCACGCACTCACCTTCGACAAGGTGCCGCGGGCCAGTTTCCAGCCGACCGGTCGGGTGAGCGACGCGATCGTGGCCCGACTCCGTGAGGAGTCGGCTCGGCGGGTCGTCGACAACAAGGATTTCGAGAAGCTCTCGAACGATATCGCCCGCTACGAGAAGCGGAAGGACGAGAAGACGATCTCGCTCGTCGAGACCGAGTTCGAGAAGCAGTGGAACGAGGGCAAGGCGGCTGAAGACGAGGAGGAGAAGAAGCTCGAAGAGATGGAAATGCAAAAGAAGCCCGTCGTGCGACAGGATTTCTACTTCGACGAAGCCATGAACGTCACCATCGACTACCTCCAGGCCCTGGCCGCCGCGGGAGGGCTCGCCGACACGGCGAAGGTGCAGGAGCCCACGCCGGCACGCTGAGCTGGTTCAGGGCTGCCCATGCCCCGTCGCCGGACGTTCGTTCCGCCCATCCTGGGCTCCACTCACTCGGATGCCGCCGGCGCTTCGGCATCCTGCCTGCGTCGACCAATCCGCTCAAGCGGATCGGTGCCCCGTCATACGCCGGCACCGGGGCACGCGCAGCCCCTCGCAGAGTTCCTGCCCGTTCCTCCAGATGCAGCGGCTCGCGACGCTGAGGAGCCGGTCGGGGGGCACGCACAGAAGCCGGGAATGTTTGCGCCTCACGGGCGATGCCCAGTCGGCCAGCGGTGCATCCTGTAGCAAAATCCCCGGCTTCGAGCATGCCCACCGCCGGCACGGGGGCACGCGCAGCCCCTCGCTGGGGGTTCCTGGCAACATCAGCCGCCCGCCACAAGTTCCGCGAGGGCGGCGAGTGAATCCGGGTGTGCGAGTGTCGGCGAGAGATCGCGGAAGACTAGCGACGGATCGACCCGCTTGTCGGCGCCGCGGGTGCGGGGTGCCTCCGGATCCCACGCAGGCGCCGGGCTTCCGATGAGCTCTGCGAGGCGTCCGTACCACTCGCGACGGCGGACGGGCCTGCCGTCGGAAACCACGTAGAGCGGCTGCGGGGACGCCGCGTCGGCGACAGCGCGAACGATGGCCGCGGCGTCGTCCACGTGGATCAGGTTGAGCCATGAATCCGGATCGGCGGCGATCGGCCGGCCCGCCCGCAGGTCATCGAGCCGCGGCAGCCGATCGGGTCCGTACAGTCCGGCGAACCGCAACGCCGTGCCTGATCCGAGGGCATGCGCCGCGAGCATTCCCTCGGCGTCGACGAGCACCCGTCCTGCCTCACGGCTCGGGTTCGGAGGCGTGGACTCGTTTACGATCCCGCCTCCTTCGTCGCCCCACACGCCGGTGGAACTGGAGAAGATGATCCGCGGTGGCGGAGCCCCGCCCGCGGCCGCCGCCAGGGCGTCGAGCAGGTTTCGCAGGCCGTCGACATGCACGTCGCGGTGCGACCTTCCGGCGGTCCGGTCGAAGCCGACGCCCCAGAACACGGTCGTGGGGCAGCCGATCTCGGCAAACAGGGCCGACCAGCCCGGATCGGCGGCGGTGACGTCGATGACCGCCGGCTCGATCCCGATCGCCTTGAGTTCGGCCCCTCGCGCCGCTCGCCGCGTGACTCCGACCACGGGCGACCCCGATGTCATCCATCCCAGTGCCACCCGCTCGCCGAGATAGCCGCAGCCCACGACGAGACGGTTGCCTTCCCTGAGCCGGTGATGCCCATCAGGCGGATGCGATCTAGCCATCCAGCGCCTCCGGACGCTCGCCCTGCGTCTGCGATTCAAGCCACGATTGCAGCACCACCTGAGCGGCGACCGCGTCGGCCCGCTCCTTCTTACGGCCGCGGGTGAGCCCCACCCCAGCGAGCAGGCCGGCCGCCTCGCGGGAGCTGTACCGCTCGTCGTGAAACACGATCGGCAGGGAGGTGATCCGGCCGAGCCAGGCACCAAACCGTTCGACTTCGACCGACATCGCGCTGTCGGTGCCGTCGGCATGAATCGGCAGCCCGACGACGAAGCCGACGATGCCTTCCGCCAGGGCCACGCCCTTGAAGAAGGCGGCGTCAGCCGTGAGGTCGCCGGTCGTCTGCCGCACGCAGAGAGGACTGCAGATGATGCGTTCGGCGTCGCAGATGGCGACACCGATCCTGCGACGACCGTAGTCGACGCCAGCCACTCGGCCGACGGGGATCGACGGTGAGCCGGAGCCGCTCATTCGGCGGTCCCCGCACCATCGGCGTCGGCGAACCGGCCCGCCTTCAGGAAGGCCTCCGTGGCCCGCTGCACCTTAGGATCCCGGAGCATCGCCGCGTGATGCACCGGCAGGAGCAGGAAGTCGTGCGCCCCGTCGAGCCGCGTCTCCTCGACGCGGACCACGGCGTCGTCATCGCCTTCCAGGAGCGGGCTATAGCCGCTCGAGTCGCCGCGGCCGCCAGCCACGATCCCGAACTCGCAGGGTGGCACGGCGAGTTGAGGCGCCACCTTGTGCCAGTCGACCACGAGATCGCGGGCGGCGCCCTCGGCCAGCCCGGCAAGGAACTGCACGCCGGCCACTCGCCTGGCGAGATCGGATCCCTGATTGGGCGGGCCGAGCATCACCATGCGGTCGACCCGTGCCAGATCCGACTCCTGGGCGAGCGTCATCCAGCGGCGGACGACCAGGTTGCCGAGACTGTGCCCGACGAAGCTGATGCGGGCGGCCTCGGGCAGGCCGGCGATCACTCCGCCGAGCGACCGGCCATGGGTCTCGATGTCGGCCTGGGTGCTGGCGTAGCCAAAGAAGAGCACGGTGGCGTCGAGCGTCTGGCGGAGGTGCTCGACGAGCGGACGCATCGACGCACGTCCTTCACCGAGGCCATGGAGGACGAGCACGGTAGGGCCCTGAACCGTCGGGATCGTACCCTGCCGGTCGAGCCGTTCAAAGGCTGTCCGGCACTCCTCGGCGGTGCCTTCACGGACCACGGTGTCGGCAGGATCGAGAATCCGGCAGCGGCCGTCCGTGGGCCGTGCCTGTAGCCGCCAATCGTGCTGCACGAGTGCATCGCTCCACTCGAGCGCCTCCCGCGACCGCTGCACGCGTCTCAGCCATTCGGCGTCGCGGCGGGCCACCTGCGCGGCCTCGTCGGCCATCACGCCACCGGCGGCCAGGCAGATGAGAGCCGACAGAAGGCCCCGGCTGATCAGATTCAGAGATACTCGTTCCATCCACGCTTCTCGAGTTCGGCCACGACCTTGCGAACAGCCTCCTCGTGCGCCCGGTGGGCGACGAGTGTGGCATCGGCGGTGTGCACCACAAGGATATCCGTGAGCCCGAGCGTGACGACCAGATGGTCGTTGTCGGTCTGGACGACGGTGCCCGTCGAGTCGATGCCCAGATGCCGGCCGACTGCGGTGTTGCCCTCGGCGTCGGCGGATCGCTGGCGGGCCACGGCCGACCAGCCGCCGAGATCGTCCCAGCCGAAGGGGGCTTCGATCACGGCCACATCCCGGGCATGTTCGAGCACTGCGTAGTCGATGGAGATCCCGTTGATGGCCGCGAATTCCGTCGTGAAGACCGTGTCGCGGGTGGGCGTGTCCCAGGCGGCAGCGATGCGGCGCAGGTGGGCCATGCACTCGGGCTGCCGCTCGTCGAGCGCCGCGATGATCGTGGCCGCCTTCCAGACGAAGATTCCGGCGTTCCAGAGGTAGGTGCCGGCCGCGACGTATTCGGCGGCAACACTGGCCGGTGGCTTCTCGCGAAAGCGGGCGACCGCGTGGGCCGGGGCATCATTCGGACCGACCGGCAGGGGGGCTCCCTGCTGGATGTAGCCGAAGCTCTCGGCGGGATAGGTCGGGCGGACGCCGAAGGTGACGAGTCGCCCAGCCGAGGCCTCCACCATCGTGGCGGCCTGGAGAATCGCCCGCCGAAAGTCGGCGGCCGGCCGAATCACGTGATCGGACGGCATCACGGCCATGACGGCGTCGGGGTCGTGTCGTGAGACGAGCAGGGCCGCCAGACCGATGCAGGGGGCCGTGTCCCGTTTGCAGGGTTCGCCCACCAGTCCCGTGTCGGGGATCTGCGGTGCCTGATCGCGCACCGCGTCGAGGAGCCGCGCCGAGGTCACGATCATGGTGCGGTCGGGCGGAACGAGCCCATCAAGCCGCTCCACCGTGTCTTCGAGCAGCGTCTTCTCGCCCGCCAATGGCAGCAGCTGCTTCGGCAGTCCGGCGCGGCTGGCCGGCCAGAATCGGGTGCCCGATCCGCCCGCCATCACGATCGCATGCAGCATGGTCGCACTCGACTTCTGGGGGTTATGGTCTCGTCGGAACGTGGTGGGCGGACGCCGTCGGCGTAGGACTCATCGGCCCCGCACCCAGTTCCAGAACAGGAAACAGAGCAGGGGAAAGCCAGCGAAGATCACGCCGTAGGTGAAGAGCGTCGTCCAGGCATGTCGAGGCCAACGGGCCATTCCGTGCGCTACCGGGGGGCCTTCACGAACACGTCCACCGGAATCTCCAGTGGCTCTTCCGCCGGCTCCGAGAGCCGGCACTCCACGCGGACGCCCCAGGGGAGCACCTCCGCCGCCGCGACGACCGCATCGACACCATCATACTCGGTCGTGACCTCTACGACGGGCGTCTCGCCGAACGCCGGACAGAATCCGACGTGCGCGTGTGTGGCGCGGCCCCCGGCAGGAATCGAGAGATTGAGCCTGCCGCGGAGGCAGTCGGTGCCCGTCGGCGATTCAAACCGCTCCAGTCGCTGGAGCAGCCGTCCGGGCACAGGCTCGTCGCGCCGCGGTGGCTCCGGTCCTCGCTCGCCTCGCGGGGCGAGGCGGCGGCCCTCTCGCCGTGGCCCATCGCCGGGAGCGTTCGAGCGGCGGTCGAACGGGGCTGCCTGCCGCGCCCTGCGACGAGTGACTCCGCGGATGCCCGCCGGTCGTACCGCGACCACCGCCAGAGCGAGGCCCACTGCCGCCATCGACAGCCAGCCGGCACCACGCGGCGGCAACGCGATCGCAACCATCCCGACCACGAGACCGCAGCGAGCCGCGATCGATGCGGCCAGTCCGGCTCCGTGCCGAACGGTCACGTCAGCCGCCGCCACCAACGCGATGCCCGCCGCTGCTGCGAGCCACACCGTTCCGGCATCGCCGCTGGCGAATCCACCGGCGATCCTGCGGCTTGCAAGCACGAGGCCGCAGGCCGCCGAGGCACCGCCGATCACGGCCGCAACGATCCGAGGCAGGTCCACCATGAACGATGCGGAGGCCTCCCCCGCCTCGCGGCGAAGCCTCGCACCATCCAGTCCGCCGGCGACGCGCCCGCGGGAAGCCGCCGGCGTCATCGCCATCAACCCACAGCAGCTCCGGACGTGGCGGCCTCGGCCAACTGCTTCGAGCGGTCGGTCTTCTCCCACGAGAAGCCTTCGCGGCCGAAGTGGCCACCCGCGGCCGTCTTGCGATAGATCGGCCGACGCAGGTCGAGATAGTCGATGATGCCCCGTGGCGTGAGTGGGAAGAACTCCCGCACGACGTCACACAGCCGCTCGTCGTCGACTTTGCCGGTGCCCTCGGTGTCGACGTTCACGCTCACCGGTTCGCTGACACCGATCGCATAGGCCAACTGCACCTCGCAGCGGTCGGCGAGACCGGCCGCCACGATGTTCTTGGCGACGTGGCGGGCCATATAGGCGGCGCTGCGGTCGACTTTCGTCGGATCCTTGCCCGAGAAGGCTCCGCCGCCGTGGCGGCCCCAGCCGCCGTAGGTGTCGACGATGATCTTCCGGCCGGTGAGGCCACAGTCGCCGTGCGGGCCGCCCACCACGAAGCGGCCGGTGGGATTGATGTGGTAGGTGATGCTGGACGTGTCGAGATCCTTCGGCAGCAGCGGCTTGACGATCTTCTCGATGATGAAGGTGCGGATCTCTTCGTTCGACACATGGGGGCCGTGCTGAGTAGAGACCACCACCGTATCGATGCGGATCGGCTTGTTGCCCTCGTACTCGACCGTCACCTGGCTCTTGGAGTCGGGACGGAGCCAGTCGACCTCGCCCTTCTGCCGGGCCTCGGTGAGCCGGTTGAGGATTCGGTGTGAGAGCGCGATTGGGAGCGGCATGAACTCGGGCGTCTCGTTGCAGGCGTAGCCGAACATCAGGCCCTGGTCGCCGGCGCCGATATCCTTGCCCTTCGCGTCGTCTTCGTTGACGCCCATCGCGATGTCGCCCGACTGTTTGCCCACGGCGATAAGCACCGCGCAGGTGTCGGCGGCGATGCCCATCTCGTCATCGGTGTAGCCCACGTCGCGAATCACGTTGCGGACCACCTGTTGGTAGTCGATCGTGCCCTGCGAGGTGATCTCGCCGGCGATCACGGCCAGGCCGGTGGTGACCATCGTCTCGCAGGCCACGCGGCTCCGGGGATCCTGCGCGAGGTAGGCGTCGAGCACGCCGTCGGAGATCTGGTCGGCCAACTTGTCCGGGTGACCCATGCTGACCGATTCGCTGGTGAACAGATACTTGCCTTGTGCCACGGCAGGAGCCTCGCGCTGGATGGGGTGGTGAAGGAAAAAGAGGCCGGCGATCAAGCCGGGCCGAGTCCGCATTATGAGGACGGCAGGAAGAACGGCAACCCGCGGACCGTGTCATCCGGATTCGGGGCCGGCTTTGGCGGCGCGAGGCACTCGGTCGAGGATCATCCGGGCCGTGGCGGCCACGGCGCCCCGTTGGGATGTGACGAACCGGGAAGCGTTGCTCCCGAGCGTCGCGGCCCAGGCCGGTTTGCCCAGGCACTTCGCGACGAACGCCGTGAGGGCGGGGCCGTCCTCGACCACCACCGCCGCGTCGGCCGCGAGGAGCCGTTGAACCTCGTCGCGGAAGTTTCGGGTGTGGGGCCCAAACGAGACGGCCGCACCGTAGGCGGCGGGTTCGAGCATGTTCTGGCCGCCGCGGTGGCCGTCGAGACTGCCGCCGACGAAGGCGATGGTCGCCGAGCCCCACCACCAGCCGAGTTCGCCCGTCGTGTCGACGAGGAGCACGTGATCCGCAGGCAGCGTCGCCGCCTCGCTGAGCCGGCTCCGCGCTGACCAGGCGATCCCGAGGCCATCCAGGATCGCCGCGATCTCGGCCGTGCGTTCCACGTGTCGCGGCACGATCACGAGCCGCAGCCGCGGGTGGCTCTCGCGCAGTGCCAGAAACGCCTCACCGGCGAGGCGCTCCTCGGGGGCCTGGGTGCTGCCGGCAAGGAAGACGATCTGGTCGTCGGCGAATCCCCCCAGCCGCCGCAGTCGTTCGACGTCGGGGCTCCGTCGGTCTCCTTTCACGCCGTCAAACTTCATCGACCCGGTCACGGCCACGTCACGGCAGCCGAGCGCGGTAAACCGTTCCGCATCGGCCGGCGAGCGGGCCACGACGAGCGACACTCCTTCGAGCATCCGCCGCACGAGCGGCCGGATGCGGCCGTAGCCCGCGGCGCTCCGTTCGCTCATTCGGCCGTTGGCCACGACGATCGGGATGCCACGACGACGAACCCGGGCGACGAGATTCGGCCAGAGTTCGAGCTCGCCGAGCACGAGGAGATCGGGCTGCACGCGGTCGAGCACGCGATCGACGGCCCAGGTGAAGTCGAGCGGGCAGGGAAAGGAGCGATCCGGTCCAAACCGCTTCGCCGCCACCTCGAGTCCGGTGGTCGTCGAGCTCGAGATCACGCAGTCGAGCGGCAGGGCCGCGGTTTCGGCCTGCTGCCGAAGTTCGTCGGCGAGCACGGCCAGCAACTGCACCTCTCCCACGCTCACGCCATGCAGCCAGATCCGCGCTGCGTCGGCGGGCGTGGCGGCGACGTCGACGCGGCCCGTCAGCCGCCTCCAGGGCGCGGCGACCGGCCGCCCGCCGGAGAGTCTCCGCCAGGCCACCCATGGGAGGGCCATGATCGCGACCAGAAAATAGATGACGTTCAGCAGCACGCACGCACTCCGGGACCCGGGCGTCCGGCGATGGGGCACGGGCGTTCGGGATCGGCCTCAGCCCGTGGCCACGCCGCTCGACTTGCCGCAGCAGTTCTTGAACTTCCGGCCGCTGCCGCACGGGCAGGGATCGTTGCGGCCCACCTTCTGACCCATGTTGCGGATCGGTTCAGCCGATCCGGCATCGCCCCGCTGATCGGGAGGCAGGCCAGCCATCTGTCCGTCCGGATCGGGGAGCACCGCCGACGAGGCGTCGGCGTGGATCGCGGCCGTCTCGTGCCAGGTGCTGCGGAGAGCGTCTTCCTCGACCTGCTCGATGCGGTAGACGATATCCACGACCCGCTCGTCGATGCCCTTCCACATCAGATCGAAGGTTCGCATGCCCTCCCGCTTGTATTCCACCTTGGGATCGACCTGCGCGTAGCCGCGAAGGCCGACACTGCTCCGCAGGTGATCCATCGCGAGGAGATGATCCTTCCAGGCGTTGTCGAGAATCTGAAGGAGCACGGCCCGCTCCATCCGCTTCATCTCGTCGCGGGGCGCATCGGCCCGGGCGTGCCGCCGGCGGCTGGCATCCACGAGCGTGGCCCGCAACGCCTCCAAATCGTTGGAGCCGAAGGCCTCGTCGGGAAGCGCCGGGTCGAACCGATCCCGCGCCCAGGCGAGCAGGCCCTCGCGGTCGAGCCGCCGCGAGCCGTCGGGCTGCCGGCCGCTGAAGTGGGCGAGGCCCACGAGGACCGGATATTCGATCTCGCGGCGGTCGTAGACGTCGCGGGCCAGTTTCTCGATCCGCCGCTTGAACGCGGCAGGATCGAGCCCATTGCCCTCCAGCGCGGCGAGGTCGGCGGCGGGCAGTTCGGCGCCAAACCGCCACTCCGTCCAGCCGCAGGCACTCCGCAGGCCGAAGTCGGGGGCGAGGAAGCGGCCGCCATCCGACAGGTCGATCCGCTGGATCGCATCGCGAGACTTCTCCTGAAGAAACTCCACCACGCCATCACGGCCGACCCGTTTGAGATCGCGATCGTTGACCGAAAGTTTCCAGCGGGCGTTGGCGAACGTCGCGAGCGCCGACCAGTTCCACTCGCTCTCCTCCTCGCTCGTCGGCAGGTTCTCCTCGACCGCCTCGAAGATCTGCGCCTCGGCGTTGCGGACCGCCTCGTCGGCAGCCAGCCGTTCGGCCTCCTCCGGCGCCATGCCACGGAAGTCGTTGCCGTCGAGTTCGCAGCCGAACTGGCCGCCGGCCCAGGTGGCGTAGGTTTGGCAGCCGTAGTCTTTGTCGAGAAAGGTGCCGATGTTCTGGTCGATCTGGCGATCGACCATCTCGAGGATCATCTCCCGGCAGTCGGCGTCGCCGTCGGTATGGTCGAGAATCTTCTGCCGGAAGCCGTAGACCCGCTTCCGCTGCTCGTCCATCACCTCGTCGTATTCGAGAAGATTCTTGCGGACCTCGAAATTCCGCTCCTCGACCTTCTTCTGGGCGGCTTCCACCCGGCGGGTGACCATCCGGCTCTCGATCGCCTCGCCATCCTGCATGCCGAGCCGCGTGAGCACGTTCTTCACCCACTCGCCGGCGAAGATCCGCATCAGGTCGTCTTCGAGGGAGAGGAAGAACCGGCTCGAACCGGGATCGCCCTGGCGGCCGCAGCGACCGCGGAGCTGGAGGTCGATGCGGCGAGCCTCGTGCCGCTCCGTGCCGATGATCTGCAGGCCGCCCATCGAGCGGACAGCCTCACCCTCGGCCTTCATGTTCTCGCGGGCGGAAATTTCGGCGACGAGCGCCTCCCACTCCGCGCGGGGCACGTCGAGCCTGGTCGGGTAGGTGTCCTGGAGCTTTGCCCAGGCAAGCGTGTCGGGATTGCCGCCGAGGATGATGTCGGTGCCACGGCCCGCCATGTTGGTGGCGATCGTGACCGCGGCCATGCGGCCCGCCTGGGCGACGATCTCGGCCTCGCGCTTGTGGTGCTTGGCATTCAAGACCTGATGCTCGACGCCGCGCTTCGAGAGCAGGTCGGAGAGCCGTTCGCTCTTCTCGATGGAGACGGTGCCCACGAGCACGGGAAGTCCCTTCCGCTGGATCTCCTTGATCTTCGCGGTCGGAAGCCGCTCGCTCGTCCGCTCCCCCTTGGGCTCAAACTCGATCTCGCCGTCGAGATCCTTGGTGATCCGACCGATCTTCCAGGTGCCGTCGGTGAGTGCGACCGTATCCCAGCGGTTGATCCGTTCCACTTCGTCGGCGACCGCGACCCACTTCTCCCGTTCGGTACGGTAGATCACATCTGGGTGGTTGATCCGCTTCATGCCCCGGTTGGGCGGGATGGCGATCACGTCGAGCTTGTAAATCTTCCAGAACTCGGTCGCCTCGGTCATGGCGGTGCCCGTCATGCCGCCGACCTTCTTGTAGAGCTTGAAGAAGTTCTGCAGTGTGACGGTCGCGAGGGTCTGCGACTCCTCCTTGATACGCACTCCCTCCTTGGCCTCGACGGCCTGATGCAGGCCATCGGACCACTGCCGGCCCGGCATCAGGCGGCCGGTGAACTCGTCGACGATCACCACCTCGCCCTGCTGGACGACGTAGTTGACGTCTCGCTTGTAGAGGTAATGGGCCTTGAGCGAGTTGTCGATGAGGTGAGGCCATTCCATGTTGCCGGCGGTGTAGAAGCTCTCCACGCCGGCGAGCTTCTCCGCGAGTCGCACGCCCTCCTCGGTGAGGGCGACGGTGTGCTCCTTCTCCTTGACCTCGAAGTGCTGGTCGGCCTGAAGCTGGCGGGCGATCTGGTCGGCCCGCGCATACTTCGTGACGTCGTCGTGGGCCGGCCCCGAGATGATCAGCGGCGTTCGCGCCTCGTCCACCAGAATGTTGTCGACCTCGTCCACGATCGCGAAGTTGAGCGTTCCCTGCGACTGCTGCAGGTGCTTGGCGAAGCGGTCGTCACCCCGGGCGGCCATCCGCATGTTGTCGCGGAGGTAGTCGAAGCCGAACTCGTTGTTGGTGCCGTAGGTGATGTCGCAGTCGTACGACTTCTGCCGCTCACCCGACTCCATGCCCCCCTGGATCGCGCCGACGGTGAGCCCCAGGCCGATGTAGAGCGGCCCCATCCACTCCATGTCGCGGCGGGCCAGATAGTCGTTGACCGTGACGACGTGCACGCCCTTGTCTTCGAGCGCGTTGAGGTAGGCGGGCAGCGTGGCCACGAGCGTCTTGCCCTCGCCCGTGATCATTTCGGCGATGGCCCCGGAGTGGAGCACCATGCCGCCGATCAGCTGGACGTCGTAGTGACGCATGCCCAAAAACCGCCGGCCGCCCTCACGGCAGACGGCAAAGGCCTCGACGAGGATGTCGTCGAGGGTCTCTCCGGCCGCCAGCCGCCGGCGGAAGTCGACCGTCTGGCCGCGAAGCTCCGCATCGCTCATTGCCTCGTACTTGGACTCGAGCGAGTTGATCGCCTCGATCTTCGGCTCGAGCCGGCGGAGGTATCGTGCGTTGGACGAGCCGAACAGCCCGGTCAGAAAGCGCTCCAGGCGGGTGCCGGCTGCGGCGGCACCGTTGGACACCGCGTCCCAGAGGCGTTCGAGCTGTTCCATAGAAATGAACCGGGGGCTGGAAGGTGAGCGGATGGGGCAGGGCCGGGCGCCCCGCCTGAGGGGCGGGGCAGCGGGCGGCATCGCAGGCAGCGCCCGCAACCCGGGGATTCTCGCGGTCGGACGTCACGGTGGTCAAGGCGTCCTGACGGCTGTTTCGCCACGTGGTGATGGTGCCGCGTGCCGATCGACCCGATAATCGCCCGCATGTCCTCGACTCCCGATCATGTGCCTGCCGCCACGAAGCCGCCGCTCGGCGTCGGTCGCGATCTCACCGGTCGGCTCCTCTTCCTGGGCACCGGCACGAGCGTCGGCGTGCCGCTGGTGGGCTGCGGCTGCGAGGTCTGCGCAAGCGATGACCCGCGCGACAATCGCACCCGCACGAGTGTGCTGCTCGGACTTCCCGGCGGGCACCTGCTGATCGATACGACCCCCGACCTCCGTACGCAACTCCTTCGCGAGCGGATCGGCCGGATCGACGCCGTTGTCTACACGCACGACCACGTGGATCATCTCTACGGGCTGGATGACGTGCGGCCCCTGTGCTTCGCGACCGGCCGGCCGATCCCGATGTATTGCGAGGAGCGGGTCGAGAACCGGATCCGCCGCGCCTTCGACTACGCCTTCGACTCGTTGCCGCCGGCTGGTGGCGGCGTGCCGAAGATCGGCTTTCAGCGAATCTCGACGACGGCCTTCGACGTGCTCGGGGCGACGATCACTCCCCTGCGACTTCGGCACGGCGTGTTCGATGTGCTCGGCTTTCGCGTCGGCAACGTCGCCTACTGCACCGACACCAACGGTATTCCCGACGAGACGTGGCCGCTGCTCACAGGGCTCGACGTGCTTGTGCTCGACTGCCTCCGCGGCTCTCGGCACCCCACCCACTTCTCGATCGACGAGGCTCTCGCCGTGGCAGCCCGTGTGGCAGCGAAGCGAACGTTCTTCATTCACATGTCGCACGACGTTGGCCACGCTGCGGTCTCGGCGACCCTGCCGCCAGGCGTGGAGTTTGCCTACGACGGCCTGGAGATTCCGCTGAAGTAGTCGCCCGGAAGCCCGTCAGTCAGAGCCCGCGCGGGCGCGGTCGATCAGGAAATCGACGAGTTCCCGGCAGCGGAAGAATCCTTCCCAGAGCGAATGGCCCTGACCCTCGGCGACGATGAGGGTGACGAGATCGGCCCTGCCGGCGGCCGTGTAGCGATGCCTGACCGCCATGGAGTTGGGCTCGATCGGCACGCGGTCGTCGCCATCTCCATGAATGATGAAAAAGGGCACGCCGGCCCGCGCGGCCACGTCGATCCTCTCGATCGGGCAGAGATCGTGGGCCCGCTTCGCCAGCTCCGGGGGCGTGAGGCCGTAGGCCGGCGCCGCCTTTTCGAGTCCCGGATAGCTCCGCCAATCGTACACGGGATAGATTCCGCCCACGCCCGCCGTGAGCTCGGGATGGGCGATCGCCCATGAACCTGCCCACAGGCCACCCCGACTGCGTCCGAGCACCGCCGGTCGTGTTGCATAACCGCGGCGGACCATCTCGGAGTGAAGCGACTCCATGGCCTTCACGCCTTCGGGGCTGCCGTACGACTCACCCGAATCGATCCCGGCGACGGCCACGCCCGCGGCCGTGACCTGCTCGTGCATCCACTGCTCCGCCTCGTCAGGATAGGCCGGTAGCGTGGGGGCGTAGAGGATCCAGGGCTTGCTTCCGGCTGACGCCGCAGGGGCGGCGGCGGGCGTGAACAGAAACGCGGCTCGGCCAGCGACCATAAACGTCTCCCCCGGCACCACCAGGTTTTTGGCCGGCGGCGCGAGCGGCTCGGCGACGACGGATCGTGGCCCTGAGGCGGCTGCCGAGATCACGAGTGATGCGGCCCAGGCAACCTTCAGGGCTACCGTTCTCATTGGATGCCCTCCTCCGCAGGGGCGTGCGAGAGGGCGGCGAATCGATCGAGGAGCCGGGCGCCGGCCGACGAGTCGATAGCCTGTTCTGCGAGCGCCCGCGCGGCAGGCAGGTCGGCCGCTCGTCCGGCTGCCCAGAGCACGGCGGCGGCATTGAGCACGACCACGTCGCGGCGCGGGCCGAGCTTGCCGCCGAGCACGTCGCGAATCGCCGTCGCGCTCTCCTCGGGGCCGGCGACGGCCAGTTCCGCAAGCCGCGCGGCGGGCTGGGTGGCGAGTCCGAAATCCTCGGGGGTCCAGCGGTAGCGTGCGGTTTCCGTCGGTGACACGTCGATCACATCCGTGGGGCCAAACAGGCTCACCTCGTCGAAGGCCCGGGTCTCATCCGCACCGACATGCCCCGAGACGACGAGCGTGCGGGCCGCTCCCAAGAGCCGCGCCGCCTCGGCCATCGGCTCCCGCGCGGCGGGGCGGCACACACCGATCACCTGCACTGTGGCCAAGGCCGGATTGCAGAGCGGACCCACCAGGTTGAACACGGTCGGCCGCCCCAAGGTTCGTCGCAGCGGGCCGACCGTGGCCATCGCTGGGTGGTGCACCGGTGCAAGGCAGAAGCAGAGGCCAAGTTCGGCCAGGCATCGACCGCTGGCTATGGGGCTGGCGTCGATCTTCACACCCAGCCGTTGGAGCACGTCCGCCGATCCCGTGCGGCTGGAGACGGCGCGATTGCCATGCTTGGCCACCGGCTGCCCGGCGGCGGCGGCGACGATGCCCGCGGCCGTCGAAATGTTGAACGAGCCCGATCCGTCGCCCCCCGTGCCGCAGGTGTCGGCGATGGCGGTGGACGGGGGAAAGGCTTCGCGCGGCACCGGGAGCATCCGACCGCGCAGGGCGGCGGCAACGCCAGCGATCTCCGCGGCTGACTCGCCGAGGTCGGCGAGCGCCGTCAGCCATTCACCGAATGACTGAAGCGGGACGTCGCCGGCGAGAACGGCGTCGATCAGCCGGCGAACATCAACGCTCGCCGCCCGGCGGCCGGAGGCGAGGCGGCCGGTCCACGCGGCCAGATCGAGGGCCTCCGGCGTCGCGTCAGTGTCGTTGTCGTGGATCACGGGAAGGAAGGCTCAGGTCACGGGTCACCGCCGCGGCGGGCCGCTTTGGGGTACGATTGTCAAGGGTCATTAGCCTACTCGACGTCGCGACTTCCGGGAGCGTGTTTTCGCAGTGCCTCTTCCAGCCTCTCAGCTCGAGCCCCGCAAGGTGATCATCGACTGCGACCCGGGGATCGACGACGCCGTGGCGCTCGCCATGGCCCTGTTCGATCCGCGGCTCGAAGTGGTGGCGGTGACCGCCGTCGGAGGAAGCGTCGCGGCGGAGCAGGCCACGGCCAACGTGCAGGCGATCGTGCCCTTTCTCGATCCTCCGCGGCTGCCGCGGATGGGCATCGCCACCGGCGACGGCGCGCTTCCCGACAAGCCTTACAGCCTGCACGGGGTCGACGGGCTCGGCGGCATCGAGCTGCCACGCGTGCAACTCCACGGCGGGCATCACTCGGAGAAGGTGATCTGGGAATGCCTCAAGGCCTTTCCCAGAGAGATCACGATTCTGGCGCTGGGCCCGCTGACGAACATCTCCCGCGTGTTGCAGCGGGATCCCTCGATCGCCGAGCTGATCGGCGACATCGTGGTTTCGGGTGGCACGACGCACGCGGCTGGCAACGCCTCGCCCGTGGCCGACTTCAACTTCTACTGCGACCCGCCCGCCGCGCGTCATGTCATTCGCGAACCGGTGACGAAGACGCTCGTGCCGCTGGAGACCTCGTCGCAGCTGCTGCTGGGGTTCGACCTGCTCGATCAACTTCCTACCGATTTCACCCGGGTGGGAAAACTGCTGCGGCAGATGCTGCCCCATGCCTTCCGGGCGCACCGGCAGATCCTGGGCAGCGAGGGCGTCTGGCTGCATGACGTGGTGGCCCTCGTGGCGGTCACGAATCCCGAACTCTTCGAACGCGTGAGCGTGGTCGCCGACGTCGAAGCGGCGGGCGATCTCACGGCCGGCATGCTGGTGGTCGATCGGCGGCAGATCCGTCAGTCGCGGCCCAATGCCGATCTGCTCGTCGGCTGCGATGCCACCGCCGTGCAGGACTGCATCCTGCGGAGTTTTGCCACCGCCGCCGATGCGACGTAGCACACCGGGGCGGACGGCAGCGCTATTCAAAGTCTTTGCGGCTGGCGACCTTCATCCGCACAGGAACCCGCTCGTGGGTTCGAAAGATCACGAGTTCCACCGTGGTCTCCAGCGGCGT
>JAUMAF010000254.1:0-12623 GCA_032117045.1 Pirellulales bacterium | reverse complement strand
ACCGCCACTGCCATCGGCTCGCACGCCCACGGCCCCGGCGGCCTTGATGGCGCCGTCCCTGACGCTCACCACCCGGCGGCCGTTGAAGGACAGGCTCAGGCGGTCGCCCACCACGTCGAATCGCAGGCTGCCCGTTCCCCCGCCGACCGTCCTGTTGCTGAGGAGCTTCCACTGTCCATCGGTCTGCCTCCAGATCTGGGCGACAACCTTTCGCCCGGATCTCACGAGCTGTGCCAGGTACATCGACGAATCCTCTGGTCCGGAGTAGCGGGCGACGAGACCAACGCTTCGGCCCGTGGCGACGTTGACCGTGGCACGCAGGCTGACGTTGGCCACCTTCGCCGATCGAACGGTCATCAGTGAGACCTGCGACGCTGTCGCGACGGCTGAGCCAGCCGCGACCGTGAACCCCTTCAGCCGGTGCCGCCAGGCTGCCGACGTGCGTGGTCCGCTCGGCTGGCTGAAAGTGTCGGTGAAGGGCAGCGGAACCTGCACCACGACCGGAGGAATCACGGCGACGATCGGCGGCACGGCCGGCGCTGGAACGGGCGGGGGCGACACGACAGGCGTGGGGATGGGAGCGGGGATCGGGGACGGCACAGGCACGACGGCAGTCGTTCCCAGCGCCACCTCCAGGGCGCGGCGGGCGTCGAGCCGACCGCCCGTGGCGATCGTGCCTGTGAGCGTGGCCACCGGCGTGACAGACCCGAGGATCGCCGATCGAATCTCACCCACCGTGATTCCCGGCTTCGTGGCGGCCAGCAGGGCCACCACGCCACTGACGTGCGGCGTCGCCATCGAGGTGCCAGAGAGCATCGCGTAGCCGCCGCGAAGCCAGGTCGACTGGATCAGCGTGCCCGGCGCGGCGATGTCGACCGTGGTTGCGCCGAAGTCCGACGTGCCCGAGAGAATACCCGTGGGCGTCAGCGACGCGACCGAGATCACGTTTGGCAGGTCGTAGTTGCTCGGGTATCGCGGCAGGGCATCGTTGTCGGTGCCATGATTGCCGGCGGCCGCGACGAACGTGATCCCGGCCTCGCCCTGGGCGCGGATCACGTCCTGAACGACAAGCGAGAAACCCGCGGGGCTTTCCCAGCTGTTGTTGGTGACGATGATGTTGATGCCGTGATCACGACGCATCATCGTGGCATACTGCAGCGCGGCGAGCACGGCGCTCGTCGATCCCGCGCCCGAGTCGTTCTGGACTCGAAGTGCCATCAGCGAGACCTGCCACGAGACGCCGGTGACACCGATCCCGTTGTTGCCCACGGCACCGATGATGCCAGCCACGTGCGTGCCATGGCCGTAGCCGTCCTGGGGCACGGCGTCGTTGTCGACGAAGTCCCATCCATGAATATCGTCCACGAACCCGTTGTGGTCGTCGTCGAGGCCGTTGCCGGCGACCTCGCCGGGATTGACCCAGAGATTCGCCGCGAGGTCGGGATGCGTGAGATCGATCCCGGAGTCGATCACGGCCACGACGACGCTACGGGATCCGGTCGTGATGTCCCAGGCCGAGACGGCGTTGATATCGATGCCCGGAGTGCCACCATACTGGCCGGCATTCCGCAGCCCCCACTCATCGCCGAAGGAGGGGTCGCTGGAGATCATCGCAGGCACGATGACCGGATCGGAGGCCAGCCCCAGGATGTCCACCTGCGGAGCCAGGGCGGCGAGCACGGTCCGCCGCTCGAGGGATTCCGGAACCTGAATCGGGATCGTGCGGCGGGCGAGACGGCGGAGCGGACGGCGGACGGCGGAACGGAGCCAGTTCATGGCGGGAGCTTCCTTGCGGAGTGGAGTCAGACGGCCTTGTCGCGAAGAGAAAGTTTTTTTCTCTCCAAGAAACTTGTCGGAGCCATCATCCGGAGCCTCCCCGCGGCGCGGCCAGCGGCGTCGCCCCAGATCCCCGAGTCGGCGTTTTCTCCGCGGAAACAGCCCACATCAGGCGGCAATTGCCTGAAAAGACACCCTCGCGATCTGGAGAGTTGCCGGCGCACGCCGAGCGACGGCGCGGCACGTTGGAAGACGAGTCATGGGGGTCGGCGAACGCTCGAGGAACGTCGGGCCGCCGCGGCCCACGTGACGAGACTTTTGCCGCCCCCGTGCCGTTGCGATGGCGAGCCCACGGCCAGGATCAGCTGCCACGGCCACGAGGGCGTGGCGGCGCTATTCAAAGTCTTTGCGGCTGGCGACCTTCATCCGCACAGGAACCCGCTCGTGGGTTCGAAAGATCACGAGTTCCACCGTGGTCTCCAGCGGCGTCATGCCGACAAGGCTCATCAGGTGGTCGTCGTCCTCGACGGGGCGTCCTTCAAACTCGAGGATCACGTCATCGGGCCGGATGCCGGCCAGATCGGCCGGTGCCCCTCGGGTGACCATTTCCACCCGCGTCCCCACGGGCCTGACCATGCCCAGGCGATCGGCCTCCTGCTGGTCAAACTGCTTGTCGAGAGCCACGCCGAGATAGGCCCGGGGCACCATGCCATGCTCCACGAGCTGGCGGGCGACGAACATCACCATCGGGATCGGGATCGCAAAGCCGATGCCCTCGCTGCCGCCGGAGTTGCTGGCGATCGCGGTGTTGAGGCCCACGACCTCGCCGCGGAGATTGACGAGCGGACCGCCGCTGTTGCCCGGATTGATCGCTGCATCGGTCTGGATGAAGTCCTGAAACTTGACGTTGCCATCGCCCAGATCGAGGTCGCGGCGGCCTTTGGCCGACACGATGCCAAGGGTCACAGAATGCGATAGCCCAAAGGGGCTGCCGATGGCCAGCACCGTATCGCCGATGCGGACACCGTCATCCTGAGCGACACGGGCGGGCTGCAGGTCGTCAGCTTCGACCTCGAGCACGGCGATGTCGGTGCCCGCGTCCGACCAGAGCCGTTTCGGGTGGAGTTCGCGGCCGTCGTCGAGTCGAATCGTGATGTCATCCAGCGTCGCCCGGTTGATCACATGACGGTTGGTGATCACGGCGGTCACCCCGGAGACCTGGGCGATCACGCCGCTCCCCGCCTCGTCCTCGGTGGTCTTGCCCCCGCGCGGACGTGAGAGCGGCTTGGTGGCGTCGATGTGGACGACCGCCGGCTGAAGAAGCTCCGTCAGTCGCCGCAGCTGCCGGCCCTGCTGCTCGAGCAGTTCAGCATCACGTGCCGCCTGCTCGTAGAGCCGCTCCCGCTCCGCCGCCGACATCCGCACGGACCGCATGGGGTCGACACGGTCGTCCCGCCGCACCGCCGGCCCGACGGGCGTCAGCGGCGGCGCCTCGTCGGCCACGACGAACGACGCCAAAACCGCTGCCGCCACGAAGACGACCGAAAAAGAGCCGCGACGGATCATGAAACGCTCGCAGAATGTGAGAGGCCCGAAGGCTTCAGCATATCCCGGGCGGGTTTCAGAGTTCCAGTTCGCCGCTCATCGTCTCCTCGGCCGACTCCTCCGCGTAGTCGCGGATCGACGAGCCGCTGGAGCCCGATCGCTCCAGTTCGCGCTGACAATCGATGCACATCGTGGCATAGGGAAGAGCGTTGAGCCGGGCCATCGGGATTCGGCCGCCACACACCTCACATTGCCCGTATTTGCCGGCCTTCATCCGCTCCAGCGCGTTTTCGATGGAGGCCAGTTCCCGGCTCTCGACCTCGGCCAGTTGCGAACTGATCTCGTCCTGGGCCGAGTCGTAGGCCGCGTCGACGACGTCGCCGGGAGACTCGCTGCGAAGCTCCTTGAGCAACGAGAGGTCTCCGGCCAGCGCGCTGCGGAGCGCGTCGCGCCGCCGAACGAGGATCGTCCGCATATTTACGAGAGCGTCTTGTCGTGCCATGGCTGCCGTTCCTTGCCCCTCCGGGGCGGTGGAAAACCGGCCGGGTGAATCTCGGCCGCAGCCAATACTACGGGGCTTGGGGCAGGATGGTTCACGGAAGGGAAATCGGCAGACCTTCCGCGGGAAATGCAGCGAAACGCGATCGTGACAGTTGGGCAGGGAGGGGCGACCTTACGGGTCTGTGGGCTGAGGGGCGGGAGCGATCGGGATTTGCACCTCGGCATACTTCAGCGGTCCCGGCACGAACGGACTGTTGTAGGCCAGCGTGCGGGGCGGGCCGGCGGGAATCCATTCCGGGTGCGACGTGATCCAGGCACGCAGTTTCTCGACAAAGTCGGCAAAGCGCTCTTCCCGGTAGGAGCCGCGGACGCCGAGCGACACCACCGTGAGTTCGGGCACGTCTTCCACCACGACCGACGGATCGGCGGGATCGGGCCCGACGGCGCCGATCGTCGCATCGCCGTAGAGAAACGCCATCGACTCGCTTGACGCCGGTGTGGGATCCGGTCCCGGTTCGTCCATCACCATCTCGACCGGAGCTGTCATCTTGATCTCATTCCGCTCGATGTGGCGGAAGAGTTTCATGAACGACCCGTCGTTGCCGGAGCCGGCAGATCGGACCCGCGCCAGACGGTGGGCAGGATAGGTCTTCGTGATCACCTCACCCACCGGGCCGGGGCCGGGGAATCCCACGGGCAGTTTCGCCTCGGTGAGCATCATCGGTTTTCGCACGGCTTCCTCCTCGGCGGCACCGGCTACGGCCCCCACGGCGAGAAGCAGCGTCGCGATCCGGAAAGGCAAGGAAATTCGGAACGTCACGAGGGCCTCCTCGATGAGAATCACGAAGCAGTGCAGAACATCGTATCTGGATTCCAACCGCTCATCACTCGCTGCTCCGGAAGCACCAGAGAATGCCGTCGTCGGAGGCGATGGCAACGCGGCCATCGGCCACTGCCGCACCGCTGCCAAAGCCGCTGCCGGCATCGAACTCCCACGCGGCCGCGCCGGTAGCCACGTCGAGGGCAGCGATCGTGCCCGCTGAGTCGGCCACGATCGCGACGGCCCGAGCCGGCGCATGCTCCGGTCCGGTCGCAGAGACGATCGCGGGCGAGGCCTCGACGCGGCCACGCATCGGGTGCTTCCAGGCCCTCGTGCCGTCGACGGTCGAAAAAGCCTCGATCGCCTTGCCGCGAAAACCGACGATCGCGAGGCCGTCGGCGATCGCGGCGCTCGAGCGATACGACTGGCCGGCAGCCGCCGCGGCCATCCGCCAGGCCACTTCGCTCTTGACGACGTCGATTCCGAAGAAGGCACCCCCTTCGGTGCCGAAGAACACGCGGTCGCCGAGGCTTGCGGGTGTCGTGCCCGTTGGCCCGTCGATCGGCACCGCGGCGGTTTCCAAGCCGGTCGCCACGTCGATCACATGGAGCTTCCCATCGCAGCCGGCCAGAAACACGCGGTCGCCCTCAGTGGTTCGCGCGACGGTCGGCGAGCAACGGATCTGATCGGCGATCTCGTGCTTCCAGACGAGTTTTCCGGTGGCAAGATCGAGGCAGGAGAGCGACGCATCCTGCGAACCGACGAGCACTCGCGGCCCCTCGGGATGATCGAGGATCGTCGGCCCGCCCGAGATCTCGCCCTCGGTCTCGTAGGTCCAGCAGACGACACCAGAGCCGGCGTCGAGGGCTCTCACGATGCCGACGTCGTCGCCCACGACCACGAGCCCATCACCATCATCGCCGCCGATTGCCGCTGCCGATGGAAACCCGGCATCCTGGGCCGTGAACGACCAGCGATCGGTGCCGTCGGCGAGCGACACCGCGTGAAACGTGCCGTCGAGATCGCCGAGATAGATCGTGCCGCCGGCGATCACGGGCACGGCGCCAAACGCGGTGCCCTCGAACTCGCGGTGCCAGGCCTCGACGAGCGGCAGCTGGAACGCCGCCGCCGACGCACCCGTGCCCTCGATGCAGCCCCGGGCCGTCGGCCAGGCGTTCGCCCGCGCAGAAGCGGGCTCATCGGCCGGGCCGCGGGCCGCGATGCCCGTGGTCAGCAGAATGGCGGCGATCAGCCGCGAGAGGCCGCTCATCGCGCCGCCTCGTAGAGTGCCGCGAGATCAGCTGCCGTGATCGGCCGCGGATTAAAACCAGCAGTCCACTGCTTCGCCGCTTCGGCGGCCAGGGCCGCGATATCCGGGCTGCCGATGCCGCAAGCCGCAAGCGATGCCTTCAATCGGGCCTGGGAGAGCAGGCCCGTGAGCCAGTCGGCAAGCATGCCGCCGGCAGCGTCGGCGGGGGCCACGAGGCCGACGTCGTTGAGCAGGTCGGCGTAGACCGAGCCGCATGCCGGCCCGTTGAACCGCACGACGTGCGGGAGCATCGCGCCCACGGCCTGGCCATGCACCACACCATGCGTTGCGGTGAGGGGGTTGGCCAGTGCGTGGGCCGCGCCGAGCATCGAATGCTCGATCGCGAGTCCGGCGAGCGCGGCGGCAAACTGCACGGCGGATCGGGCCTCGATGCTTCCTCCATCGGCGAAGAGCCGGGGCAGATTCCGGGCGAGCAGCCGCCATGCGTCCCGGGAGAAGACCCGCGACGCGGGCGTGGCCGCCGTGCTGACATGACTCTCCACGGCATGCGCTGCCGCATCGATCCCGGTGAGTGCGGCCAGCAACGGCGGCTGCGTGAGCGTGAGCTGCACATCGAGGATCGCCACGCGAAACGCCGCCCGCGGATCGCCGCAGGCCATCTTCATGCCGGTCTCGTCGTCGGTGATCAGGGCAAACGATTGCGTCTCACTGCCGGTGCCGGCGGTCGTGGGCACGGCGATCGAGGGGAGCATCGGCCCGGTGGCCGTGCCGCGGCCTTTGTAATCCCGCATCTGGCCACCGCAGGAGAGCAGAAAGTTGATCCCCTTGGCGCAGTCCATCGAACTGCCGCCGCCGAGGCCCACGAGCAGATCCGGGCCAAAGGCCCGCGCCGCCGCCGTGCCCGCCGTCACCTCCGCCGCCGACGGATTCTCGGTGAAGGCGGAAAATACCTCCGTCGCAAGACCGGCCTCGCGGAGCGAATCGATCCCTGCCGCCGTGTGGCCGCAGGCCACGACCCCTGGGTCGCTCGTCACCAGAGCCCGCGTGGCTCCGAGGTCGTGGGCCAGTTCGCCAAGCTGGCGGATGGAGTCGGGGCCGACGACCAGCCGCGTGGTCGCCGAGAACGTGAACGAGAGTGGATCGGAGGCGTGCACGGAGTGGCTCACCCGGCGGCCACTGGCATCTGGAGAGCCCGCGACCGGTAGAGGAAGTCGATGATGTTGCCCTCGTGCGGCTGCAGCCAATCGAGCCTTGTGGTCGGGATCGGGCCAAGATTGAGCCGGTCGATGTGGGTGGAGTCCATGAGTCGGTTCGAAAAGGCGTCGTCGTTCGTGATCGCCGAGCAGACGAGCGTGGGGCCGATGCAGTCGAGCATCTTCTCCTGCGGGCACTCGACCACGCTCACGAACGGGAACATGTATTCCGCCTTGGCGAGCGCCGGCTCCGGGCTCGTGCAGTGCACCACTGTGGGCCGCAGCCAGCCGCACCGCTCGCCTTCCACGAAGCGGTCGCCGTAGGCCGCCGTGACGTGGGTGACACCCGGGGCCGTGAGTCCGCCCTCGATCTGCTTCCAGATGGCCTGGGCTGCTCCGGGAATCGTGAAGGCGGCAAGCTTTGCGTCGGGATCGTCCGGCAGCTTGACCTCGATCGGCCCGAGCCGCTCCGCGATGGCCTCGGCGATCGCCTTCGTGTGACGGCTGGCGTAGATCGCCGAGGCGTTGATGCAGCCGCGGCCGCTGTTGATTGCCACGCTTTCGCACATCATGTCGACATGCTTCTGCCAATCGTCCACGCAGTCGTCGCCGAGGATGATCTTCGAGAAGCCGGGGCCGTGCACCTGCACGCCCGGATTGCTGCGATACTGCTCCACCGTCTTGGCGCTGCCGAAGATCATGCTGCGGCGGCAGCCGGCGAGGATCCCGGCGCCAACGTCGGTGGGCCCCGGATAGAGGCCGATCGCTTCGGCGGGGATGCCCGCCTCCACCATCGCGGCCGCCATCCGATAGGGCGTCCAGGGCTCCTGGCTGCCGGGCTTCATCACGAGCCCCACGCCGAGCGCGATCACCGGCAGCCAGAGCGTGTGCACGCCGGGGGAGTTGGAGGGGAGCACGAGGCCGAGCACCGGCGACTGTGGCTGATAGCTGACGGTCACGCCGCGGGCCTCGACGCCGTAGCCGTTCCAGAGGATCTTCGTGTCGAGGCCGCGGGAGAGGGCGTCGAGGATCCGGTCCATGTTGGAGAGCACGAACATGTTCTTCTGCATGTTGGCCCGGCAGAGGCTCTCGGGGAGCCCGGTCGTGGCCGATTGGCACTTCACGAAGTCCTCGGGCGACTGCTTCGTGTCGCCGACCATGACCGTGCCGTTGGCGTAGAGGTTGCCAGCGGTCTGCAGCCGCTCCACGATCTCCTCGGGATCGATGGCGAGCAGCGCCTTCCTGGCTCCCGCCGCCTTCTGGAGATCGCGGCCGACGATCGCCCCGCCAACCTGGCTCACCTCGGCAACCGGCTGGCCCGTCAGGAAGTGAACGAGCGTCTCGCGCTCCAGGGACTCATAGGGCTTGCCAAAACGCCAGGCGGGGAGGTGCATGGGCGAGGACCTCTGGGATCTCATGGTTGTGCTGCGGGATTCTAGCCGATTTGCCGCTGCTGGCTCGGGGCTGCCCATGCCCCGTCGCCGGACGTTCGCTCCGGACATCCTGTCCTTCGCTCACTCGGATGCCGCCGGCGCTTCGCCATCCTGGCTCCGCTTGGCGTCATACGCCGGCTCCGGGGCACGGGCAGCCCCTCGCTGAGTTCGTGCCCGTGGAAGCCGACCGGCCGTAAGGCCGCGGGCCGCCCTGGCCCGCAGCTCGGGACTACTCGTGCCAGCCGTGAATACCGCCTCTCAGTAGACGCCCACGGTGGTCGTGGCGGCGAGTTCGCGGAACGGGCGGACGCCGCTGATGCCGTCCCACGGATACTTCACGTAGGGCCGCTCCCGCTCGCCCTCATCCCGCTCGAGGAAGCCGGGGATGAAGGTCTCCCTGGTGAGCGTGGTCAGCCGCACGCGACCGGTGCCGCCGTAGGGGACGACCGAGTCGCGGTCATCAAA
Source organism: Pirellulales bacterium (assembly GCA_032117045.1). Taxonomy (GTDB): domain Bacteria; phylum Planctomycetota; class Planctomycetia; order Pirellulales; family UBA1268; genus QWPN01. Next base: position 3,620 of record JAUMAF010000254.1, on the reverse strand, counting down.
GTCCACCACCTCGATCACGGCGCGGGGCTGCGGTGCGTAGTAGGCGATCGTGTAGCCGTCGGCCGGCACGACGGGACGGCTCGCCGCCAGCCCCATCAGCGTGTTGCCGTAGGTGGGTGTCATGAAGGCCCCGTCGAGCAATTCCTCCACCGCGAACCGCGTCCACTGCGGCGTGAACTCGGTGCCGCCGGAGAAGATGCCGGTGATCCCCATCTTGCCGATCGTGGTGCCCTTCTTTTCGAGGGCGATCGCCAACGCTTCGAGCAGCTTCGGCGTCGTGAACATGCAGCGGATGTCGTGGCCCGCTTCGAGAATCGTGATCGCCTGATCGATGCAGTGCTGCTTGTAGGCTTCGAGATGCTCCATCCAGCCCTTTTGAATCAGCTTGATCACCCAGCGGGGATCGAGATCGACGCAGAAGCAGATGCCGCCGCGATGCTGGGCAAGATGCTCGATCGAGAGCCGCAGCCGCCTCGGGCCCGACGGACCGAGCATCAGCCAGTTGGCCCCCCGCGGGAAATAGTGCTCTGGCAGCGTCTCGCTGAACATCTCGTAGTCGGTGCGGAAGTCGCGGGAGTTGACCCGCGATTTGGGCACGCCCGTGGTGCCGCCCGTCTCGAACACGAACATCGGCTGGTCGGCGAGGCCCTTCGGCACCCAGCGTCGCACCGGGCCGCCCCGAAGCCATTCGTCCTCGAAGGGCGGAAACTTCTTGAGGTCGTCGTAGCCCTTCACATCGGTCAGCGGATTGAACGTGAGCGACTTCGCGTACTCGAGCCAAAACGGGCAGCCGGTGGATTCGTGGAAGTGCCAGGCCACCATCTCGACGGTGTGGGTGTCGAGATGAGCACGGGCGTTTTTGACAGCTTCGTCGCTCGCGACCTCGAACACGGGGGGCTTTTCCTGCGCCGTGGCGGCGGTCGACATGGGGAGAATCCTCAGGGGGGCAGGAAGACCACAACACGCAAGCATCGCCACAGCCGTGGCGGGTCAGCCTTCCGCAGGAGTTTCCGTCTGCGGAAGCGGCGCGCCAAGTTGGGCGAAGAGTTGGAGCACACCGTTGAAGTGGGCGAGCCTCGGGCCATAGCGGTCGATGAACTCGCCGAGAGCGTATTCGCTGTCTGAAAAGTCTTCAGCGTTGTCGGCCGCCTCCTGGGCGATGCCCGAAAGAAACTCGGTGTGCACCTTGGCCAGCGACTCAGCCGCCTGACGGCAGGCCTTCGCGAGTTGCGGATTGGCCTCCTTCCAGGCCTTGAGCTCGGCAGACCGTTGCCGCTGCTGCAGTGAGACCTGATTCACCAGTTCCGTGAGCAGTTCGCACGACTTGTGCTGGGCGACGACCATGTCCCGAAGCAGACGATTGGTCTCGGCCAGATCGCCGGCCACCGGCTGGTTGCCGTGCGCAGCCACGGTGCCGGAAGAGATGTCGAACTGGCTGAAGATCGGCGGAACGTCGCTCATGGGTCGCCCATCCTGGGTGCCAAATGCCGAATTACAAGCGGAGGTTCCACCGCCCGTTTGGGAATGACTCATCCTAGGCATGCCAGCGCGGTTTTTCCATGGAGCGGACCGAATTCCCGCCCCCGCCGTCAGGGTCCGCCTGTCTTCCCCCGCCCACCGAAGGCCGTCTGTCCCGTGGGCCACGCGTGATTGCTGGAGGAGTTCAAGTGCCTGTCAGCGATGCCCGATGGATGGGAGGCCGGAGAGCGGGGCCAGCGAAGGCCGCCGGGGGTCGACGAGGGAGTGTGGAAACCAGATGCAGCAGCAGGCGGAAACTCGCGGCGACGGAGCGGCGTTTGGATTCCTGACGGCGGTCGAGTCGCCCACGCACGGTCTGTTCGGTGGCTATCTCGTGGTGGATGCGCTGGGGCGGCCGCTCGAGTTTCACTGCACCGCCCCCGTGAAGGTCACCCGCGCCCAGCAGATCCTCTACGGGCCCACGCTCCACGGTCATCTGCACGGGCAGCAGATCGGCGGCGCTCTGCTCGCCGAGAGTGCGGTGACGCCGGCGATCGTGCTCACCGACCACGATGCGATGCTGCATGTTCGCCCCCACACGAAACTGCCGGTCGCGTTGGTGGGCCCGCTCGATGCGGAATCGACCACGACAAGCTTCACGGTGGGCACGGCCCGGGTGAGCCCGCATCCAAACGACGTGGTGGACGGGCAACTGCTTCGCGAACGGCTTGTCGAACTGGCGGCCGCGGTCGACCTTCGCGAGCCGTTCGAGCGGATTCGTGCCGCGATCGACGAGGCCCAGCGGCACTAAGAGGCATCGTATGCACCAATGACTCCACAACACACCTCGCCGGTGCGGTCACTCCGAGACGGAGACCTGCTGCTCGGTTCTCCAGCCGTGCAGCCGTGGGGCGACCTCGTGATCCCCATGCCACCCGCGCTGCGACTGCCGGTGGCCGCGCCGATTCCGGCAGTCATGCAGGTGGAGGTGCCGGTTGCGAGGCCCAAGGTCACCAGCTGCTTCTTCACCTCCGCAGCGGCCCCGCCGATCCCTGTCGCCCGGCCGGCGGTGATGCGCATCGAACCCGGAGCCGCCACGAACGAGGCTGCGACTCCGCCGGCCGCCGCGCCGCGGCGCACCACGATCGCGCCACGACGCACCACGATCGCGCTACGACGCACCAGGATCGCGCCGCCGCGTGACGTGGTGAAACTCTCCGAGAAGTTCTTCTATCTACTCCAGCCTGATCTCGAATCGATCCTCCAGGCTGGCCAGCTCGAGTTTCCGCGACAGCCATTTCCCTTTCAGCTCGACGGCATGGCATTCCTGGTGCCGCGACACGGTGCAGTGCTCGCCGACGAGATGGGACTCGGCAAGTCGATGCAGGCGATCTCGTCGATTCGGCTGCTCGTGCGATCGGGCGAGGCGCGACGCGTGCTCGTCGTCTGCCCCAAGGGGCTCGTCTCCAACTGGGCCCGCGAGCTCGCCGATTGGGCTCCGGAGATCGTCGTGGCCGTCATCGAGGGGGATCAGCCGCGGCGGAAGTGGCAGTGGAGCCTGCCGGACGTGCCGGTGAAACTCGCCAACTACGAGGTGCTCGTCCGCGATCGCGATCTGGTGGCGGAGCTTGGGCTCAGTTTCGACCTCATGGTGCTCGACGAGGCTCAGCGGATCAAAAATCGCTCCAGCCAGACCAGCCAGGCGGTGCGGTCGGTCGACCGACGCCGGTCGTGGGCGCTCACCGGCACGCCCATCGAGAACAGTGCCGACGATCTCGTCGGCATCTTCGAATTCGTGGCGCCGGGCCACCTCAGCGAGCGGATGGCGCCGAAGGCGATGGGGGCGGCCGTCTCGGACCACGTGCTCCGCAGAACGAAGGACAAGGTGCTCAAGGACATGCCGCCGCGGCTCAATCGCGACGAGCGAATCGAGCTGACCGCCGAGCAACGGGAGACGTACAGGCGGGCGGAGGAGGAGGGAGTGTTGCGGCTGGCCGACATGGGCCGCGAGGCGACGATCCAGCACGTCTTCGAACTCGTGCTGCGGCTCAAGCAGATCTGCAACTTCGACACGGCGACCGGCGAGAGCGCGAAACTCGACTGCCTCGAGGCCGAACTCGAGGAGGTGCAGGCCAGCGGCCGCAAGGCCCTTGTCTTCAGCC
>JAUMAF010000253.1:0-10683 GCA_032117045.1 Pirellulales bacterium | reverse complement strand
GGCCGTGAGCCCCATCGAGAGCATGCCGCGGCTCGATCGGGCGAACGCTTTGGGGTGGATATCCACGGCCGACTCCATCGGCAGGTGGTGCATGTGCTCGACGCCGCCGACGACCTGGACGTTTTCGGCGCCGGCCGCGATCGCATGGCAGGCCTGGGCGAGCGCCTGGAGCGACGAGCCGCAGAGCCGGTTGACCGTCGTGCCGGCGGTGGCGAGCGGCAGGCCCGCCATCATCGACACCGTGCGGGCCACGTTGCCCCCGAGTTCGCCCCGCTGCTGCGTGGCACCGAGCACGACATCTTCGATCGAGAGCGGATCAACGCCGCTCCGCTCGACGACCGCCCGCACGACGGCCGCGGCCAGCTCATCGCCGCGGACGTGGCGAAACAGACCCCGCTCGGGGTGCGCCCGGCCGATCGCGGTGCGACAGCAGGCGACGACGACTGGCGTGGCGGCCGGATCACGATGGTTGTGTGGTGCGTTGCCGGCCATGGCGCTCACTCCGTGAATGGTCGGCCGCTGCCGGCATGGGCCAGCAGCCGCTCGCTCGCTTGCATCCGCGGCCCGAGTGCGGCGAGCGGCTCGAGCCGTCGCACGATCTCCGCGGCGCCGAGGGAATCGGCCCAGGCGAGCAGTCCGCCGCGAAACGCCGGGAATCCCAGGGCATGGATCACGGCCAGATCGATGTCGCGGCCGTCCCGCACGAGGCCCTCGTCGAGGCCGCGGAGCGCCTCGAGCAACATCGGCAGGAGGAGCCGGTCGAGGATCGTGCGGTCGTTCGTCTCCCGTCGCGGATGCGCATAGCGTGCGATCGCCGCGGCGGCCATCTCATCAGTGCCGATGATCCGCTCCCGCTGGCCCGCACCGGAATAGCGGTAGAAGCCGGCGCCGGTCTTGCGACCGAGCCGCCCCGCCTTCACAAGCGCGGGGATCACCGGCGAGGCGTCGATGCGGTCGCCGTAGGCGGCGCTGAGCACGAGCCCGGCATAGAAGGCCGTATCGAGACCGATCATGTCGTAAAGTTCGATCGGCCCCATCGGCATCCCGAAGCCGCGTGCCACCCGGTCGATCCGTTCGGGCGGCACGCCCTCGCGAAGCAGTTCACCGGCCTCGTGCAGATAGGGCATCAGGACCCGATTGACGAGGAACCCGGGACTGTCGTTGACCACCACCGGGCATTTGCCGAGCCGCTTGGCATGGGCAACGACGGCGGCCACGGTGCGATCGCTCGTGGCCGGCCCACGGATGACCTCCACGAGCGTCATGCGCCGCACGGGATTGAAGAAATGCATCCCGCAGAACCGTGTCGGATCGGCGAGCCCTGCGGCGAGCCGGGCGATCGGGTTGGTGGAGGTGTTGGTGGTGATGATGGTGTCTGGGCCAACGGCCTGCTCGATCTCGGTGAGCACCTGCTGTTTCACGTCGGGCCGCTCGGTGACGCTCTCGATCACGAGGTCGGCTCCGACGATCGCCGCCATCATGGTGGCGGTGCGGAGCCGGCCGGTCAGTTCCACAGCCCGCCGGGCGTCGGCCTGCTTCGCCGCCCGATCCCATGACGCCTCTTCGAGCACCGTCGGCACCGCCGTGGCCAACGCCGCCGCGCTGACATCGACGAGGGCGACCGAAAAGCCCGCGCGGAGATGACTCGCCGCGATGCCGGCCCCCATGATCCCGGCACCGACGACCGCCGGGGCCGTGATCGCAGCTGGTTCGTCGGCCCGCTCGGCGGCCCCGTCGGCACCGATACCGGTGTCACGACGATTCCGCTCACCGATTCGATACACCCGCAGGAGGTTGCCGGCCACCGGCGTGACCGCGAGGGTCGCAAACGCCGCCGACTCGCTGCGCGATGCGGCCGCGGCATCCACACCCGCTCCGGCAAGGATCGTCTGCAAGATCGCCAGCGGCGCCGGATAGTGGCCACCGGTTCGTCCCAGCATCACCGCCGCGGTCGTGGCCTCGAGAAAGTCGCGTTCGACGGGATCAAGATCAATGGGACCGGCGAGCTGCCGGCGGCGGGCGGCAAGGCCTCCGTCATCGCTGCGAACGGCGAGCAGACGGCAGGCCGACTCGACCGCGCGATCCGCCGGCACGCAGGCATCGGCGAGGCCGAGCCGCACGGCGGACGCCGCGGTGATGCTCTCCCCGGAGGCGGCCAACTCGACGGCAGGACCGGCGCCGATGAGCCGTGGCAGCCGCACCGTGCCACCCCAGCCTGGCAGCAGCCCGAGTTTGACTTCCGGAAAGCCAAGCAGCGTATGCGCGGCAGGGGTTACGACCCGCAGATCGCAGGCCAGCGCCAGCTCCAGCCCACCGCCGAGGCACGCCCCATCGATCACGGCGGCGGTGGGGAACGTCGCCGAAAGTTTGGCGAAGACCGCCTTGCCGCGATCGCAGAGGCTCGCGATCTCGGCGGGCGATCCGCGACGAACCTCGTCGAGTCGCGAGATGTCGGCCCCCGCGAAAAAACTGCCCGGGCAGCCCGAGCGGATGATGACGCCCCGCGGCGCGGGCCCGCTGGCCAGCTCATCGAGCACGAGGGACAGCTCCTCGACGGCCCGCGAGGTGAGCACGTTGTGGCGGTGGCCGGGAACGCGAAACACCAGCACCACGAAGCCGTCCGCGGTTGGCTCGATGGCCAGCGTCTCGAGATCCCGGGAGATCGCGGGCATTTCGGGGTGCTCTCGGTGGTTTCGCTTGCCTGCCACGTGAAAACCGCTAGTGTATCGGGAGTTTTTGCCGGTCATACCCAGCTGTTCCGCAGGCCGCCGCGACCGCCGCGTCGAGGCGATCCAGACGCTGTGTTCATGACACAGCCCATCGCCGTTACAGGGAGGTCGACAGCGTCCATGAAGAAGATGCCGAATCACGATCGCGTTCCCTCGGTTCGCCGCCAGTCCGACCGCTTGTGCGATCAGGATGGCACCTGGGGGGCAGTGACATCGCCCTGGAACTCGACCTGGATGCTTGGCCTCTGCTGGGTCGCCCTCGTCACAATCGCGGTGGCCGGCCGGCTGTGGCAGCCCTCGTGGAACGGCACACCGCTCTGGAACGCCACCCCTCTGGCCGGAGTGGCCTTGGCGGCCGGATTCGTCTTTTCCAACGTGCTGGTCGCAGCGAGTGTGCCGCTGGCGGCGCTTACGATCAGCAACCTCGCCCTGCCCGCGTACGGCAGCACGACCCTGGCCCTCGTGGTCTATGCCGCGACCGTCTGGCCGGTGGCGATTGGTGGCTGTGGCCTGCTTGGCCGATCGAAGCCGCGGTGGATCGCCGTTTTCGGAGGCAGCCTCGCCAGCTCGCTCGTCTTTTTTCTCACCACGAACGTGGCTCATTGGCTGCTGACGTCCGACTATCCACGAACCGCGGCTGGACTGACCGAGTGCTTTCTCGCGGCCCTGCCCTTCTACCGCTGGATGCCAGTAGGCGACGTGGCCTGGACGGCCGTCGTGTTTGGCTTGCTTGCGGTGGCACACGCCGCTGCCGATGCCGCCGCCCTGCGGGGGCTCCATCCGCAGGCCGTTTCGGTGCGTCCGCTTGACTGACCGGCAAACCGGTCCAGAATGCAGGGAATCCTCGGATCCGGCCCTCATCACTGGATGGCACCGGCTTCGCAACGCCGCGGGAATGGCGGAATTGGCAGACGCGCCAGGTTGAGGGCCTGGTGGTAGTAATACCGTGCAGGTTCAAGTCCTGTTTCCCGCACTCGTGATTTTCAGGCTCGTGTCCGGTCCACAGAGCGTTCCCGAAGCGATCCATGAGCACGACCCCCGAGTCTTCGTCCGCAGACCCCGCGGACCCGGTGAATATGGCGACCGATGACTCGTCCTCATCGCCCCGCCGGATTCCCATCGGCACCCAGCGGCCTGGCGTGAAGCCGCCGACGCTGGCGGCGAAGTACGAATACGCCGTGCCAGCGACGCATGCCTCGACCGATTCTCCGCCACAGTCCCACGGTGAGTCGTCGGCCGCCGACACCGCTGCGATCCCCGACTCCACGCCTCGTCAGTCCGCCGGACCACAGGCCAGCCAAGGCTCTGCCAGCAGCCAAGCCCCTGCCGCCAGACAGGGCGAAGACAAGCCGAGCGGCAAGCCGAGCGAAAAGGGGCGCGGCCGCCGCGATCGCCGTCGCGACGACTCCTCGCGGGGTTCGTTCACCGACGTGCTGCCTCCGGCCCGTCAGGTGGCCGTGCCGAATCTTCGTGCCGCGCTCGACGATGATCTGGAGGCCGACTTCGAGGCCGCGCTCGAGGGCATCTCGGTCGACGACCTGATGACCGCCGGATCCACCGCGAAGGCTGAGGCACCGATCGAGCCTGGGTCACGGCTCACCGCGATCGTGCTCTCGATCGGCCCCGATACCGCGTTCGTCGATCTCGGCGGCCGCCGTCAGGGTGCGATGAAACTCGCCGGCCTGCTCGATGCGGGTGTTGAGATTCCGGCGGTTGGCGACTCCATCGAGGTTTCCATCGGCTCCCGCAACGACGACGACAACCTCTACGATGTGGCGCTCGCGAATCGTGCCGTCGCCATCGAGGACTGGTCGCAGATCCAGGCCGGCATGATCGTCGAAGCTCGGGTCACGGCGGCCAACAAGGGCGGCCTCGAGTGCGAGGTGGCCGGCCTCCGCGGTTTCATGCCCGCGAGCCTTGTCAGCACGTGGCGGATCGAGAATCTCGAGGAAATGGTCGGTCAGACGCTCGACAGCCTGGTCACCGAGATCGTGCCGGCGGCGCGGCGGCTCGTGCTCTCGCGACGGGCCGTGATCGAGAAGCAGGCCGCCGATGCCAAGGCGACACTGCTCGAGACGCTCGAGCCCGGCACGGAGCTCGACGGCATCGTTCGCTCCGTTCGCGAGTTCGGTGCGTTCGTCGACATCGGCAATGGCGTCGAGGGCCTCGTCCACGTCAGCGAGCTTTCCTGGGATCGCGTGGCCAGCGCGACCGACGTGCTCCAGCAGGGGCAGAAGGTCCGGGTCATTGTCAAGAAGGTCGATCGCCAGACGGGCAAGATCGGACTCTCCGTCCGCGATCTCTTCGAGAGCCCCTGGAAGCACGCCGCCGACAAGTATCACGTCGGCGCGACCGTGAAGGGTGTCGTCAGCCGCATCGCCCAGTTTGGCGCCTTCGTCAGACTCGAGCCGGGCGTCGAGGGGCTCGTGCATGTTTCCGAACTCGCGACCCGCCACATCCGCAATGTGGCCGACGTGGCCCGCGAAGGCCAGGAAGTCGAATGCCGCGTGATCGCGGTCGATCCCGACGAACAGCGGATGTCGCTCTCGATCAAGGCCCTGGCTCCCGTCACCGTCAAGCATGTGCCGGCTGAAGAGCCCGCTGACGAGGAACCCGAGATCCCGGCGGCTCCGGTGGCGAAGAAGCGGAGCGGCCCGCTCAAGGGTGGCACCGGCAGCGGGCAGTCAGTCGGCGAGAAGTTCGGCCTGAAGTGGTGATGGCTCGGGTCGCGCTCGTGGTTCACATCACGATGCGGCTCAGCCCCCGATCGTCGCCTTGCCCATCCAGGCCACGAGCGGCTCGGGAATCCGGATCGTTCCGTCGGCCTGCTGATGATTCTCGAGGATCGCGATGATGCCGCGGCTGATGGCGATCGCGGTGCCGTTGAGCGTGTGGACGAAGTGCGTCCCCTTCTCGCCGGGCCTCTTGGAGCGGAGGGCCAGCCGCCGCGACTGGTAGTCGGTGCAGTTGGAGGTGCTCGTCACCTCGCCCCACTCGCCGGCTTCCCCGCGGCCCGGCATCCAGGCCTCGAGGTCGTACTTCCGGTAGGCCGGGCCGCCAAGATCGCCCGACGCCGTATCGATCACGCGATAGGGAATGCTGAGACCGTCGAACAGCCGGCATTCGAGGTCGAGGAGGTGATGGTGCATCGCCTCACTCTGCTCGGGCTGCGTGAAGGCGAACATCTCCACCTTCGTGAACTGGTGCACGCGATACAGGCCGCGGCCGGCCCGGCCGTGGGCACCGGCTTCGGTGCGGAAGCAATGGCTGATGCCGCAGAGTTTCAGGGGCAGTTCCTCGGTCTCGAAAATCCGCTCGTGCAGGGCGCCGCCAAGCGTGATCTCGGCGGTGGCGATGAGCGACAGGTCGGTGCCCGTGATCGAGTAGATCTGCGTCTCGGGGCCGCGGGGCATGAAGCCTGTGCCTTCGAGGATCGTGTCGCGGGCCAGATCGGGGGTGGTCATCACCGTGAAGCCCTCCTTCATCAGGAGGTCGATCGCATACCGCTGGAGCGCGAGTTCCAGAAGCACCGCGTCGTTCTTGAGAAAATAGAAACCGTGACCGGCCACCTTCGCCCCCGCCTCGAAGTCGAAGAGCTCGAGCCGCTCGCCGAGCGCGACGTGATCGAGCGGCTTGAAGCCGAAGGCGGGGATCGCCGTGACCCCGCGACGGACCTCGACCGCGGCGTCTTCGCCCCCGACCGGCGCGGCGGGGTGGGTGAGGTTGGGGATCGTGCGGAGGATCGCGTCGGCCTCGGCGACGATCTCGGCCGACTTGGCCTCGAGCGCCGAAATCTCCTCGCGGAGCCGGCGACCCTCGGCCTTCTTGGCCTCGCGCTCGGCGGCGTCGGCGGCCTTGCCGATCGACTTGCTCACCAGTCCGGCTTCCCCGTTGAGACGGTCGATGTCGGCCTGCAAATGGCGGCGGAGCCGGTCGAGGGTGGCGAAGGCGGCGACATCGGCGGTCGAACCTCGGGCCTGGCAGTTGGCGGTGACGAGGTCGATGTTGTCGGCGACGAAACGGCGGTCGAGCACGGGCGACTCCGGCAGGAAGAAGAATGGGGCCACGGCAGGCTTGCAGCGGCCCTTATACTGATGGGCGTCCCGGGGGGTGTCCGGGCGTTGGAGTGTGCCAGACCCATGCCTGCCTCCGCCAGTGCCGACGCCGCCGAAGCCGACACGGTCGCCGCCGTCGCCCCTCCCCACGCCGCCGCCTCCCGGCCGAAGCGACAGCCCCGCTACCACGTCGTGCTCTGGAATGACGACGATCACACCTACCAGTACGTGATCGCCATGCTCCGGCAGCTCTTCGGCCATCCCGCCGAGACAGGGCTTCGCCTCGCCAAGGAGGTGGATGACCAGGGCCGGGTGATCGTGCTCACGACGACGAAGGAGCACGCGGAACTGAAGCGCGACCAGATCCACGCCTTCGGGTCGGATCGGCTGCTCGCCCGCTCGAAGGGCTCGATGTCGGCCTCGATCGAGCCGGAGCCGGAAGGTCGATAGGGCGGTGGCGGCTTCTCTTGGAGGCGTGGGGGGAAACTCCGGGGTGGCCCCGAAACCAAACGCAGTGCTGCCCGCGGCCTGACGGCCAGTCGGCTTTCACGGGTAGGAACTCAGCGAGGGGCAGCCCGTACCCCGGAGCCGGCGTATGCCGGGGCACCGATCCGCTTTAGCGGATTGGTCGACGCAGGCAGGATGGCGAAGCGCCGGCGGCATCCGAGTGAGCGGAGGACAGGATGTCCTTCGCGAACGTCCGGCGACGGGGCACGGGCAGCCCTGAGCCGTGCGCTAGCGCCGTCAGCGGCGAATCGTGTCGGCCGCCATCGCGATCGCGGTGGCCCTCACGTTTGCGGCCGGAAACCTCGCCTTCCACGGACGCGGGTGGAGCTGCACCGGCACGCGCTGCGCGGCAGTCGCTACCGAGGACGAGGCAGCGGTGACCGCAGCCGCGAAGTCGGTGGTCGGCAGATCTCGCCATCGCGGCCGGCGGCACTCGACGAGCGTGCCCAGGCTGCCGAGGTAGAGAATCGCGATCACACCCAGACAGCCGGTCGCCGTCATGGTGCGTCGCTGATCGAGCCCGCGCAGCCCCCCGGAGATGGCGGCACTGGCCGCCATGACCGTGAATAGGGACGTGCCGTAGTAGTAGCGGTCGAGCATCGTCGTCGAGTAGCCGTCGAGCACGTGGGTCAGGCCCGGCCGCATCACCACGGTGGCAACGGCCGCGTAGAGCCCGACCGCTCCTGCCGCCAGGAGAAGTCGCCGCTCGCGGGCCGCGCCGCGAGTCAGCCACCATGCCAATCCGGCCAGCGCCACGGCGATCGTGGCCGCACTCCCGTCGTTAAGCCGCGTGTAGATCGGAAACACGAACGGAAAGAGCAGCGGCCGAACGACGATCGTCTCCAGCAGTTCGCTGCCGCGGACGCTCTCTTTCAGGAAGGGGCTGGCGCTCGGCTCGAGCATCTGCATGCCGGCAGCCGCGAGCGCGAGCGCCACGACCAGGCCGAGGCCGCTGCGGGCCGCTGCGCTCCGCCGGAGCACCGCGGCCGGAGAGGTGCCCCCCCGCCACAGCCGCCAACCGCGCTCGCACGAGTCCGCGAGAACGACTGGATAGCAGAGCGGGTTGGTGGTGGCACATAAAAAGACGCTGATGTCGGCCATGATGATCCGCCAGGGTCGCCTACGATCGGCCGTTCGTCGCCAGGCCAGCAGGCTGAAGCAGAGAAACAATACGCCATACCCGATGTTGCTCAGGCGGCCCAGCACCTCGAACGACGAGTCGCCCAGTGGCATGAAGATCACCAATGCCCAGAGCAGGATGCGTGCCGCACGGCCAAGGAAGGGCCGCAGCAGCCAGACGGGAGCCGCGGCCAGCAGTGCGTAAAACATCATCGACAGAGCCGCCACGAAGCGGGGCAGATGCACCAGCGACTCGCCGCAGATGATCGCGTTGAGCGACTTCGCCGCCTGCAGGAGCAGGATGTTCAGAAACACGAAGTAGGGCGTCTCCCCTCCCTTGGCATAGATCAGCGTGTGCCAGAAGCCCTGATGGAAGAGTTTGGCCATCCACACGCCATCTTCGGTGTAGAGCGTCGGCACGAGCAGCGCATGGGCGTTGCGAAGGCAGAGCAGCCCCACCCCGGCCACGATCGTGCCGCAGAACCACCCTGCTCCTCTGGCCGACCTCGCCGACACCATGCGCACCATTCCGTTCGTGCTCGATCGCGTTTGAACCACCGCGCGTGACATCCATGGGGATATCGATCGCCGGACGTCGAGGGTTTGCCGCCGCCGGCTGGCACCGGCTCAGACTTCCCGAGCGGCAAGGAAACTCTGCCGACCGCATGCGGCCCTGCGGCCATGGCAAACCCTGCGGCCTGCAAACGAAGGTGGCCCGGGCTTTTCAGCCCGGGCCACCCCGTTTCCCAGTCGTTTCTCTCTCGTCCGCCGTGCGTTGCGGCGGACGGGCGGAGCATCCCTCAGGCGATCACTCGCAGCAGGGCACTTCGCGATACACAGTCTTCGGCACGCAACGGGTCACCGTCGTGGCAACCTGCTTCGGCACCATCCGGACCACGTCGATGGTCTTGGTGTAGTGGACCGGCCGCGTGGTGCACACCGGCACCTGCTTGACGCGGGTCTCCTTCACCATCGTGCAGACCTTGTAGCACTCCTCCCGGCTCCGCTCTTCGCGGACCATCCGGCAGACCTTCGACGTGCAGGTCTTGACCCGCTGTTCCGGCACCATGTGACACACACGGTACTGGCACGTGCGGACCTGCTCCTCCGGCACCATCCGGCAGACCTTGTAGCAGCAGGTCTTGACCCGCTGCTCCGGCACCATCTTGCACACCTGGTAGGTGCGGACCCGCTGCTCGGGCACCATGCGGCAGACCTGGTACTGGCAGGTGCGAACCTGCACCTCCGGCACCATCCTGCAGACCTGGTACGAGCAGGTGCGAACCCGCTGCTCCGGAATCATCTTGCACACCTGGTAGGTGCGGACCCGCTGCTCCGGAACCATGCGGCACACCTGGTACGAGCAGGTGCGAACACGCTGCTCGGGGACCATGCGGCACACCTGGTAGGTGCGGACCCGCTGCTCGGGCACCATCTTGCAGACCTGGTACGAGCAGGTGCGGACCCGCTGCTCGGGGACCATCTTGCAGACCTTGTAGCACCGCACCCGCTCTTCCGGAACCATCCGGCAGACCGTGTAGGTGCAGGTCTTCACCCGCTGTTCCGAGACCGTCTTGCAGACCTTGTAGCACTGCTTCTCGACGATGGTCTCGTTCTCGTAGCGGACACAGGCGATCTCCTTCTCGCACACCGACGGCACCCAGACCTTCTTGGTGATGGTCCGCGGCGGGCACTGCTCCTCGACCAGGCAGGCCTTGCCCGGCACGTAGCACTTCTTGCCCGAGCAGTCGCACTCCCAGTGGCCCGGCTCACGCACGCACCGCTTCACCACCGGACCGGGGATCTCGCAGCACTCCGTCTCCCAACGGCCGCTGCAGACCTTGATGGTCTTGGTGTAGTGAACCGGCTTGCAGACCGTCCGGCAGACGTCCCGCTCGCGGGTCTCCCACACCGGCTTGCACACGGTGTAGGGGATCTCCTTCGTGCAGACCTCGCGGACCGGCTTGCAGACCGTGTAGGTCTCCTGCCGCTCCTCGTACACCGGCTTGCAGACGGTGTAGGGGATCTCCTTGGTGCAGGTCTCGTAGACCGGCTTGCACACGGTGTAGCACTGCTCGCGGGTCTCATAGACCGGCTTGCAGACCGTGTAGGGGATCTCCTTCGTCCGGGTCTCGTAGACCGGCTTGCACACGGTGTAGCACTGCTCGCGGGTCTCGTAGACCGGCTTGCAGACCGTGTAGGGGATCTCCTTGGTCATCGTCTCGTACACCGGCTTGCACACCGTGTAGGTCCGCTGACGGGTCTCGTACACG
>JAUMAF010000252.1:0-20579 GCA_032117045.1 Pirellulales bacterium | reverse complement strand
GCGGTCGGGATCGTAGCTCTCGAAGCTCCGCGCGATCGCATCGCGGCTGGCACCCTTGCGGTCGAGGCTCACCTCCAGCCGCGGACCGCCGCCGGCGAGCACACCCTCGACGAGCGCCGGCACCTGATGCAGCTGTCCCGGCCCCACGACGAGATCGACCCAGGGCGCCCGCTTGCGGATCAGCTCCTGATCCTTCTGGGCCATGCAGCCGAGCACGCCCACGACGAGCTCGGGCCGCTTCTCCTTCTCGAATCGGATGCGGCCGAGCGCGGAGTAGATCTTGTCTTCGGCGTGCTGCCGGACGCTGCAGGTGTTGTAGAAGACGGCATCGGCCTCGCCGCTCCCCTGCGCCATCTCCCATCCCTGGCGGCGCAGGGCGGCCACCACGAGCTCGCTGTCGAGCACGTTCATCTGGCAGCCGACGGTCTCGATCCAGAGTCGCTTGGTCATTGGGATGAGTTTAGGGGACGTGATCTCCCCCGGGAATATGAGACGCGGCGAGACGAGGCCGCATTGGTTCGCCGGCGGTGGACATGCTCGAAGCCGGGGATTTTGCTACGGGATGCTCGGCTGGCCGACTGGGAATCACTCGTGAGTCGCAAAGATTCCCGGCTTCTGTGCGTGCCCACCGACCGGCTCCTCAGCATCGGGAGCGTGGCGTGTACAAGCCGACCGGCCGTGAGGCCGCGGGCAAACCGCTCTGAATCCAGGCCCATCTCCAGTTCAACCCCACGTCGTACGGGGTTGGGCTTGGACAGTCGAACGTGCGGGGCTCACGGAGAAACCTTTGCAGCATCCGGAGCAGCGTTGCCTCGTCATCCCAGCCGCGATCCCGGCAGCAGCGGGCTGCCGCGGAGGAAGTCGGCGGCCGACATGCTCCGCCGACCCTCGGGCACGAGCCTCGTGATCGCCACCGCCGTGCCTTCGCCGCAGGCCACGACGATCCGGTCTCCTGCCGCTTCGAGCACCGTGCCGGCCGCGGCGGCGGGGAATCCCTCCATCGGCACGACCGCGACGTCTTCGAGCACGAGCCTCTGCGGCTGGCCGTCGCCGCGGGCGAAGAACGTGGTCAGCCGCGGCCACGGCTCGAGCGCCCGCCGCAGCCGCTCGATCCGCACGGCCGGCAGCGACCAATCGACGATGCCGTCAGCCTTCGCCAGCCGCGGCGCCCGAGTCGCCTTGGCCGCCTCCTGCAGCACACCGATGCCAGTCGCCGTGCCCGTCGCCGCCACCGCCGCTTCGAGTCGCTCGACGGCCTCGACCACGGCCCCGGCGCCCAGTGCGGCGAGCCGCGGCTCGAGTTCGGCCGACGTCTCCCGTGCCCCGACCGGCGTGGCCCGCGCCACGATCACGTTGCCCGCATCGAGCGCCGGCGTCATGTGGATCACGCTCACGCCAGCCAGCGCATCGCCCTCGCGAATCGTCCACTGCACGGGCGCCGCCCCGCGATGCCGAGGCAGCAGCGACCCATGCAGGTTGATCCCGCCGAGCGGCGGCACGGCCAGGAGTTCGCGGGAGAGAATCTGGCCGTAGTCGCAGACCACGAAGAGGTCGGGCTGGAATGCGGCGAGCGATGCAACCACCGTGGTTTCATTGACCCGCTCGGGATCGAGAATATCGATTCCGGCAGCAACCGCCGCCTCCCGCATCGGGTTTTTCGGGGGCCGACGCCCGGGCGGGGCATGGTCGGGCCGCGTGACCACCGCCACGATGTCGTGCGGCATCCCGCGAAGCGCCTCGAACATCGGCACCGCGAACGGCCCCGTGCCCATCACGATGATCCGGAGCCGGCGACTCACCCCGTGCACCGCGCGGCTTCAAGCCGGTCGAGTTCCGCGACGAGCCGGTCGGTGCCGGGCAGTTCGCCACGCGACTGCCGGCCCACGAAGACCTCCCGAAAGCTCTCGAGCGACCGTCGCACCTCGAGCGCCGCGGCGTCGGGCAGGCGGTCGGTGAACAGCCGGCCTTCGAGGTGATCGAACTCGTGCTGGACCACGCGGCTCAGAAGTCCGTCGAGGTCCAGGTGGACCGGATCGCCTTCGAGCGACCAGGCATCGACCACGATCTTCTCGGGCCGTCGCACATCCATCCGCACGCCCGGCAGGCTCAGGCAGCCCTCCTCCTGCACCGCCGTGCCCCGGGGCCGACTGAGCACAGGATTGATGAACACATGCTCCTCACCCTCGCCGCGTCGTCCAGCACAGTTCACGACGAACAGCCGATACGGCAGGGCCACCTGGTTGGCCGCCAGGCCAATCCCCTGCGACTCATACATGATGTCGAACATCTGCTCGACGGCCTCCCGGAGGCCGGCGTCGAGCCGGGTCACCGGCCGCGTCTTCCGAAGCAGGGCGGGATGGGGATATTCGACGAGTGTGAGCCGCCCGATCACGGTGGGATCGGCGGCGGTGTTCGAGGCGGGTTCCATGAAATCGCGAATGCTTGCGGAGAAGTGAAGTGGTGGAGATAACCCTCCCCATCATACCGCCCGGTCGCCACGGTACGATGTCGGGATGAACGATCCCTCTCCGATGCCGGCAGCCCCGCCCGTGACCATCCACGATCCGTCAGCGGCACCGTGGTTTGCCCCCGCGGTGCTCGTGGCGACGGCTGGCGGAATCGGCCGCGTACCCTTCGCACCGGGCACCTTCGGCGCGATGCTGGGCCTGCCGCTGTCGCTCGCGACGGCCGCCGCCGCCGGCTGGCTCGCCTCCCGAGCAGGCTCCGCGTCGTGGGCCGCACCCGTGCTGGAGGCCCTGATCGTCGCCGCGATCTGCGTGATCGGGATTCCGATCTGTTCCCGTGCCGCCGCGCTGCTCGGCCGCAAGGATCCCGGCGCGATCGTCTTGGATGAGGTCGCGAGCATGCCGCTAACGCTGCTCGTCGTACCGGCGGAAGCCCGCACCCCCCTCGCGCTCGCGGTCGCGTTCGTGCTCCTGCGGATCTTCGACATCGGGAAGCCATTCCCCTGCCGGCAGCTCGAGCACCTGCCCTCCGGCCTCGGCATCATGGCCGACGACTGGGGAGCCGCCGCATGGACGGCCGCATGCCTCGCCGTCGCCCGCTGGCAGCTCTGGATCTGAATGCCACCGTCGGCGGTCCTGCCGGCACAGCCCACGAACGCGGCATGCGTCTCCTCCTCATCGACCATGGCTGCTGCGATCCTCCGCACACCCGAATCCATCGGCTCCGCGAAGGATTGCAGGCGTTGGGCTGCACCGTCGCCGTGTGCGGGCCGTCGTCCGTGCCCGGCCTCGAGGAGCAGCCGCGGGGCATGCATGGCATCCATCTGCACGACGTGGCGGCGGCATCACGCGAGTTTCTCGCCGCGGTTCGCGATGGCAGTCCCGATGCGTTTCTCGCCGCCGTATCGCGGGTGCCTTCGCGGCTGCTCGGACTCGCCCGGGAAACGGCCCGGCAGATGATCGCCGAAGCGGCCGACGACGTGTTTCCCGATGCGATCTTCGTGCTGCACGCAGGGATTCTGACCGACCTCGCGGTGGAGACCGGCGCGCCGGTCGTGGTCCACGTGTCGCCTGAGGATCTCGCGGCGGCGGCGGCACGGCCATCGCTCAAGCGTCTGGTGACGGCGGCGATCGGCTCGAGCGATCGCGTGATCGCCGCCGACGAGGCCGCGGCGGCGACGCTCGTCGAGTGGCTCGGGAGCGACCCCGACACCCGCTCGCGATCCGACGTCTGGACGTTCGACGACGCCGCGACCGCCCGCGTCGCCGAGGCCTGCCGGCTGGCCCTCGCCCGCCGCCGCGGCGAACCCTGAGAAGGCTTCTCCTCGGGCCTCGCGCGTCAGATCTCCTCACTCGGTGGAAACTGCCGCCTTTCGAGGATGAACACCGCCGCCGAGAGCAGCGCGACGACGAGAATCCCCACGGCCGTCAGCTGCACCCACACCGGCTGTGGGTCGACGAGGAGTTCCATCTCGATCGGGAGCTTTCGCTTCCAGTGCATCCAGGCCACGAGCAGGCTGCGAAGCCGCAGGCTCACCGTCGCCTGGTTCACGACCGCGGGGATCACGCCGGCGAGATACTCGACGACGAGAGCGACGCCCACGCTCGCCACGAGCGCCCGCTTTGGCATCACCACCGCGGGCAACGCGAAGAGGGCCCCGCGACCGACGCACGACAAGAGCACCAGCGCGATCAGCATCCGCGCCACGCCCGCGCGATCGTCCAGGCCGGTGAACGGGAGGGCCAGGAACAGCGCGAGGATGGCCACGCTCGATGTCCAAATCACGGCGGCCACGTAGGTGCCCAGGAGCAGCGATCGGCGGCCACCGGGCCGCACGGCCACGTGGGCCCAGGTGCCCCGCTCCAGTTCATCGGCGACCGCCGGACACATCGTCACGAGCAGGCCGAGCATGCAGACGGCCTCGGGGATCAGCGCGTAGAGCATGGCGACCGTGAGATCGGGATCGAGCCGGCCACGGGCGGCCCGATTGGCGGCGACCATCACGGCGGCGGGGAAGACGACGCCCACCAGCGCCATCGCCGCTCGGGGGAGCGTGAGCAGCCGCCGGAGTTGAAACGCGACCACGGTCCAGATCGCGGCCGTCGCGGCACGAGGAGACTCCGGACGGCGGATGGCATCGGCGATAGACACGGTGTCGGGCAGCTTCATTCCTTCACCCCGCGATGCAGACGCACGAGCTGTCCAAAGATCCCCTCGAGCGATCGGTCGGCCGGCACCACTTCGCTGACGCTGAAGCCCCCGGCCAAGGCCCGCCCGACCGCCTGCTCGACGACCGCGGCCGGCCGGCGAGTGGCGACGACCACCACTCCCGCTTCGAGCCGCACGCCCTCGACCCCCTCGACGCCGCAGGCGATCTCCGCGAAGCGCCGCGGCTCGGAGCACCGCACCCTTACCTCCACGGGAAGGGCATCGACCAGGCCACGAATCTCCGCCGCCGTGCCGCTGGCCGCCAGACGGCCGCCGAGAATCACGGCCAGCCCCGCATCGAGCAACTCCACCTCGTGGAGCAGATGACTGGCCACGATCAGGCTCCGCGTCTTCGCCCACGATCGCACGAGCTCCACGAGGTGCCGCCGCGCGACCGGATCGAGACCGTCAAACGGCTCGTCGAGCACAAGCAGGTCGGGATCGTGGGCCATGGCCCCAGCGAGTTTGGCCCGCTGCCGCATGCCTTTGGAGAGCGTGCCGAGCGGCCGACGGGCCGCGGCCGTGAGTCCGACCTGCTCGAGACTGCGATCGGCCCGGATCGAGGCTTCCGCGGCGGTGAAGCCCGACAGCCGCACGAGATACCGCACCCATTCCCGCGGTGTCGTGCTGCGATCGGTGAGGTCGGCGGCGGGGCAATAGCCCATCCTTCGTAGCACGTGGGCGTTGCCGAACGGCGGTTCGCCGAACACGAGCACGCGGCCCATCGTGGGCCGCAGTTGACCGGTGACGAGGCCGAGAAAGGTCGTCTTACCGGCTCCGTTCGGGCCGACGAGGCCGTGCGCGCCGTCCGCAAGGTCGATCGACACGTCGTTGACGCCGATCACCGAGCCGTAGAGTTTCGTGAGGTGCCGGATCGAGATCATGGCATCAGGCCCTCGTCGGCACCGCGACCCGCCAGGCGAGCACGGCCATGGACACGAGCGAGACGGCCAGGAGCGCTGCGGCCGGCGGCAGGATCGCCCGCGGCCTCGTCTCGATGCCGAACGTCCAGGCCTGGATCACACCGACAGCGTGGTAGGGGGAGATCCATGACCAGCGGTCGATCGTGGTGTCGAGACCCGCGGCCCGAGCGATCCAGTTCCAACGGCGCTGTGGCATTGGTCGCCATGCATCGTCGTCCACGTCTTCGGCCGTGGCGGCCGGCACGTCTCGGGCCTCGGCGGCGACCAGATCGGCGGCGGTGAGCGACGCATGCGCCACCCAACAGGCGACCCAGGTGGCAAACCAAGCGAAACTCGCGATCCGGCTCTCCGCGGTCAGCGACGAATAGGCCAGCGCCAGGAGCACGGTCGGGAGGGCGAGGGCTGCGCTGGCGGCGATGATCCGCAGCGGCAGGTCCCAGGTCTCCGCCATCACCCAGATGCTCGGGCTGACGAGCACGCCCGCCAGCCAGAGCGCCACCGCGGGCAGCACCGTGATCGCGGCGACGATCGCCGCCAGCACCACGACCTTGCCGCAGATATAGTCGAACCGGCTCACGGGCCGCGTGAAGTAGATGAGCCACGCCTTGGCGCGGAGATCCCGGGAGATCAGCGCC
Organism: Pirellulales bacterium; assembly: GCA_032117045.1. Classification (GTDB taxonomy): domain Bacteria; phylum Planctomycetota; class Planctomycetia; order Pirellulales; family UBA1268; genus QWPN01. Next base: position 14,347 of record JAUMAF010000252.1, on the reverse strand, counting down.
GGCGCGACGAGGCCCACCACCACGGCGAGCAGCACCGCCTGCGGCGCCCGCATGAAGGCGAGCAGGAGTCGCGACCAGACGAGCCTGCGAGTGGCAGCGACATCACCTGCCTCGTCGGCATGCCTCTCTTTCCCGGCCGACGTGCCGAGCGTGTCGGCCAGCACGGTGCCGAGCATGCCTACGCCGTCGAGATTGCGGCCCGAGAGGGCCCGCTCCTGCAGCGACGAGAACCGCCCCTCGTCGATCGCCTGCTCGAAGGCGAAGAAGCTTGCGGCGAAGAACAGGGCCGGGCTCCAGGCGAAGAACACGGCCCGCCGCAGCCAGCGACTGGTCCACGCCAGCCGGATGCCCGTGGCAGCGATCACGCCCACGACGGCCCACTCGCTCGCTCGTCGACCGGTCCACGGCCGGTAGCCCACGTCATGAAGCGGCATGCCATGCCTCCGGCGGACGTGCGATCGCATCCAGAAACACCTCCTCGAAATCCCGTCGCTCGGGCGTGAGCGACCGCACGACCACGCCTGCTTCCCGCGCGGCCTGCCACAGCCGCTCGAGTCCGGCGGCATCCTGCGCGGGTAGGAGCAGCGTCGTGGCATCGCGGCAGGTGGCGGCGATGCCACGCGTCTTGAGGAGCGCGGCACAGGCAGCGAGCGGCCCGGTCGCCTCGAGTCGCAGACTCGGCACGAGGGGCTCGGTGAGCTTCTCGATCGAACCCTCGAGCCGCACCCGTCCGGCGGCCAGCACGATCACGCGGTCGCAGATCGCCTGCACGTCGGGGAGCACGTGAGTCGACACGAAGACGGTCTTGCCGTGTTCGCGGGCGAGCGTCGTCAGCCGGCCGAGCATGGACTGGCGTTCGATGGGATCCAGGCCGTTGGTGGGCTCGTCGAGAATCACCAGGCGCGGATCGTGGACGATCGCCGCCGCAAACGCCACCTTCTGCCGCATGCCGACGGAGAGCGTCTCGATCGGCCGATACCGTTCCTGCCCGGCGTCGCACCAGTCGAGCACCTCATGAGCGCGGCGGAGCGCCTCGGTGCCGGGCAGGCCTGAGAGCCGCGCGGCATAGCGAACCATCTCCACCGCGGCGAGCCCCGGCACAGCACACTCGTCCTCGGGCACCACGCCCACCATCTGCCGCACGGTCCGCGGCTGTCGAGTGGGATCGAGGCCGAACACCCGCACCCTGCCTGCCGCGAGCCGCACGAGCCCGAGGATCGCCCGCACGAGCGTGCTCTTGCCGGCGCCGTTGGGGCCCACCAGCCCGGTGATCCCGGGCCGCAGGTCGCAGGTCACCTGGTCGAGCACCAGACGGCCGCCGTAGCGTTTTACGATGCCGTCCAACTGCACGGGCAGGTCGCTGGGGGACTCGATCATACGCCGGCCTCATCTCCAGGAGCGTCGTGGAGACGGTGCCGATTCACCGCCGTGGAACGGCCGGGCGACCGACCGTAGACTCCGGACCTGCGGCCGTCTCGGCATCTTGCTCGATGCGGTCGCGGTCCTGGCCCTTCCCACCACAGAAAGAGTTGCATGCCCCGCGCCTCCGCAGCACGCTCACCGAAAGCCACGTCGACCTCCACCTCGGCCTTGAAGACGCCCGACACGACACCCAACAAGGCGTCCACCGGGACGTCCGCCAAGACCCGCAGTGTACGCACGTCGGCCGCGCCGCCGCAGCCGGCCGCCGACGTGGCCACGGCGCGGAAGATCGTGCTCGATCTCCTGGCCATCCCGGGTGTGTCCGGCGACGAGAAGGCGGTCGCGGACCGGATCGTGAAGTGGCTTCGCGACGCCGGCTGCCCCGCGTCGGCGATCGCGTTTGACTCCGCCCACACCAAGACGCCGGTGAAGGGCAACGTCGGCAACCTCATCGTGCAACTGCCCGGCACGCTGCCCGGCCCTCGGCGGCTGCTGATGGCCCACATGGACACGGTGCCGGTGTGCCTCGGGGCCAAGCCGGTGGTCGCCGGCAAGGTGATCAAGAGCGCCGACCCGAAGACGGGCCTTGGCGGCGACGACCGCGCAGGAGTGGCGGTGGTCCTGGCCACCGCCGTGCAGATCCTGAAGGCGAAGCTCCCCCATCCGCCGCTCACGCTCCTGTTCGCAATCCAGGAGGAGGTCGGCCTGTATGGAGCGAGATTCGTGAAGGCGGCCGACCTCGGCCGACCGAAGCTCGCCTTCAACTTTGACGGTGGTGCCGTCGAGAAGATCACGGTCGGCGCCACCGGCGGCTACCGGATGGACATTGCGATCGAGGGCATTCCCAGCCACGCGGGCGTCGCTCCGGAGAAGGGCGTGTCGGCAATCGCGATCGCGTCGCTGGCGATCGCGTCGCTCGTGCAGGACGGCTGGCATGGGCTGGTCGCGAAGGACGGCAAGCGGGGCACGAGCAACGTGGGCGTGATCCATGCGGGCTCCGCCACGAACGTCGTGGCGGATTCCGCCACCCTCCGCGCCGAGGCCCGCGGACACGACACCGCGTTTCGCGGCAAGATCGTCAAGGCGATCCAGAAGGCGTTCGCCGATGCTGCGAAGAAGGTGAAGAGCGCCGACGGCAAGACGGGCACGGTGAAGGTCGAGGGCCGGCTCGACTATGAGGCCTTCCGGCTCGCCGACGACGAGCCCTGCGTGGTGGCGGCCCGCGAGGCGGTCCGCAGCATCGGGCTCACTCCCCGGCTCGACATCTCGAACGGTGGGCTCGACGCCAACTGGATGGCCGCCAACGGCGTGCCCACGGTCACGCTCGGCTGCGGCCAGATGGACATCCACACGACCGACGAAAAGCTCGACCTCGCCGCCTTCGAGGCCGCCTGCGAGGTCGCCCTGCGGCTCGCCTCAGAAAGCCCAACGCCGTAAGGTGGGTGAAATAAGACTGGCCGTGAGGCCGCGGGCGAAGCATGCTTGATTCCGGCTCATCCCAGGTTCACCCCACGCCTTACGGTGGAGGGCTTGTCGTGACCATACTCGCCGCCATCCGCAGCGTTCTGGTGACCATCCTGTTTGCCGTCTCAACAGCTTGGGCGGGAGATGCCGTCGTTGATGCGATCGACGCGCATCTCGTGAGCCACCCAGATGGCGCCGCCGCCTTCAGCTTCGACCGCGAGAGTTACGCGGGGGATCTCTCTTCGCTGCCCATCGGTGTTTTCGATTCAGGCATCGGCGGCCTCACCGTCCTCGAAGCGATCCTGACGCTCGACGACTTTCACAACAACGACCTGAAGCCCGGCCCCGATGGCCGCTCGGATTTTGCGAACGAGCGGTTCGTCTATCTCGGCGATCAGGCCAATATGCCGTACGGCAACTACGCCCAGGCCGGCAGAGCCGACTTTCTCCGCGAGTTGATCCTCAAAGACGCGATCTTCCTCCTTGGGAACCGATATCGATTCGAGGGCGTGATTCACCATGACAAGCCTCCCGTGAAGGCGATCGTCATCGCCTGCAACACCGCGACGGCCTATGGCCTCGAGGACCTGAAGGCGGCGGTGAAACGCTGGAATCTTCCGGTGATCGTCGGCGGCGTCGTCGAGGCTGGCGCCCGCGGGGTACTCGAGTCAGGCCATCCTGGAGCGATCGGTGTGCTGGCCACGGTGGGCACCTGCGACAGCGGCGTCTATCCGCGGACCATTCGGGCTGCGCTTGGCCTGGCAGGCCGTCGGGCCGCGACGATCACGCAACTGGGAAGCCCCGATCTTGCCGCGGTGATCGAGGGGGATCCATCGCGAGACGCGACCGTCCACGAGCAGGTGGCGGTGGAGGTGCGTCGTCTCGTCGAACGTCACCGGGATTCCCAGGTGCGCCAGGATTCCCAGTCGCAGCGCGATTCACCGCAGGGATCCGAGCCGAATCCGCTCACCACCATCGTGCTCGGCTGCACCCACTTCCCCCTCGTCGAAACCGAGATCGACGAGGCCTTTGCGGCCCTGCGGGAAGACCCTGCACTCGCGGCCTACATCGCCCCCGTGCGGCACTATATCGATCCCGCGAAGTGGACGGCGCGGCAGTTGTTTCGCGACCTCGCGTCGGCAAAGCTGCGACGTCGAGGCGAACCCGAACCGGAAGACCGCGATCGTTTTTTCCTTTCCATTCCAGCAATGGCCGGACCTGCTGAAAGGCTCGACGCTAAAGGCGGCCTGAACCAGACCTACAAATATGGGCGGACTCCCGGGCAGTTCACCGAAGACACGGTCATCGTGCCGATGACCCGGCAAATGCTTCCAAGATCGGGCCGTGCGCTCGTCTCGGAGCGACTTCCGGGTGTATGGAAGCGTTTGGATGACCGATAGTCCTGCCCGTGCTCGCCCCGTTGACTCGGCCGCTCAGAAGAGCATCATGAACTGCGTCTGAATGGCGGTGCCGGAGTAGCCGGCGCGGTAGGGATAGAGAATGTTCTGGGCGGGGTTGCGGTTCATGTGCAGGGCCTCGAGCGTGAATCGGCCCTGCCGCGACTTGTTCACATACCAGTTGAAGCCGCCGCCGTATTCCTGGCCGGTGCCGTAGGGGCCGGTGAGCGCGCTCGACCGTCCGTAGACCTCGAAGGTCCGCGGTACGAAGCACCACGACACGTAGCCGAGACCGCCGTGGTCATAGATGCTCGACCGTTCAAACGTGCCCCTGCCGACGAAGTTGTCGAGCAGCCTGAAGTAATACTCGAAGTTGACCGCCCAGCCGGCATACTTCCAGCCCGCATCGACGGTGGCGAGTTGGAAGGCGTATTGCCGGAGTTGGCTGTTGGGCCCCAGGGCGTTGGGGAATGCCAACGGCGTGCCGTCGGACAGCCGCACGATCGTGTCTTCCGGGTTGAGTCCCGGGAAGATGATCGCCTGCGTCTTCGCGTAGGTGCCGCTCATGCCCACGCGGATCGCCGGATCTTCGTGGGTCTCCATGTCGGAGTAGCCCAGGCCGAAGGGGCCGAGGGGCTCCCACCAGGTGTTTCCCGCCCAGGCCATCGACGTGCCACGGCGGAGCACGCCCGCCTGGCCGCCGTCGATCGCGTTCCAGACGCCCGCCTGGTAACTCACCGCCTTGTCGAAGAGTGAGCCCACGGCAAAAACCCCCGGGCTGTAACCCGGGCGAAAGAAGGTGTTGGACATGCTGCGGTCCACGCCGACGGTCCAGGGCTGCCCATCGACCCATTCCCGGGAGCTTGGCACGATCGTGACACCGCCGGCGAGCGTGACCGCCTCGCTGAACTCCCAGCCCACGGTTCCCAGCGGCACGAAGGCCGACCGCACGCCCATGTCGGACGTGCCGAAGAGCGCCATGCGGTAGACGAGCCGCTCGTCGGCCACGTGTCCGGAGAAGGCCAGCAGCACGCGGTTGAGGTTGAACGTGTTGATGTTGTTGATCGGCAGTGTCGTGCCGGCGGAGTTGGTCCACGAGGTGGCCGACCGCGCAAACTCCAGCCAACGGAGCTGCATGAACCCGCTCATCGCGACGGAAAGCGGAAAGCCGCGGGCGGATTGGTACAGGAGCAGGCCCTTCGGGGGCGCGATGTCGGTGGCCGGGATGTATTTGGGACGCGGGATGCCGGCGAGCCGGGCCTCCACGGCCTGATCCACGAGTTCCCGGATCCGAGCCTCCTGCTCCGGGTCTTCATGCGTGATCGCCTCCTCCATGTATTGCGCCGGCTCCACCCCTGAGTCGGTTTCCGATGGCGGGGCGTCGTCGCCGCGCGCGCCGACGGGAGCCGCTGCCGCGAGGAGGCAGAGCAGGAAGAGCAGCCGACACAATGATGGCGATGCGCGCATGGTGACCTGCCATCAAAATCGGGTCCGGATGCACCGGTCGTGCAGGATTTTTGGGTTAGGAAAGATGGAGCGTCTGCGGTGGCGACACAGGGGCTTGCATTCCCCCTCGGATCGTGAGTTCGGGGGGACTACGGATTGCCCGCCTCGCAGCCGCTTGACCCCCGTCGCCGAGCGGCTACTCTGTATTTGTTTTCTAAATGATGCACGGCGGCATCATTTGTTTTTTTTATCAGGGATGAGGCGGATCGGCGTTTCTGGGCCGCGTTGAGCGGATTCCCGTGAACCTGAAGTCTCTGAAAATCTTCTGCGACATCGTCTCCCGCCGCAGCTTTTCCAAAGCGGCGGCCGAGAACGGCATTTCGCAATCCGGGGCCAGTCAGGTCGTCGGCCAACTGGAGCACCGACTGGGTGTGCAGCTGATCAAGCGGTCGAAGCGGCCCCTCGTGCCCACCCGCGAAGGTCAGGTCTTCTACGACGGCTGCCGAAAGATCATCGCCGGGTACGACGCCCTCGAAGACGCCGTCCGCACGCTTCACGACGAGGTCGCCGGCCGCGTGCGCGTCGCGGCGATCTATTCCGTGGGCCTGCACCACATGAGCCGCTACGTGCAGGAGTTCATGAGCCGCCATCCGAAGGCCAACGTGCGGCTCGAGTATCTCCATCCCGATCGGGTGCTCGAGTCGGTCGAACAGGGCCAGGCCGACATCGGCATCGTCAGTTATCCCCGCAGCACCCGCGCGGTCGAGGCCGAACCGTGGCGTGAGGAGCCGATCGTGCTTGTCTGCGCACCCACCAATCCCTTCGCCGGCCGTGTCCAGATGTCGCTGGGCGAGCTCCACGGACAGCGGATGGTCGGCTTCGACAGCGACCTCGTGATCCGCCACGAACTCGATCGCGCGATCGCCGCCCAGGGCGCGGAGGCAAACGTGGTGATGGAGTTCGACAACATCGAGACGATCAAGCGGGCCGTCGAGATCGACGCCGGCGTCGCACTGCTGCCCGAGCCGACCGTGGGCCGCGAACTCGCCGCCGGCACCCTCTGCACCGTGCGGCTCGCAGGTGATGAGCTCGTGCGGCCGCTGGGCATCATCCACGCTCGGGGCAAGCCGCCTGCCCCAACGGTGCAACGATTTGTCGAACTCCTTCGTGGGCACGCCCACGACGTTGAAGCATCCTCTTCCAAGACACCCGTGGCCCACGTCTGAACCGCCGGTGTTTCTGGCACCAAGACACGATTCCCCCTGACTCTCACACGCAGCCTTTCCGAAGAATCACGAGCATCGCCATGACGCGTCTCCCCGGTCTCCCGGCCAAGCAGGGCCTCTACGATCCCGCCAACGAGCACGACGCCTGCGGCGTGGGATTCGTCGTCAACATGCACGGCGTGAAGAGCCACCGGATCGTGCGGCAGGGGCTCGAGGTGCTCGAAAACCTCACGCACCGCGGCGCCTGCGGCTGCGATCCGCTCACCGGCGACGGTGCCGGCATCATCCTGCAGACGCCCCACGAGTTTTTCGCGGCAGTCGCCCCGCAGGCGGGTATTTCGCTGCCCGCGACCGGCGACTGGGCCGTCGGCAACTTCTTCCTGCCTCCGTCGGAGGGCGACCGCGAGGCCGCCGAGCAGTTTTTCGAGAAGGTCTGCCGTGAGGAAGGGCTCGAGTTTCTCGGGTGGCGAACGGTGCCCACCGACAACCGTTCGATCGGCGGCACGGCCCGCGAGGTGGAGCCGACCGTGCGTCAGGCCTTCATCGGCCGCGGCAAGAAGGTCTCCCGCGACCACTTCGAATGGAAGCTGTTCGTCGCCCGGAAGCGGTTCGGGATCGAACTCGGACAGCTCGGACTCTCCGAGCATGCGTTCTGCTACGTCTGCTCGCTCTCGGCCAAGACGGTCGTCTACAAGGGGCTGCTCCTCGCCGATCAGGTGGGCAAGTACTACCCCGATCTCTGCGATCCACGGATGACATCGGCGCTCGCGCTCGTGCATCAGCGGTATAGCACCAATACCTTTCCCACCTGGGATCTCGCCCACCCCTTCCGCTACATCGCCCACAACGGCGAGATCAACACTGTCCGTGGCAACATCAACTGGATGCATGCGCGGGAAAGCATGCTCGCGCATCCGGTGTTTGGTGCCGATCTCGACAAGATCAAGCCGATCATCCGCGAGGGGGGCAGCGACTCTGCGACATTTGACAACGTGCTCGAACTGCTCGTGCTGGCCGGCCGGCCGATCGAAGAAGCCGTCAGCATGCTGATCCCGGAGCCGTGGAGCGGTCACGAGAGCATGGCGGACGACCTCAAGGCCTACTACGAGTTTCAGGCGTGCCTGATGGAGCCCTGGGACGGACCGGCGGCGCTGGCCTTCACCGATGGCGTGCGGATCGGGGCGACGCTCGACCGCAACGGCCTGCGACCCGGCCGCTGGTGGCAGATGAAGGACGGGCTCGTCGTGATGGCGAGTGAGGCAGGAGTCTTGCAACTGCCCGCGGGCGAGGTCGTCCGCAAGGGCCGGCTGCGGCCGGGCCGGATGTTTCTCGTCAACACCAAAGAGGGCCGGATCGTCGAAGACGACGAGATCAAGCGAAAGCTCGCGACCGCGAAGCCGTGGCGGGAGTGGGTCTCCGCGAATCAGGTCCGTCTCGACGCGTTGGCCGATCCGGCGAACGTCGCCGACGTCACCAAGAACCGTGCTGTCGAACCCTCCGAGATGCTGGTGAAGGGCCGGGTCGACGGCCATGCCCATGCGGTCGATCCGTGGCGGGCGGCCGGCGTGGCCGGCGAGCACTCGAGCCTTCTCGAGCTGCAGCGGGCCTTCGGCGTCACGCTCGAGGATCTCAAGGTCATCCTCGGGCCGATGGCCACCGACGGCGCCGAGCCGATCGGCTCGATGGGCAACGACACGCCGCTGGCCGTGCTCTCCGACCGCCCGCAGCTGCTGGCGAATTATTTCAAACAGCTCTTCGCCCAAGTCACCAACCCGCCGCTCGACGCGATCCGCGAGGAGATCATCACCTCGATGATCACCACGATCGGCAGCGAAGGGAATCTCCTCGACACCACTCCGGAACAGTGCCGGCTGCTGCGACTGGAGACGCCCGTGATCACCAACGCGGAGTGCGCCCGGATCAAGGCGCTCGGGTCGGCTGGATCGCCATCCCTTCCCGGTCTGGCGTCCAAGACGATCTCGCTGTTGTTTCCCGCGGCCGAGGCCGCCGCGGGCATGCGGCAGCGTCTCGACGCGATCCGCGCCGAGGCGTCGGCCGCGATCAAGCAGGGCGCGACCATTCTCGTGCTCTCCGACCGGGGCGTCTCCCGTGAACTGGCGGCGGTGCCGGCCCTGCTCGCCACCGGCGGCGTCCATCACCACCTCGTCAACGAAGGCTCGCGAACCCGCTGCGGCATCGTGGTCGAGACGGGCGAGGCCCGCGAAGTACAGCAGTTCGCACTCCTTACCGGTTATGGTGCCGGCGCCGTCAACCCGTATCTCGCCTTCGCCACGATCGATCAGATGCAGGCCGAGCGGATGATCTCGGCCGACCTTCCGCGGGAGAAACTCCACAAGAACTTCACCAAGGCCGCCACCAAGGGGCTGCTCAAGGTGATGAGCAAGATGGGCATCTCGACCCAACAGAGCTATCGCGGCGCGCAGATTTTCGAGGCGGTGGGACTCGACCAGCGGCTCGTCGACGAGTTTTTCACGCGGACCCCCAGCCGGATCGGCGGCATCGGACTCGAAGGCGTGGCGGCGGAGTCGCTCAAGCGGCACGAACATGCCTGGCCGCAGACCAACGTGCCGCAGACACTCGAACTCGACGTGGGCGGCCGGTATGCCTGGCGGCGGAAGGGTGAGGCCCACGTGCTCTCGCCCGACGTGGTGGCCTCGCTCCAGCGATCGACGCAGATCAACAGCCGCGAAGAGTTCCGCAAGTATCAGCGACTCATCGACGACCAGCAGACGAAGCTCCTGACGCTGCGGGGCCTGCTCGACTTCAAGTGGGCTGAGGGCAGTTCGGCCTCCGCGGGACCAGTCCCGCTCGACGAGGTGGAGCCGGCCAAGGAGATCGTGAAGCGGTTTGCGACCGGGGCGATGTCGTATGGCTCGATCTCGAAGGAGGCCCACGAAACGCTGGCCGTCGCGATGAATCGCCTGGGCGGCCGCTCGAACACCGGCGAGGGGGGTGAGGATCCCGTTCGCTACCAACTGGAGCCGTCGGGCGACAGCAAGAACTCCTCGATCAAGCAGGTGGCCAGCGGACGGTTCGGCGTGACAAGCCTGTATCTCGTCAATGCCAAGGAGCTCCAGATCAAGATGGCCCAGGGCGCGAAGCCCGGCGAAGGGGGCCAGCTCCCCGGCCACAAGGTTGATCGCGAGATCGCCCGAATCCGGCACAGCACGCCGGGCGTGGGGCTCATCTCACCGCCTCCCCACCACGACATCTACTCGATCGAGGATCTCGCGCAGCTCATCCATGACCTTAAAAACGCCAACCACCACGCGCGGATCAGTGTGAAGCTGGTGGCCGAGGTGGGCGTGGGCACAGTCGCGGCGGGCGTCTCGAAGGGCAAGGCCGACGTGGTGCTCATCTCGGGCCACGACGGCGGCACGGGGGCGAGCCCTCAGACCTCGATCATGCACTGCGGACTGCCGTGGGAACTCGGGCTGGCGGAAGCCCACCAGGTGCTCGTGATGAACGATCTCCGCAGCCGGATCGTGGTGCAGACCGACGGCATGATCCGCACGGCGAAGGACGTGGCGATCGCCACGCTGCTCGGCGCGGAGGAATATGGCATCGCGACGGCATCGCTGGTGGTGATCGGCTGCATCATGATGCGGAAGTGTCATCTCAACACCTGCCCGGTGGGCATCGCCACGCAGGATCCCGAACTCCGCAAGCGGTTCAACGGAGAGCCGGAGCACGTTGTCAACTTCTTCTTCATGCTCGCTGAGGAACTTCGTGAGATCATGGCGAAGCTCGGCTTCCGCACGATCGCCGAGATGGTGGGCCGCGTCGACCGGCTCGACACGCGGGCCGCGATCGCCCACTGGAAGGCGAAGGGGCTCGACTTCTCGACGATCCTCCACAAGCCCGAGGTGCCGAAGCACGTGAAGACGCACTGCCAGGATTCACAAGACCATGGAATCGCGGAGTCGCTCGACATGACGACGCTCCTCGACCTCTGCATGCCGGCGGTCGAGCGGAAGGAGCCGGTGCGGCTCGATCTGCCGATCCGCAACATCAACCGCACCGTGGGCACGATCCTCTCGAGCGAGGTGACGCGGCGACACGGGGCGGGCGGCCTCCCTGACGGCACGATCCAGATCACCTTCACGGGCACCGCCGGTCAGAGCGTGATGGCGTTTGGCGTGCCGGGCGTGCAGGTCACCGTCCAGGGCGACGTCAACGATTACTGTGGCAAGGGTCTCTCCGGCGGCCGCGTGATCGTGCGGCCCGCGAAGGAGGCCTCATTCAAGGCCGAAGACAACGTGATTGCCGGCAACGTCGTCGGCTACGGGGCCACGAGCGGTGAGATCTTCATCCGCGGCATCTGTGGCGAGCGGTTCTGCGTGCGCAACAGCGGCGCTGAAGCCGTCGTGGAAGGCACTGGCGACCACGGTTGCGAATACATGACCGGGGGCCGCGCGGTGGTGCTCGGTGAGACGGGCCGCAACTTCGCGGCCGGCATGAGCGGCGGCATCGCCTACGTGTGGGATGCGAGCGGCACGTTCCGATCGAGGGTCAATCCCGAGATGGTGGAACTCGAACCGCTCGACCAGCACGATCTCGACTACGTGAAGGGGCAGATCGAGAAGCACGTCGACTACACCGGCAGCAGCCGTGGCAAGGAGATCCTCTCCCGCTGGGCGATGGAGCAGTCGACGTTCGTCAAGGTCATGCCCACGGATTACAAGCGGGCCCTCGCGGAACTCCGAAAGCTCGCGGAGCAGGAACAGGAAGAGGCCAGAAAGGCGGAGGTCAACGTCAATGGGTGAGCCACGTGGATTCATGAAGTACGAGCGGAAGGTGAGCGGCTACGCGCCGGTCGCCGATCGTCTCAAGCACTACAACGAGTTTCTCACGATCCTGCCTCCGGAGGAGGTGAAGACCCAGGGCGCCCGCTGCATGGATTGCGGCGTGCCCTTCTGCCACACCGGCTGCCCGCTGGGAAACATCATTCCCGACTTCAACGACCTCGTGTATCGCCAGCAATGGCATGAGGCGAGCCAGCGGCTCCATGCCACGAACAACTTCCCGGAGTTCACCGGACGCGTCTGCCCCGCCCCGTGCGAGGCCGCCTGCGTGCTGGGCATCAACGAGGATCCGGTCGCGATCAAGCAGATCGAGATGGCGATCGCCGACAGGGCCTGGGACGAGGGCTGGATCGTGCCCGAGCCGCCCAATGTGCGGACCGGCAAGCGGGTGGCGGTGGTGGGCAGCGGTCCGGCGGGCCTCGCCGCGGGGCAGCAACTCAACCGGGCCGGCCATCACGTGACGGTGTTCGAGCGGGCCGATCGTCCGGGCGGGCTGTTGATGTATGGCATCCCCGATTTCAAGCTCGAGAAGGGCCGGGTCTGGCGGCGGGTGGAGCAGATGCAGGAGGAGGGGGTCGAGTTCCGCTGCGGCGTGAACGTCGGCAGCGATGTCGACACGCGGTCGCTCGTCGAGGAATACGATGCCCTCGTGCTCACCGGCGGCGCCACGCTGGGCCGCGACCTACCGATCCCGGGCCGTGAGCTTCAGGGCGTGCATTACGCGATGGAGTTTCTCCCGCAGCAGAACAAGCGGAACGCCGGCGACGAGGTCGCGAGCCAGATTCTGGCCGACGGCAAGCATGTGATCGTGATCGGCGGCGGCGACACCGGGTCCGACTGCGATGGCACGAGCAACCGCCAAGGTGCCGCGAGCCTGACGCAGTTCGAACTGCTTCCGCAACCGCCGGACCTCGGCAAGTATCCGCGGCGGAGCGAGCGGCCGGCCAACACCCCCTGGCCCACCTGGCCAATCATGCTGCGAACCAGTTCGTCGCATGAGGAAGGCTGTCGCCGCGAGTGGAGCATCCTCACGAAGGAGTTTCTGGGGGATGCCGAGGGTCGGCTTCGCGGCCTCAAGACGGTGCGGCTCGAATGGTATGCCGACGCCGCCACGGGCCAGCAGAAGTTTCGCGAGGTCGCGGGCTCCGAGGAGGAGTGGCCGTGCCAACTCGCGCTGCTCGCGATGGGTTTCGTGGGGCCGGACAAGCACGGGCCGATCGCCGATCTTGGCCTCGAACTCGACCCGCGAGGCAACGTGAAGACCGGCGCCGACTACATGACGAGCAAGGCGGGCGTGTTTGCGGCGGGGGACCTCCGCCGCGGCCAGTCGCTCGTGGTGTGGGCGATCCACGAGGGCCGAGAGGCGGCCCGGTCGGTGGACCTCTGGCTGATGGGGCAGACGAACCTTCCGAGCCTCGCAGCCGGCGAGTTTGCGGTGCACGCCTAGCAGACTGTGGAAAGGGTCATGGATGACTTTGTCCACGGACAGCGAGGGTCGGCCTACGGGGCGGTGGCGGAGCGAAGAGTCACCGCGAGCGCCTCGCCATTGTCGGCGAGGCTGCCAGGGCGGTCGTTGAGCTTGAGGTAGAGCGGGCCGTCGGTGGCGGCCGAAAGTCTGGCCCTCGTCCCTTCGCCGACGATCACGAACCGTGGCCGACCGCCGTCCGTGGGCTTCTCGACCCACTGCGCGGCGAGCAGCCGTCCCAGCGGGCGGCCGCGATACCACTCGAGCGAAATCCCCTCGGCCTCGCTCTCGATCCTCGTGCCGCCCACCGTGCCAAGCACGCATCGTCCGGTAGCGTGGAGGTCGTAGGCTCGATCCTTCGCCAGTGCGAGCCCGCTGTGCTGCCAGCCGCGATCAGCGGCAACTTCGAACCGTTCCGGCGACACCAGCGGCCGACCTGGCGACCAGTCGATGGCCGAACGGTCGAAGTCGTAGCCATAGTCGAGGTCGTCGGTGAAGGCGTCGAAATCGCGTCCGGCCCGAGTCGCGTCATAGGCAGGCATGGCGGCGAGCCGTTCATTCAGCGTCGGATCGAGCGGCCCACGATCAACCATGGCAAACGTCCGGGCATACGCGGGATGCCGCGCGAGAAACGCGACGGTCGCCCAGCTGGCGGCGTAGTCGGCGATGTCGTGGTGGCGACCCGCATCCGCTTCGAGCACGTCGGCCAACGCCGGCCTCGTGCCGGCCGCTCGCAACTCATGCAACCGTTCGATCCGGCCGAGCTGCTCGACGTCGGAGGCCCGATCGGGCATCGGCGTCGCGACATACCGAATGGCGTCGCCATCGCCATCGAGTCGGTGCGTGGCGAGATACTCGGCGATGCCCTCGGCATACCAGGCGGGTGCGGCGAGATCGCGGACGGTGATCGTGAAGGCATGCACGCCCTCGTGCAGGAGCAGATGGCGGCGATAGGCGGGGTTTGACTGGTCCATCATCCAGAAACGATGGCGGTCACAAAACCCGTTGGCGAACTCCGGAATCTCGTCCGGCAGGAGCCCAGCGGCACGAAACCGCTCACGATCGACCACGAGGCAGCCGAAGGCCCGCCAGCGCGGGAGC
>JAUMAF010000251.1:13429-13711 GCA_032117045.1 Pirellulales bacterium | reverse complement strand
GCAATCGCCACCGCGGCGCTCGCCGCCGGCCACGAGGTGGTGATCGTGAGCGGGCCGGTGCAGCTGGCCTATCCCAGAAAAGCGCGGGTGATTCCCGTGGTCACGACCAAGGAAATGCTGGCCGCCTGCCTGGACGAGCTACCCTCCTGCAGGGGCGTAATCGCCGCCGCGGCTCCGTGCGATTTCGAACCGCGGCGGCGGGCTGCGGGCAAGATTCCCAGGCAGGGAAACGGCCTGAGCCTGGAACTGGAGCCCACACCCGACGTGATCGCCACGCTGGCC
>JAUMAF010000251.1:0-13419 GCA_032117045.1 Pirellulales bacterium | reverse complement strand
TTGTGGCCTTCGCGCTCGAGCCTGGGGCGGATCCGCGGCGGGCCTTCGAGAAGATCGAAGCCAAGCGGTGCGATTTGATCGTCGTCAACGACGTTTCGGCACTCGAGGCTGAAAAAACCGCGGTCACGGTCTATGACCGCACGCGTGCGGCGGTCGGTGCCAAGGCCGGTTCCAAACGGGCAGTCGCCTCGTGGCTGGTGAAGCTGATCGCCGCGCGGCTCATGCGATAGCCACAAGGGGTAGCACGGGCGGCCCCGATCGACCTATAAATCCACAGTCGCCACCGTCGCCACCATGCCTGCGGAGTCCATCGATGATCAAAGTCGCCATCCTCGGCGCCACCGGCTACACGGCTCTCGAGGCCATCAAGATTCTCCTGCGGCATCCCCAGGCAGAGATCGTGGCCGTCACCAGCCGCCAGGAAGGCAAGACGCCAGTATCCAGCGTGCATCCGAGCCTTGTCAGCCGTCTCGATCTACCGCTCGAGGATCTCTCGCCGGAGGAGGTTGGCACGCGGGCTGATTGTGTCTTCGGCTGCCTGCCGCACTGTGCGAGTGCCGAGATCCTGCCGAAGGTGCTCGCCGCGGGCGCCAAGGTCGTCGACTTCAGCGCCGATTACCGGCTCGACGATGCTGGCACCTATCTTGAGTGGTACGGCCACCACCATCCGGATGCGGGCCGCCTGGGGCAGACCGTCTATGGCCTCCCAGAGCTCTTTCGCAAGGCGATCCGCCAGCAACCGCTCATCGCCAATCCCGGCTGCTATTCCACGTCGGCGATCCTGCCCCTCGCGCCCCTGGTGAAAAGCGGGCTGTTCGAGACGACCGACATCATCATCGACTCCAAGAGCGGTGTCAGCGGCGCGGGGCGGCAGCCCAAGTTGATGACGCATTTCCCCGAGTGCAACGAGAGCCTGTCTGCCTACAACGTGGGCCGACACCGCCACACCCCCGAGATCGAGCAGATCATCGGCCGTCACGCCGCGGTGCGGCCCGAGGTGATCTTCACGCCGCAGCTCGCGCCGATGGATCGCGGAATTCTCTCCACGATCTACATTCGACCGAGGCGGTCGATCGCCGAGGGCGACGTGATGAGTCTCCTCCGCGAGGCCTATGCGGGCGAGCGGTTCGTCCGCGTGGTAGATCATCTCCCCGGCACAAAAGACACGGTCGACACCAACTTCTGCGACATCACCGCCCGCGTGGTCCGCGGCCGCGTGCTCCTGATCAGTTGCCTCGACAACCTCGTGAAGGGTGCCGCCGGCGCCGCCGTGCAGAACTTCAACGTGATGTTCGATCTCCCCGAAACGATGGGTCTTCTCTAGTCATGGCCATCACCGACACGCCTGTCCGCCTGCCAATCCCACCCCTGCCCCGCGGGTTTCGCGTCGGCGCCGTGCATGCCGGCATCAAACGGAACCAATCCCGCGAAGACGTCACGCTGGTGGTCAGCGACGAGCCGGCCAGCGCGGCCGGGGTCTACACCACCAACCTCGTCTTCGCCGCCCCGGTCGCCCTCGACCGCTCGCGGACACCCGGCCGGGGATTCCGCGGCGTGGTGATCAACTCGGGCAATGCCAACGCCTGCACCGGAAGCCGCGGCCTCGACGACGCCCGGGAGATGGCCGCGGTCGCCGGCCGCGCCCTGGGCGCTGACGGGAGCGAGTTTCTGGTGCTCTCGACCGGAATCATCGGCGAGTTCATGCCGATGGCGAAACTGGCTCGCGGGATCGAGGCCGCAGCGACGGTACTCGGTGCCGACGACACGGCCGCCGTCACGGCCGCCCGCGGGATGATGACCACCGATACCCGGCCCAAGCTGGCCGGTGGCACGTTCACCGCTGACGGCACCGCATGCACCGTCTTCGGGATGGCCAAAGGCGCGGCGATGATCGGGCCCAAACTCGCCACGATGCTGGGCGTCGTGATCACCGACGCGGCGATCCAGCCGGAAGATGCGCAGCGGCTGCTCTCGGCGGCGGTCGAGGAAACGTTCAACTGCGTCAGTGTTGACGGCCACATGAGCACCAACGACACGGTGCTCTTCCTCGCCAACGGCGCCGCCGGCGGCGGCCCGCTCCATGGCGCCGGCCTGGAGGCCTGTGGACGCGTGCTGCATGCCGTCTGCGAATCGCTCGCCCGCGAGATGGCGGATGATGGCGAGGGCGCCACCCACGTGATGCGAATCGAAGTCAGTGGGGCGGCGAGCCGCGACGACGCCCGCAGGATCGCCCGCACCATCGCCGACAGTCCGCTGGTCAAGACGGCCGTGCATGGGGCCGACCCAAACTGGGGCCGGATCGTGTCGGCGGCCGGCTATTCCGGCATCTCGTTCGACCCTGCTGCGGCCGTGCTCCGGCTCAACGGCACACTCCTCTTCCGGGACGGCTCGCCCGTCGCGTTCGACGCCGATGCCGTCTCGTCGTCGATCCGGGACAACCGTGAAACGCTGATCGAGCTCTCGGTGGGGTCCGGTCCTGACTCGATTCGGTTCTATTCGAGCGACCTGACCGCCGACTATGTGCACCTCAACGCCGACTACCACACCTGATCCGGCTCACCGGCATGATGTGTGCAAGCCGACCGGCCGTAAGGCCGCGGGCTCCGGTGCAAGCCGACCGGCCGTAAGGCCGCGGGCCGCACACCTCTGGTCTCGTGATTGATCTGGACTTCCTCCCCACGCCTCACGGCGTTGGGCTTGTACAGTCCCCCCCCTACGCCTCACGGCCCCGGGGTTTCGGCCCTCCGGGGCTGTTGCCGAGACAATCCCGGGTTTTCTGATGGTCGATGCGTAGAATTGGGTCCCTTGACGCCGGGGCGTCAAAACGGTTTGCTCTCTGAGTTCCCGCCTTCCTCCGAGCGATCGCCGATGACCATCGTGACTGCCAGTTGCAACGTGCTCTCCAGCGGCCTTTCGTCGTCACCGGAACTGGTTCCGGCCATCAGTCCCCCGGCGAAGCCGATCCCGAAACCGCGTGGCCTTGGTGTTCGCGGACCTGCGGCGATCAAGGCCGCCGTCGATCCGGACGACGCTGAGGAGGAGGAACTGGGCGACGAGGAGGATCTCGCCGTGGCCCAGCCTCTGGCAGACGAGGAGTCGAGCTTCGACGACTTTGACGACGAGTTCGACGACGATTTCGAGGAAGAGGAAAACGATCCCGATTGGGATCACCCCGATGACGGCGACAACGATACACTGCCGCCGGGCAAGAACCCCGGTCGGAAGAAGTGACGTGTGACGACCGACCGTTGGCCGGTGTTTGTGGTGTCCGTCGAGAGATCGGGAGTGACTGATGGCCGGACTCGACACTTCCTCCTCCGTGCCTGACGATCCGAACGCCGGCTCCGAAAAGGCTGCTCGCGGCGAGTCCCCGGCAAAGTCGCGAAGCAGACCTCGCAAGACATCCAGTCCTGAGTGGTTTGGCACACTGAGCCAGCTCGATTTCGACATCGATTTCTTCGAGCGGCTTCTGGTGCGGAAGCCCGACGCCGTCGAGGTGCTCCGCGTGCTGGCTGAGTTGGTCAGCAAAAAGGGCCTTACCACCCGGGCTGTCGACCTCGACCGCTCGCTCGTCGAACTGGCCCCGGAGGATTTTCTCGCCCGCTACAATCTCGCCTGCTCACTCGCCCTGGCCGGTCGCGCCGACGAGGCGATCGACGCCCTCTCCCGGGCGATCCTGCTCGGCTACGACGACCTCGACCACATGGAATCGGATCCGGACCTGGAGTCGCTGCGGGCCCATCCCGACTTCCTCGCCCTTTTGGGCGAGTGAAACCAAGACTCGCCCTTTTGGGCGAGTGAAACCAGGTTGGACCCGGCTGGTAGACTCCCCGGTCCACACTGGCCATTCGCCGCCATCATGCCACCCGCGGGAGCACGCATGCTCGACCAATACGACAAGATTGCTGAGGCCGTCGCCTTCATCAAAGTCCAGTGGAAGCTCACGCCGCGCGTGGGCATCATCCTCGGGAGTGGCCTCGGCGGTGCCGCGGCGGCGCTGACCGACAAGGTCACGATCCCCCAAGACACGATTCCTCACTTCGCCCGCTCGACGGCCCACGGCCACTCCGGCCAACTCGTCTGTGGCCTGCTCGAGGGGGTGCCGGTCGTGGTGATGGAGGGCCGTCAGCACGCCTATGAGGGCTATCCGCTCTCGCAAGTCACGTTTCCCGTCCGCGTGCTCAAGCAGCTCGGCGCCCAACTGTTGATCGTGACCAACGCCTGCGGTGGCCTGAATCCTCAGTATCGCACCGGCGACCTGATGGTGATCGAGGATCACATCAATCTGCTGGGAGACAATCCGCTCATCGGCATCAATGACGAGCGGCTTGGCCCCCGGTTTCCCGACATGTCGACCCCCTACACGCCAGACCTTATCGACGCGGCCCTCACCGTCGCCCGCCGGGAAAACTTTGTGGCCCACAAGGGCGTCTATGTGGCCGTTACCGGACCGAATCTGGAGACACGGGCGGAGTATCGATTCCTGCGGACCATCGGTGCTGACGTGGTCGGCATGTCGACCGTGCCCGAAGTGCTCGTCGCCGTGCATGCGGGATTGCGCGTGCTCGGGATCTCGGTGATCACCGACATGTGCCTTCCGGATGCCCTCGAAGTGGCGACGGTCGAGCACATCCTCGCCACGGCCCGCTCGGCGGAACCGAAACTCCGCTCGATCATCGTGTCGGCCGTTCGCGCCGCAGGCAGCGGCTGAGCGGCTCGCGGCTCCGCGTGCTGGGGAGCGTCGGTTTAGCAAGCCGACCGGCCGTGAGGCCGCGGGCAAACCGCTCTGCATCCGGGCTCTTCCCGGGGCGACCCCACGCCTCACGGCGTCAGGCTTGGACCGAAGGGCCCGCGGGGCTCAAAGGAAAGCCAGAAACCCCGAGTTGAAGCCGGAGAACACCGGGCTTCTCTCGTGGCCGATGGATCCCTACTCTCCCGCCTCACGAAGCCCAGGCCCCAACTCCACCGGGCCTGACAGATTCACTTGTGCGCGAGGTTCACGATCATGATTAGGCTCCCTGCCTTTTTCGACAGATTTCTAGAACTGCCGATGCCCCTGATGGTGCTTTGCCTGCTGGTCTACTGGGGTCTGCTCGCATGCTTCGTGCATCGCTATCTCGTGCCACGGATCGCCGGCCGGGAAGGCAAGCGACTCGGTAAGCTCGAGGCCGAAGTGCCGGCGCAGATTGGCCTCGCATTTGGACTCTTGATCTCGTTCATAGCCATGCCCGTGTGGGAAACGCATTCCCTTGCCGAGGAATCGGCCCGCAGCGAGGCTGCCGCCTACCGCGAAATGGCCGAGTCGATCCAGGAAGCCGACGAGCCGGACGCACGCACGCTCGCTGACACGCTGCACCGGGCGATCACGTTCGTTGTGAGTACCGAGTGGCCCCAGATGGCCCATCTCACCACGCCTCAGATCGCTGCCCCACCGCTCCGTGAGTTGCGCACCGGCATCCATAATCTTCCCGACGGCGCGCTGCACACCGAGCTCCGGGATCTCTTCCGGAGAGCCACAGACGCACGGGAGACCAGGCTCAGGATCGCAGCCACTCGGCCGCCACCGGCACGCTGGGGCATCGTGGGCGTGCTGGCGATACTCACGCTGCTCGGGGTAGGGCTGATTCATGCCGATTCGCGACGCGGAAGACGGATGGCCCTGGGAATGGTCTCGGTGGGCATCGCCTGCTGTTTTGTGATGCTCTTTGCCTACACGCGGCCGTATCTTGGCCAGTTTGCGGTTCAGCCGGATGATCTTCAGGTGCTCCTCGTCGATCTCGAGCAGGTCGACGGGGCGCTCCGGCTCAGCGGCCTCTGAAACGGCCTCCTCACGGCCGGTCGGCTTTCACGTGGGCGGCCGGCTCCATCGGAAAACGTTGCAAATTGCTACACAGGGCTTGCAGGATGCGGCGCGCGAGGTCGTTTGATGCGTGCCTCGAGACGCCTGCCATTCGCAAATTCCCCGGCTTTTCCGGTATCGCGGATTTTGCGTTCCGTGGCACGCAATGTGCAGTTCACCCCGCCAGCCGACGTCGTGCCGTATTGGCAACGCCGCTCCGGCTCGACCGCGTGTCGCAGGAGGGCGGAACCATGGCATGCTCCCATCTCGAGACCAGGGCCGGTGCAAAAACCCAGATCGATCACGAGGCCGACCTGGCGAGCGATCAGGACCTGATGCGTCGAGTCTGCCTCGACGATGACGAGGCGTTTGCCTTGCTCGTGCATCGCTACGAGCGGGAACTCTTCGCCTACCTCCGTCGGTACCTCGGCAACGCGCAACTGGCCGAGGATGTCTTCCAGGCAACCTTCCTCCGGGTCTACCGCAAGCGAGATACCTACCGCACCACTCACGCTTTTCGCCCGTGGCTCTACGCCATCGCCACCCATCAGGCCATCGACGTCCAGCGACAGAATCGTCGGCATCGGATGGCGAGCCTCGATCGGCAGCCCCTGGGCGGTGACGGTGGCAGCCTGGCCGAAACGGTCGCCGACCGGGGCCGTACGGGTGACGACGCCGTAGCCGATGGAGACGCCCAGGCGTGGATGCTGGCGGCGGTGGACCGGCTTCCCGAGCCGCTCCGCAGCACGCTCACACTCGTCTATCGCCACGGTCTCAAGCATCGCGAGGTGGCCGCCGCACTCGGGATCCCGGTAGGCACCGTCAAGAGCCGCCTCAACACGGCGATCAACCGCCTCCAAGCCTCCTGGCTGCGGACCACTTGTCCGTTGCCCAGGTAATACGGCTTCTCCTTGAGACTCGCGCGTCCGTCTGTCCACGCCCAACGCCGTGAGGCGTGGGGCGAACCCGAGATGAGCCTGGATTTCTAGGAGTTTGCCCGCGGCCTCACGGCCGGTCGGCTTCCACCTGCCAAGCAGTCGACCGCGAGGATCACGTGGGGGCCGTATAAGTCGGGCGCTGCCACCTCGCTCGATGCGGCCGGTCTTCTACACTACTTGGGATCGTCCCTTCACGGTGGAGCCCCGAGTTGATGCTCAGACACCTGATCCTTGTTCCAACCGACCGTGAACGCCAAATCGTCGGGCCCCATCTGGCGGGCGGCATGGGTGCCTCGCGACGCGTCGAACTCTGCGGGTTTGGTCTCGTCGCCGCCGCCGCGAGGACGTCCCAACTCCTGGCCCGCGATCCGGCCGCCCGCGTGACCCTTGTCGGAATCGCCGGCCGGTTCGATGATCGCCTGGTGGTCGGCTCAGCTTACCGGTTCGATGAGGTCGCCTGTTACGGCGTTGGCGTGGGGAGCGGGGACGACTTCATGGGGGCCGAGGCCGTCGGCTGGGTCCAGTGGCCCGGTGATCCGGCTGACCCACGCCGCGAAATCGGCGACCTGACGCCTTGTGCCACGGCCGCTGCGTCAACCGCCCCGCGAGCCGGGCTCCTCCTGAGCAGTTGCGCTGCGGCGGCATCCGACGACGACGTGCGTCAGCGCCGGCGGCTCTATCCCGCCGCGATGGCGGAAGACATGGAGGGCTTTGGCGTCGCGTTGGCCTGCCGGCTCCACGGGGTGCCGGTCGATATCGTGCGCGGCATCTCCAACACGGTGGGTGACCGCGACAAGGCACGCTGGCGGGTGGAGACAGCCCTCGAAGCGGCAGCGGCGGTCGCCCTCACGCTCATGGTGGATGCGTCGTGAGTCGCTCCATTCGTCTCGGCATTTCGACCTGCCCCAACGACACGTTCGCCTTTCATGGGCTGATCACCCGGGCGGTGGACTGGCAGGGCCTGTCGTTCGACGTCGAACTGCTCGACATCGAGCAGTTGAATGAACGGCTGATGGCCGGCGATTTCGATGTCTGCAAGACGAGCTTTCATGCCGCCCTCGCGCTGGCCGACGAGGTCGTCGTCCTCCCAAGCGGGTCGGCTCTCGGATTCGGCGTCGGTCCGTTGCTCCTCTCGGCGGCGGCCACCGCTTCGGGCCCCTCCGATCCGCCGAGCCGTTCAGACCAACTGACGCTCTGCCCGGGCAGGCTGACGACTGCCGCGCTGTTATTTGACCTGTTTCACTCGCGCACCACCCGGGTCGAACACGTCGTCTTTTCCAACATCATGCCGCGGCTTCAGGCCCGGCAGGCCGACTTCGGCGTCTGCATCCACGAAGGTCGCTTCACCTGGCAGCAGCAGGGCCTCGGTCTTGTCGAGGATCTGGGAACCCGTTGGGAGGCCGAGACATCCTGCCCGCTGCCGCTCGGCGGCATCGTCGCGAGTCGGCGACTGCCTCGGGAGACGATCGCCGCGGTTCAGCGAGTGATCTACGATTCGCTACGATTCGCCCTCGCCGATCGCGGGGCCCCGCTGCCGACGATGCGGGCCCACGCGCAGGAGTTCGACGACCGGGTGCTGATGCAGCATGTCGATCTGTACGTCAACGAGTGGACGCTCGATCTCGGTGACCGCGGCGGGCGGGCTCTGAACGAACTCTCGCTCCGGGCGGCGGCAGTCGGACTCGGCACGGGCCGCAGGCTCGACGTGTTTGCGGGCTGAGCGGACACGGCCACAGGGGCGGGATGCGGCCGGCATTCGGGCGGCTCACGGCCCAGGGCGGTGCGTGTTGATCGCCTCGGCGACGGTGCCGGCGATCTCGTCGGCCAGCCGCTGCTGCTGGGTGATGTCGGCGATGCCGCTGTTCGACACCACATGCTTGCCCACGATCACGGCCGGATTGAAGCCTGTGACCGCCCCCACCGCGACGGTTCCCGGCATCATGCGGCCCTTGTCGGAACTGTCCAGAATGAGAAAGGGCTTGCCGCCCGCTGTTTTCGGGTCGGAGAGCATTACGTCGATTCCAACGTGCTTGTTTCCCGCGCCGAAGCCAACCACGTTGCGGGCAGCAGCGCTTCCCTCGTCGAGGTTCACCACCTGCCCCGCGAGCCGCCAGCCATCGGCCGGGGGCGGGGCCTGCTCGCTCCAGAAAACGGCCGGCCAGCCGGCCTTCGCCATCTCGTCGGCGACGAGTCGCGCCACACCGACACCCGGCGGTTCACTGCGGTCGTAGCCCGTGACCATGTCCGCGACGCGCGGCCGCGAGGCCATCAACTGCCGCACTGGCCCTTGCGGCAGGAGCCCCGACGATGCCTGCTGCCGGAGTTCCTCCTGCAGGCCCGGATCGATTGTGAACGGCAGCACGTAAATCCGCGTCGGCGGCGACGTAGGCCAGGCGACCGCCGTGGCCGCTGCCGAAGAGTTCGTCGGGCCGAACGTCTGTGCCAGTGAGATGCTCTCGAGCCCGCAGCAGACGCCGCACGCAACCACGATCAGGCTTGGCAGAGACCGCATGTTTCAGACCTCCCTGACACCCTCTTCAAAACTGCCGCACGTAAGCCTCACGGCCCGCTCGGCCACGGCGAAAACCCGTCACCCAATGTGTCGCGGCAGAGTAGCGAGGCCGTGCCGGCCGCGGAAGGCCGAAACCCCTGGAAACCACCCGGTGATCGGGCCGGCCGGTGATTCTGCCGGTGTGGTTGACCGGGCCATCCGGCGCGGTCGAATAGGCCCCTATGGCCATTTTTGACTGGATCAGCCGCCGCGTCTTCAACGCGGTCCACGGCAACAACCTCGTCTACAACACCTGCTGGGAGGATCCCCGGCTCGACCGGGAGGCCCTGCGGATCGGGCCCGACGATGAGATCCTCGTGATCACGTCGGCTGGCTGCAACGCGCTGGACTATGCGCTCTGCGAGCCGCGGCAGGTGCATGCCGTGGACATGAATCTCCGGCAAAACGCCCTGCTCGACCTGAAGAAGGCCGGCATCAAGAGCCTCGAGTTCGAGGATTTCTTCCGGATGTTCGGCGAAGGCCGTTTGCCGGGCGTTCGCCGAATCTATGACCAGCGACTCCGTGGCCTGCTGCCGCCGCCGTCGCAGGCGTTCTGGGATGGCCGAATCAAATGGTTCGACGACCCGAAGCGATCGTTCTACTTTCGCGGCACCTCAGGATTCTTCGCCAAGCTGGCGAAGGTCTACACCGACAAGATCATCAAGATCCGGCCCCATCTCGACCGGCTGCTCAACGCCTCGAGCCTCGAGGAGCAGCGGCAGATCTACGACAGTCACATCCGCGACAAGTTCGGCAAGGCCCTGCGGTTTGCCCTCAACCGTGACACCACGATGGCGATGCTCGGCGTGCCACGGGCCCAGCGTCGGCAGATCGAGGCCACCTATTCGGGCGACCTCGCCCAGTTCGTCCAGGATTGCCTGGAGGGCGTGTTCATCGGCCTGCCAATGAAAGACAACTACTTCTGGCGGCTGTACATGACCGGCTCCTACACGTCGTCATGCTGTCCCGAATATCTGGTGCCGGCGAACTTCGCGCGGCTCAAGGCGGGACTCGTGGACAAGGTCACGACCCACACGGCCTCCGTTCAGGGATTTCTCGAGCGGCACGACGGCACGATCTCGCGATTTGTGCTCCTCGACCATATGGATTGGCTGAGCGAACACCTGTTCCCCCTGCTCGAGTCGGAGTGGCAGGCGATCGTGGACCGAGCGACCCCGCGGGCCCGGCTGATTTGGCGGAGCGGCGGCTTCAACACCGACTTCTTGGATCAGGTGCAGGTGAACGTGGCAGGCGTCTCCCGCGGCACCCGCGACATTCTGGCGTATGACCGCGACCTCGCCGCCCGACTGCATCCGCTTGACCGGGTCCACACCTACGGCAGCTTTCACATCGCGGAACTGACGGTGTAGGGCGAACGTCTGCTCCAAACGAAAGCCTGTGCCGGAGATCGAGACCGCCGGCCGCATTCCCGACCTTGTGCCGTCGGTCACCGGGGCAGGCACGAGGGCTCTAGAATCTCGAGGGTGGCCCTGTCGGCATCGAGTACCACGCGGGCACCGAGCGGAAGCGTGGCGTTGTCGGCGACATGACCACACGGAAAGTCGGCCACCACCGGGCAGCCGAGCGAGCGGCAGTATTCGAGCACGACCTCCCGTTGCTCCCGCTCTTCCTGCTCTTTCGGCTTCTCGGGGGTGTCATCGCATGTGAAGCGGCCCACCACGATGCCGGCCGCGGCATCGAGAATCCCCGCGAGTCGAAGATGCGACATCATTCGGTCCACGCGATACGTCCGCTCGCCGACATCCTCGATGAACAGCACCGCCCCTTCCGGATCGATCGCGTACGGCGTGCCGAGCGTCGCGCAGATCAACGATAGGTTGCCGCCGACAAGCCTTCCCTCGCAGCGGCCCCCGGTGACGGTCGTCACCCGCCCCTGCTCGGGCACAGGAATGACCCGTGGGGCCGCCGTCGCGTCGAGCAGCAACATGTCGCGAAATGAACGATCGGCAAACGACGGGGGGCGACCGGCCGCTCGCACCGAACTGGCCATGGGCGCATGGAACGTGATCACCCGTGCCTTGCGGGCGATGGCGAGGTGCAGGGCGGTGACATCTGAGTAGCCAGACACCACCTTCGGCCTGAGCCTCAACGCGTCGTAGTCGATACGGTCAAGAATCCGCGTGAGCCCGAAGCCACCGCGAAGCACGAAGATCCCGCGGATCGCAGGGTTCCGAATCGCCCGATTGAGTTCTTCCACCCGCTCGTCATCGGTACCCGCCAGATACCGGTGCCGGCGACCCGGCAC
Organism: Pirellulales bacterium; assembly: GCA_032117045.1. Taxonomy (GTDB): domain Bacteria; phylum Planctomycetota; class Planctomycetia; order Pirellulales; family UBA1268; genus QWPN01. Next base: position 1,825 of record JAUMAF010000251.1, on the reverse strand, counting down.
CGCGGGGTCGAGGTCGACGTGCAGCCCCGCTGCCTCGAGCGACGCGGCGAACTCGTGAACGTCGCCAGCCCCGGCCACGCCACACGGGGCGACGAGTGCCACGGTATCACCCCGCTGAAGGGCCGGCGGAGCCTGCCACGTCCCGTCGTCGGCAACACCCACCGAGATGCCGGCCGCGACGGCCGCTGCCAAAAGCAGGCATCTCACGGCCGGCCACCAGACTCCGCCGCCACGCGACTCCGTTGCCGTCGAAGGCAGGCTGCCCCAGCGATGCCAGCGATCCCGGCAAGCATCGCGGAGCCAGGCTCCGGCACGGCTGCAAGCGGCGCTGCTCCCGCTGCCGCCGGCAGATACGAGCCAGTGTTGTACAGGCCAGTCGCGAGAAAATCGCCGACGTCCAGAATGTCCACGACGCCGTCGTAGGTGAAGTCGCCCTGACTCCAGTTCGCTGGCGCCCCCGAGCCAAACTTTCCTGCCGAGAGAAAGTTTGCGGCGTCGAGGATATCGCACTGACCGTCGATGTTCGTATCACCAGGAGCTGCAAACGCCACAGACAAAGCGCCACCCCCTTGATCGATCCAGCCCACGGCCCGCGGCGAGGCCGTGGCCGCTGCAGCCACCGACGAGGTGATTCCGGTCGTACCCGACCAGGTGCCCGCCGTGCCCGTGCGGCCGGCGAGGATGTCGAGCACGAGCGCTTCGGCGGTGATGCCCCCGGCGGCGACGTTGATTCTTCCCACGCCGAGATCCACCCGACCACCGGTCGCGGACTCATCGACCACGAGGGTTGCCACGTCCACGCTGGTGACGGCGGAGCCCGACATGATCATCGTACCGCCGAGCGTCACCTCGAGCCCCGGGGAGCCGGCGAGGTTGCCCGAGTTGACGATGAACTGCCGCACGCCGATGTCGCGGTCCACGGTGAGCGTGGCCCCGGTCGCGGCGACCGTGCCGCCGTTGAGGATCAGCCGCGTGCTGATCATCCCCAGACTCGGGTCGATCCGCAGCGTGCCCCCGGGAACGACGCTCACCGGGCTGCTCGCGAGCGCCGACTGATTGCCAAGTTCGAGCGTGCCCTGCTGCACGACGCTGGTGCCTGACACAAGGTTGGCGTTGGCGAGCACCAGCGTGCCATCGCCGAGTTTCGTGATCCCGCGGCTACCGCGAATCAGCGACTCGATCCGGGCCGAGGCCCCTGCGGCGACGGTGACCTGCGAGATCGCGTTGGTATTGAAGCTCACGCCGCTCGCCGGATCGAACGAGCCCATGATCAGCGTGCCGCTCGCGAGCGTGTAGCCATCGGTCAGGAACTCGAGCCCCGCCCCAGCCGTCACCTGCGTGTCGATCGTGACGGTGCCGGCGGCACCCTGGAACTTCGCCGGCAGCGACCAGTCGAACGTGGTCGGCGTCGTGCCGGTGCCGATCCATTGGGTGCCGAGGTTCGTCCAGCTGCCCGCACCGCCGGCCGTCGTGCCGCTGGGCGACCAGACAAGCTGCGTCGCCGGCGGCTCGGCGACCGAGACGGTCACGTTGTCATAGAGCCCGAAGAGCGTGGCAGGGGCCACCGAGGTAAACAGGTCCATGTAACCGAGCATGATGTTGCCCGTGCCGGTCGCGGTGGCCCCCCGGGCCCAGGTCTGGCCGTTGACCTGGAAGAGCGTCGTGCCGGAATAAGCGGTCACGGCCACTTTCAGCCACTGGTTGGCGGGCATCGCAGTCGTGCTGGTGAGGAATGGCTGATAGGCGAAGTTGTAGGGCGCCGCCTGCTCCTCTTGGATGAGCGTGTTGTTGCGGGCGTAACCGCCAGCCGTGCCAGTGATCTCGG
>JAUMAF010000250.1:0-9936 GCA_032117045.1 Pirellulales bacterium | reverse complement strand
TCCGCACCTTCACCATCGCCTCATCGATCACCCGCCGCACTTCTTCGTCGATCTCGCGGGCCGTCTGCTCGCTGTGGCTCCTGGCCGCCGGCAGGTCGCCCCCCGCGGCCGCCAGAAAGGGCGACCGGGGGCTTTCGCGGTAGGTCACGCGGCCGAGTCGGCTCATCCCGTAATCCATCACCATCGAACGGGCGATCTCGCTGGCGCGCTCGAGGTCGTTCTGGGCACCTGTCGAAACATCGGCATAGACCGCCTCTTCGGCAATCGTGCCGGCAAGCAGCACCTGGATGCGACTCTCGAGTTCGCTCTGCGTGAGCAGGTAGCGGTCGTCCTCGGGCCGCTGCATCGTGTAGCCGAGCGCGGCCAGGCCACGGGGAATGATCGACACCTTGTGAACAGGATCGGTGTTGGGGAGGGAATAGGCGACCAGGGCGTGGGCGGCTTCGTGATAGGCGACCCGCTTCTTCTCGTCCTCGTGGATCACCCGTTTCTTCTTCTCGAGCCCCGCCGTCACCCGCTCGACGCCCTCGTTGAACTCGTCCATGCCGACGGACGACTTATTGTTGCGGGCAGCAAGGAGCGCCGCTTCGTTGACGAGGTTGGCCAGATCGGCGCCGACGAAGCCGGATGTGATCCGGGCGATCTGGCCAAGTTCGACCGCTGGGTCGAGCTTGACCTTCGAGACATGCACACGGAGGATCGACTCGCGGCCGCGAACGTCGGGACGATCAACGAGCACATGCCGGTCGAATCTCCCGGGACGAAGCAGCGCCGGATCGAGTGTTTCGGGGCGATTGGTGGCTGCCAGTACGATCACGCCGGAGTTGCTGCCAAAACCGTCCATCTCGACGAGCAGCGCGTTGAGGGTCTGCTCCCGTTCGTCGTGCCCGCCCACGACGCTCGTGCCGCGGGTCTTGCCCAGGGCATCGAGTTCGTCGATGAAGATGATGCAGGGCGCCTTCGCGGCGGCCTGCTGGAACATGTCGCGAACCCGGGCCGCCCCGACGCCGACGAACATCTCGACGAAATCGCTGCCCGAGAGCCCGAAGAAGGGCACGCCCGCCTCGCCGGCGATGGCCTTCGCGAGCAGCGTCTTGCCCGTGCCCGGCGGGCCCACGAGGAGCACGCCCTTGGGAATATGGCCGCCGAGCACCTGGTATTTCTCGGGGCTCCGCAGAAACTCGACCACCTCGCGGAGCTCCTCGACCGCCTCGTCGATGCCGGCCACGTCGTCGAAGGTGATCCCGAGATCTTCCTGGGCATACATCTTGCCGCGACTGCGGCCGAAGGCCATCGGACTGCCGGCACCGCCGATCCGCCGCATCATCACGAAGAACAGCGTGCCGAACAGCGCCGTCAAAAAAAGCATCGGCAGCCAGTTTCGCCAAGGGCTCGGCGGATCCTCGTAGCGGAAGGGAACGTGGTGCTCCTTGAGGAGCTTCATCAGCTCCGACTCGGAGTTCTCGCTGGGAAGTTTGGACGTGCGAAATCGTCGTTCCGGCGAGGCGACGGCAGAGCCGAAGGGCCCCGGCCGACTGCCCTCGTCTGTTGCTGCCGGCGGCGCGTCAGCACCGCCGCGGGCCGCATCGCGAACCTTGCCCGAAACCTGAAATGCACCGATCGTGACGTCGTGAAGATCTCCATACCGGGCGGTCGAGGGCTCATCCCCGCCGGTGCGATCGACGGTGACGTACCGCTCATCCCCCTCGGCGGCCGCGGCGACGATGAGTCGCTCCAGGTCGCTGTAGGAGAGCTCCAGATCGGGCGACGTGTTGACCAGACTGAGGGCAAACAGGCTGGCCACGCCGGCGGCCACCAGCGACCACAGCAGATTGCCCCCGACAGCGGGTTTCCGATCAGGCCGTTTGGGAAGGTCGCGTTTCTTGGCCATGCCCATCCTATGTGAGGCGGGATCCCGACTCGTCTGCAGGGATCTGGTGCTCCAGAATCAACTTCATGCGGCCGGTGCGGCCGAGTTCTCGATGATCCGGTGTCCGGTCGCCCTGGATTCTGGACAGTATTCATCCTATGCGGCGCGTGAACCGGGGACAAACGCCTCCGCCACTGCCCGACCGACCAACCGGTAATAAATTGGATGTGGCGGTTCCCGCAGCCGGCTCTTAGACTCTGGAGTTCTCGCGGAAGCCCATTATTCTCGCCGTTCACACCATGCCGTCCTCCTCATGCGCCCCCCCGGCCAACGGGTCGTCCGCTCCATGCTCCTCGCATGACCGCGGAGGAGTCGGCGGCCGACCGCTTCGGGTGGCCGTACTCGGGTCCACTGGCAGCATCGGCACCAGCACGCTCGACGTCGTCGAATCATCCTGCGGCCGCTTCGAGCCCTGGCTCTTGGCGGCCCACCGCAGCGTCGCCGCCCTGGTGGAGCAAGCCCAGCGGGTGAGACCAGCCTGGGTCGTCGTGGTCGATGAATCGGCAGCGAAAGCGGTCGGCGCCGGCAGCCTGCCGTCAGGAACGAGGCTTGCGATCGGAGCCGACGCGCTCGACGAGCTGATCCAGGATTCGGCCGTCGACCGGGTCGTCTCGGCCATCGCCGGTGCCGCGGGCCTGCGGAGCACGTGGGCCGCGGTGGCCGCGGGCAAGACGGTGGCGCTGGCCAACAAGGAAACGCTGGTGATGGCCGGGCCGCTGGTGATGCGGCTGGCCCGGCAGGCCGGCGCCACGATCTTGCCCGTCGACAGCGAGCATTCCGCAATTCATCAGGCGCTGCTCTCAGGCACCGGGGCAGAGGTCGCCAGGATCGTGCTCACCGCCAGCGGCGGTCCTTTCCGCACCCGATCCCAGGAATCGCTCGCCTCGGTGACGCCTGCAGAGGCGCTCCGGCATCCGACTTGGTCGATGGGCCCGAAGATCACGGTCGATTCGGCGACCATGATGAACAAGGCGCTCGAACTCATCGAGGCGAGGTGGCTTTTCGACATGCCCGCCGAGCGGCTGGCGGTGATGGTGCATCCGCAGTCGATCGTCCATTCCCTCGTGGAGTTCATCGATGGCTCCGTGATCGCGCAGTTGAGCCCTCCCGACATGCGTCTCCCCATCCAATACGCCCTCACGCATCCCGCGCGAACAGCGGGGCCCGCGCGGCGACTCGACTTCGCTCAGGCCATGCGGCTCGACTTCGAGCCCCCGGACCTCGAGCGGTTTCCGGCCCTGAGGCTCGGCCATGAAGCCGCGGCCCGCGGCGGTACGGCCGGGGCCGTGCTCAATGCGGCCAACGAGGCGGCCGTGGAGGGATTCCTGGCCGGCCGACTGCGATTCACCGACATTGCCGATGTGTGTGCAAAGGTGCTCGACGAGCACCCGTTCGAGGCGGAGCCCATGCTCGACGAGATTCGTCGACTCGACGCCTGGGCCAGACAGGAGGTCGTGAAGTGGGCGGTTGCGTGAGTTCGTTCGTCTGCCCGGTCCTCGGGGCGTCATGGCTGGAGTGGTTCGCGCAGCCCGCAAACTGGTGGGTTGTGCTTCAGGTCGCCGGCGGCCTCGGCTTCGTCATTTTCGTGCACGAACTCGGCCACTTTCTGGTCGCCAAGGCCTGCGGCGTGAAGTGCGAGAAGTTCTTTCTCGGTTTCGATGTCGGCGGGCTCAAGCTCCTGAGTTTCAAGCACGGGGAGACGGAGTATGGCATCGGCGCGCTGCCGCTCGGCGGCTACGTGAAGATGCTCGGCCAGGACGATAACCCTGGGGCCGCCTCCGCCGAGGCCCACCGGGCCCGCATGTCTGGCGACCTGCCCGCCGAACCGGTCGCCGGTCCGCACCCGGCGTGGGATCCCCGCAGCTACCCCGCCCAGAGCGTCCCCAAACGCATGGCCATCATCTCGGCCGGCGTGATCATGAACGTGATCTTCGCGGTGCTGATGGCCTCGCTGGCTTTTGGCGTCGGCGTGCGAGAGATGACCTGCGTGCTGTCGAGCGTTCGCACCGGTGGCGCGGCCTGGCGGGCGGGACTGCGGACGGGTGACCAGATCACGGCGATCGGCGACCGCCAGGAACCGATCTTCAACGACCTGCGGCACGGCATCACCGTGGGCAGCGTCAAGGACGGCATCGAGTTCACCATCCGCCGGCCCGCCGACGGGTCGAGCCGGCAGGTGCTCCTCAGGCCCGATACCGACCTCGGGGCGCCGACGATCGGCGTCACGAGCCCCTACTCGCTCACGCTCCCCACGGACCTCTCCCGAGGTCTGACCGGCGCTGCCGCCGAGGCCGTGCCGCCGCTGGCGGCGGGCGACACGATCCGCGAACTCAACGGCACGCCGGTCGGCACCTACGCCGAACTGCTCGCCGCCCTGGCCGTGAACCGCGATACCCCGGTGACGCTCACCGTTGATCGCAGCACGAAAGCCGACAAGGGGGCCGCGGCCTCCACCTCCAGCGTGACGATCGAGTTGCCTCCACAGCCGCGGCTGACCACCGGCATGACGATGACGCCACTGCCGATCAAGGCGGTGCAGGAAGGATCTCCCGCGGCGGAGGCAGGCATCGTGGCGGGAGACCGGCTCGTCGCCATCGACGGCGAGGGCGTGGGCGATCCGCTCGCCCTCGACGACATGCTCCGGAGTCGAGTCGGCCAGCCGGTGTCGCTCACGCTCGCCGCGGCCGACGGCAAGGAACGCACCGTGACGCTCCGTCCGCGCGAGGTGACGTGGCGGGATGACGAGACGGCGGGCATCGGCAGCCCGGTCTCGATCGCCTCGCTGGGCATCGCGATTCCGGTCGACGCGCTCGTCGCAGCGGTGGAACCCGACAGCCCTGCGGCCCGCGCCGGAATCACCGCCGGCGACCGCGTCGTGAAGGGCGTGCTCGTTACTCCGGACGAGCCGGCTGACCCGGAGTCAGGGATCGAGTTCTCGCCACAGGAGCCCAACTGGCCCGTCGTGGCTGCAGTGCTCCAGCAGCTGCCCGCCGGTAGTTCGCTGCAGCTCACAGTCGAGTCGGCAAACGGGCAACGCCGTGACGTCGACCTCACGCCCACCGCGGCAGCCGGCCGCTTCGTGGCCGACCGCGGCCTCGTGTTCGATCCCGTCTATCAGACCGTTCGAGCCCATTCGTTCGTCGACGCCATCGGCCGGGGCCTTCGCAAGACGAAGGAAGACCTCTCGATGGTCTACGGGTTTCTTGGCAAGCTCACCAGGCAGCAGATCAGCCCGCGGCTGCTCGGCGGCCCCATCGAGATCGCCAAGCAGGCCGGTCGATCGGCCAGCGAGGGGTTCGGTCGCCTGCTGCTGTTTCTGACGATGCTCAGCGCGAATCTGGCGGTCGTCAACTTCCTGCCCATCCCCGTTCTGGACGGTGGGCATATGGTGTTTTTGGCGTATGAACTGCTCCGCGGCAAGCCGCCCAGCGAGGGCGTGGTCGCAGTCCTCAGCTACCTTGGCCTGGCGCTCATATTGTCACTGATGTTCTTCGTGTTCGGCCTCGACCTGGGGCTGATCCCGCGACGTTGACGACCCCCATTTCACGCGTGCCCCACCTTCCCACCACGATCGCCGCCGAGCCCGAAAGCGGCCGGCGGTTTCCGCCGCAGGGCGTGCAGACCGTCGTATTCGATGTCGTGGGCACACTCGTCGAGCCGTGGCCTCCGGTAGCCGAGGCCTACGCCGCCATCGGGCAACGTCATGGCGCCGTCGTGGCGGTGCCGGAAATCGACCGGCGATTTCGACAGGCCTGGAAGCGGCAGGAACTGATCGATGCCGCGGCCGTCCCGGCATTCACGACGAGCCGGTCACGCGAAGCCGATCGCTGGCGATCGATTGTCACTGACGTGTTCGTGGAGCATGGACGCACCGCCGCGATCTTCGCCGAACTCTGGGACCATTTCGGGCGACCCGATTCCTGGCGGTCGCTGGCGGCCGGCAGCGACCTCATGCGGGAGGCGATCGCCTCCGGAGCCACCGTGGCGCTGGCGAGCAACTTCGACGAGCGGCTGTTGATGATCGCGCCGGCTGTCGCCCCGCTCGCGTGGGCAGGGCATGTCTTCGCCTCGTCCGAGATCGGCTGGCGAAAGCCGGCTCCGGAGTTCTTTCGCTGGATCGAGAACCGCCTCGGCGTCGCCCCGGAGGACCTGTTGCTCGTCGGCGACGATCCGGAGCTCGACATCGCCGCCGCAACCCGCGCCGGCTGGCAGTCGCGGGCAGTGGGCTGACCCATCAGGCGGCCTGCGACCTGCCGCTTGCGAGGAGCAGGCCAAGCAGTGCGGCGGCGATCGCTGCCAGCACCGCTGTGACCATGAATGCGGTCGATGCACCGCCTGAGCCTTGCTCCCAAAGCCAACCGGCGAGCAGGCCCGCCGGTAGCGCCATGAGCCCCTGGACAAGGGCATACCAGCCAAACGAGCCCCCTTGGCAGGCTGTGGGCGAGAGCGCCGCGACGAGCGACCGCTCGGCCGGTTCCGCGATGCCGTAGGCCACGGCCACGAGCAGCATGCACGGCACCGCCGCCACTGCCTGCCCGGCGAGGGCCAGTCCCGCGTAGGCCACCGCGAAGGTGAGCCAGCCGCAGACGAGCACGACACGCGGCGTCCAGCGGTCGGCGAGCCGGCCGGCCCGGTGCGCCGCGGCGCTCTTCGTCGCGCTCAATCCGAACCAGACAAGCGGGATGAACGCAGCGGGCACGCCGAGATCCGCGGCCCGCATGAGCAGAAACTGCTCGCTTGACGCCCCGGCCGCCCAGACGGCGACGCAGACCAGGAGCAGACCCTGCGGCCGTGACAGCCCGGGAGCGAGTGTGGTCGTCACGCGCGCTGCCCGCAGCGGTGGGTCGCGCACAAACCGCCAGATCACCGCGAGCGTCACCAGACCCGGCAGCAGGGCGAGCAGGAAGAGTCGCCGCTCCTGCCCCGGAAACGCGAGCAGGAAGCCCATCGCGACCAACGGCCCGATCGCGGCGCCCGCATGATCCATGGCGCGGATGTGGCCAAACGCACGGCCCCGCTCACCGGGCTCCACCAGATCGGTGACCAGCGCGTCGCGGGGTGCCGAGCGGATGCCCTTGCCGAAGCGGTCTGCCGCCCGCACGAGAAGCACCTGAAGCGGCGACGCGACGAACGCCATCAGCGGGCGGATGACGGCCGACAGGCCATAGCCCAGCAGCACGAGCGGCCGCCGGCCAAGCGAGTCGGATAGGCCTCCGGAAGGCAGCCTGACCACCGCGGCCACGGCATTGGCCAGCCCGTCGATGAGCCCGATATCGAGACCCGTACCGCCGAGCCCCTTCACGAAGGCAGGCAGGAGCGGATAGATCGCCTCGCTCGAAAGATCCGTAAAAAAACTCGTCCAGCCCAATGCTCGCACGGTGGCGGGCACCGAAGCTGGCGCTCGCACGGTGGCGGGCACCGAAGCTGGCGCTCGCACGGTCGCGGGCACGGAAGCTGGCGCTCGCACGGTCGCGGGCTCATGCGGCTGCGGCATCACTGCCGATCGGCCCCGGTATCGAGCACCGCCATGAAGGCCTTCTGCGGAATGTCGACGCTGCCGATGCTCTTCATCCGCTTCTTGCCCTCCTTCTGCTTCGCCCAGAGCTTTTTCTTGCGCGAGATGTCGCCGCCGTAGCACTTCGCCGTCACGTTCTTCCGCATCGCGGAGATCGTCTCGCGGGCGATCACCTTCGTGCCGATCGCCGCCTGCAGCGCGATTTCGAACATGTGCCGGTCGATCTCGCCACGGAGCTTCTTGACGATCGCCCGACCGCGGCGGTCGGCGTCGCGGCGGTCGCAGATGATCGAGAGGGCGTCGACCTGCTTGCCCCCCACGAGGATGTCGAGCCGCACGAGATCGGCCGGAAAATAGCCGATCAGTTCGTAGTCCATCGTGCCGTAGCCGCGGGTCACGCTCTTGAGTTTGTCGTGAAGGTCGTAGATCACCTCACCGAGCGGCAGGTCGAAGGTGATCATGGCCCGCGTCGGGGAGAGATACTCCGTCTTCAGATAGACGCCGCGGCGGTCGGTGCAGAGCTGCATCACCGGGCCGATCTGCTCGACCGGCACGAGGAAGTTGGTCCGCACGATCGGCTGCAGAAACTCGTCGATCTGTCCGGTGTCGGGCACGTCCTGCGGATTGGTGATCTCGATCGTCTCACCCGTCGTCTTCTTGATTCGGTAGGTGACGTTGGGCGCAGTCTGCACGAGGTCGAGGTCGTGTTCCTTTTCGAGCCGCTGCTGGATGATCTCCATGTGCAGGAGGCCGAGGAAGCCGCAGCGAAATCCGAAGCCGAGCGCCTCGCTGCTCTCCGGCGCGTATTCGAACGACGGATCGTTGATCACGAGCTTCTCGAGGGCATCGCGGAGCTCCTCGAAGTTTTCCCCTTCGCTCGGATACAGGCCACAGTAGACCATCCGCTGCGGCGGCTTGTACCCGGGCATCGGTGCGGCGGCATGGTCGCCGGGGATCGTCACCGTGTCGCCGATGTGAACCTGCTTCACGTCCTTGATGTTGCAGACGAGATAGCCCACCTGCCCAGCCGAGAGCGTGTCGCAGGCCCGCCGCTGCGGCACGAACTGGCCAAGCTCCAACACCTCGTGGGTGACGCCCGTCTCCAGGAAGCGGATCTTCTGCCCCTTGGTGATCGTGCCGTCGATGAGCCGCACGTAGGTGATGGCGCCGCGATAGCTGTCGTAGTGGCTGTCGAAGATCAGCGCCCGCAGGACGGCGTTGGGATCGCCAGTAGGGGCCGGAATGCGTTCGATGATCGCTGCGAGCAGGTCGTCGATGCCGATGCCCGTCTTGGCGCTCGCCTTGATGACGTCGGCCGAGTCGATGGCCAGGCTCTGCTCCATCTCGAGAAGCACATCGTCCACCCGGGCATGGACGAGATCGATCTTGTTGATCACCGGCACGATGGCGAGATCGAGATTGATCGCGGCGTAGGCGTTGGCCACCGTCTGGGCCTCGACCCCCTGAAAGGCGTCCACAAGCAGCACGGCCCCCTCGCAGCAGGCCAGGCTCCGGGAGACCTCGTAATGAAAATCGACGTGGCCGGGGGTGTCGATGAGGTTCAGCTCATAGACCTCACCCTTATGCCGGCATTCCATCCGCACGGCCCGGGCCTTGATCGTGATCCCCCGCTGCCGCTCGAGCTCCATGTCGTCGAGCATCTGCTCCTTGAGTTGCCGCTTCTCCACCGTTCCGGTGGATTCGAGAAGCCGGTCGGCAAGCGTGCTCTTGCCGTGGTCGATGTGGGCGATGATCGAGAAATTGCGAATGTGTTTGCAGTCCATGGAACGATTGTACCGAGTTTTGGTCTTTGTTCCGGGATGGACGATATCGGCAGCCGTTCTGCGGCGCGAGCGTCGAGCGACTCATGTTGTGACGGATTGGTTCGCCGGCGGTGGGCCGACTCCTCTGAATCCTGGCTCATCCCGGAGTTCTACTCTACGCCTCACGGCGGTGGGCGAGGCGGGCGAGGCCAGCGGCGCCGATCGAGCCGGCGTCGCCGCCGAGGCTCGCGTACGCGATCGTCGTGGAACGGGCGAGTACCGGGAACGTGCGGCGGTGGACCTCCGCCCGGACGCGGTCGATGAACATCCGGCCGACGGGATGCTCCTCGCGGCCAAAGGTCATCGCCCCACCGATCACGATCGACTCGGGATCGATCGTGTGCATGAACGTGACGATCGCGATCGCGAGCCAGTGGGCGGCCTCCATGAGAACGCCTGTGGCCAGAGCATCGCCTGCGGCGGCCTCGCGGGCGATCAGGATCGGCGAGAGGTCTTCGCCGGCGGCGACTGCAGCGGCGAGCGACCCCGTGCCACCGGCCGCGATCGCCTCCGCCGCCATTTTCCTGAGCGACGTGGCGCTCGTGTAGGCCTCGAGATGGCCCGGCTGGCCGCACGGACACGGCCGTGCTTCGGGCGATGGATCGACGATGATGTGGCCACACTCGGAGCCGTGGCTGTGGGCACCCTCCACGTTGACGTCGCCGATG
>JAUMAF010000249.1:0-6924 GCA_032117045.1 Pirellulales bacterium | reverse complement strand
GGCCGTGACCGCCGTCCTGGCACAGCGTCTTGTGCGACTGCTCTGCACCGAGTGCCGCGAGAAATATGAACCGTCCACAGCGGAGCTGCATCGCTTTGGGATTCCGGCCGACAAGGTCCGCAGGCTCTACAGGCCGAAGGGCTGCCATGCGTGTGGCAACACGGGCTACCGGGGCCGTACCGGAGTCTATGAACTGTTGCTCGTCGATGGCCCCATCCGGACGCTGCTGGTGGGGCGGCCATCGCTGGAGGTGATTCGTGAAGCCGCCGCACGGCAGGGCATGAAGACGATGAGACGGTCGGCCATCTATAAGGTGGCCGAAGGTCTCACGAGCCTGGAGGAAGTCGATCGCGTGATTCCCGAAGAGGCGACCGCCGCCGGAGGGAGATCATGATCATCCTCGCCGATCTGATCGCCGTGCTGGCCGTCTTGGGCATGGGGCTCTTCGGTTTTCTCCATGGCCTGTTTCTCGCCACGGTGGCGGGGATGCTCGTGTTGACGGGTTTCCTCGGCGCGGTGGCACTCGCACCGGCAGGGGCGCGTTGGCTCGAGGCTCTGGATTGCCCGGTGCTCTATTCGCTCCCGCTGGCGTACTTTCTGATCGTGGCCGCCGTGCTCGGTGCCGGCCGGCTGCTGGGTGGTGCATGTGTCAGAGAGGACGACGTCCGGTTGCCTCGGCTCGTGGACCAGATCCTAGGCACGGTAGTGGGCTTGTTCGTCGGCGTGTTGGTGGGCGGAACGATCCTCGTTGGGTGGTCGATGTGCGACCTCCCTCGAGGTCTGCAGTTGTATGCCCAGTTCATGAGGTTCGACTGCGGAGCGCCGGCGCTCTGGACGTTTGTGCGATGCATGGAGCCTGAGCATCACGAGCGGGAACGGCTCTATCAAGGCGACGTGTTCAGGCCTCGTGGCGACCCGCGGGCCAACGGAGCCTTGCTGCGTGCGAGCGAACCTTTCGATGACGCCGATGGAGACTGGCTGCACGACGAGAGCGAGCGATATCTCGACTACAACCGAGACGGCTCGTTCACCCGGGACCAGTCCGTCACCGATCACTCCGGCGGCGCTCCGGGGCAGCGGGATATGGGTCTGATCGACAGTTATTGGCTGTCGTCATGGCGGCGGCTGCGCGTCATGCATGCACCCCGGATCACGTCGTCTAGAAATGGCGAGGTCTCGACGGATGAGGGCGATCTTGTCTATATCGCCGTGGCCGAGGATCCAGACGTCGGCGACGAGTTGAAGTACCACCTCAAGCCAAACGAGGATGACGAAGCCAACCTGCTCACGATCGGACCGCAGACGGGTGCCGTGCGAATTCGCGGGTCGGAACTCGATCCGGATATCGAGAATCTGCAGTTTTGGGTCGTGGTCACCGATCGGGCGGGCATGACCGACGAACAGCGCGTCACCATCGCGGTCAGGCCGCTGCGAAAGAAGTGAGCCCTCGGCCTCACGGCCGGTCGGCTTTCACACACCAGGCACGCGAGCACGGGGGTCACATGTGATCCGGAGCGGGCTGGTCAGCTCTCGACGCGGAAGCGGCTCACGGTGTCGGTCATGCCCTCGACGGCCTGCACCATGTGCTGGGAGGCATCCTTGAACTCCCGCAGCGATTCGGCCGCGGTGCGGGAGCCGTCGGTCAGCGTGATCAGGGCGTCGGTGATCTGCTGGGCGCCGGCCGCCTGGGCCTGCATGCCCTGCTTGACGGACTCGAACCGGCCGCTCAGACCGTGCACCTTGTCGATCACATCGGAAAACTGCCCGCTGATCCCGGACACTCTCTCCACCCCCGTCTTCACCTCGTCCGCAAACCGCTCCATCTCCGCGACGCCCGTGTTTACCGCCTGCTGCATCTGCTCCACGAGCCGCTCGATGTCGAGCGTGGCCACCGCCGTCTGGTCGGCCAGCCGGCGAATCTCGCGGGCCACCACGATGAAGCCCTGGCCAAACTCGCCCGCCTTCTCGGCTTCGATCGCTGCGTTGATCGACAACAGATTGGTCTGGTCGGCGACCTTGGTGATCGTCGTGATCACCATGTTGATGTCTTCGGCCCGTTGGCGGATCGTGGCCAGACGGGTGGCAAAATCGGTCGTTGATTGCTCCAGCTGCGCCATGGTCTCGCCCACCTCGGCGAGATTCTCACGGCCCGCATCGGCCACGTGCGCGGTATCGACGGCCACGTCGGCCACCTCGCCCATCGTGTCGAGCAGTTCGCGGCCGGTGACGGCGATCTGCCGGCTGGCCACGGCGGCCTCGCTCGTGCTGGCACCCAGCGAGGCGATCGCCGACTCCTGCTGGCTGCCCGCGGCCGACAACTGCCGGGCGGTGGCATTCAGGTCGATGCTCGCCCGCTTGACCTGCGACACGATCGCCTTGAGATTGGCCGTCATCGCGCCGACATCGCGGAGCAACTGCCCCGTCTCGTCGCTGCCCCGCATGTCGATCGTGCCGGTCAAATCGCCTTGGGCGACGCGACGCGAGGCGGCGACGGCGGTGCTGATGCGGCGGGTGATCGCGCTGGTGAGCCAGCCCATCAGGCCGATCACGCCCGCCAGGCCCGCCGCCGCCAGGCCGGCTGAGGTGAGGAGCGGACCCTGCACGCGGCCGATGATGTCGGACCGTGGAATCTGCATGACGACCGTCCAGCCACCCGCTGGCACCTTGGCCGCCGCGTAGAGACTGTCGACGCCGGTCAGCGGGTCGGCCGCCGTCACCAGCCGCTCCGTCGTGACCGCCGAATGAAAGTCGCTGAGAATGGCGGCATAGGGAGTGCCTTCGAGCGGCTTTGCCCGCAGGTCGGACGACTTGAGCGTGGTGGCGATGACTCGCGGCCCGCGCGGCCCGGCGGGCTCCTCGCCGCGGCTGACGAGGAAGATTTCGACGTGCAAGCCCATGTCGAGCTGCGTCTTCTTGATCGCATCGAGTTCGGCACCGATCCGGTCGAGGGCGCGATCAACACCCGCGATGCCCACGAACTGGCCATCGACCACGATCGGATAGGTCTGTTCGACCATCAACTGCCCTTCATACTCGTAGGGCTCGGTGACCATCGCCTTGTCGATCTCCCGGCCATCGAGAAACCGGCGGCGGCATCCCTCGTAGTAGAGGCCATCCATCTCGACGAGCGGCTTGAGCCGGATGGCGGTGGGGTCGGTGCGATCACGAAACCAGTAGGGAAGAAACCGCCCGCCGTCGCCCAGGGCCTGAGGAGGCAAGGGAGCCTGCGGCTGGCCGTTCTGCGGGGCACGGCCGCCGGCAGAGGCTCTCTCAAGTGGAGGCAGGGCGACCGGTGCCGGGCCGGTAGAGGGGCCGGCAGCCTTGGCCGAAGCGGCATCGAGCCCATCGGCGTCGGGTTCGTAGCCGTAGTAGGCGCCGATGAACTTTGGCGTCGAGTCGAGCACGTCCCGCGTCAACCGCAGGGCGGCGAGTCGATCCGCCAACAGGCCGTTCTCCGCGGCCATCGCCATCACCCGGGCCGTGGTCACGCTCTCCGCGGTGTCGCGGTCGATCATGGCGGCGATCACCCGCACACGATCTCGGAGGATCTCGCCCCCGAAATCGAGGATCAGCGATCGCATCCGGAGAAAGTTCAACGCGAGCACTGCCGCCACGATCACCGCCGCTGGGAGGATGGCGAAGAGCAGCAGGCGGGCCCGGAGGCCGATGGCCGGGAAAAACTGCATGGTGAAAGTCCGTGGGGAACCCTGAAACGCTGAAAGCCTAGGTTACCTCCGGAGTCATGGCGGTCGGCTCCCTCCCGGAAAATCCGCTACGATCCGCAGGACCGGCCCGCGGACACCGCGGCGGCATCCCTCCTCCAAATCATCATGTGGCGACTCCAGACCTCCGACGCCGTGCTCTTCGACTGTGATGGAACCCTGGCCGACACCATGCCGGCCCACTACCGGGCCTGGCTGGCCGTCACGCGGCCCCACGGCATCGCCTTCGACGAGAATCGCTTCTACTCGCTCGGTGGCCGACCCACCCGTGACATCATGGCGACGCTCGCCCGCGAGGCGGGCGTGGAGGTCGATGTCGATCATGCCGCCGAGATCAAGGAGCGGACGTTTCTCGAGCAGTTGGCCCGGATCGAGGCGATCGGGCCGGTGGTGGACGTGGTGCGGCGGCTTCGCGGCCGGGTGCCGATGGCGGTGGTGACCGGCGGGTATCACGCCGTCTGCAGCCGGATCCTCGACCATATCGGACTCGGCGGGGCGTTCGACACGATCGTCGCCAGCGAAGACACCGACCGACACAAGCCCGACCCCGATCCATTTCTCGAGGCTGCCCGGCGGCTCGGGGCCCGGCCCGAGCGGTGCGTGGTCTGGGAAGACAGCGACCTCGGTCTCGAAGCGGCCCGCCGTGGCGGCATGGCATGGGTCGATGTTCGCGCCTTCCACCTCCCGGCCCGGGTGGGCGACGCATGACCGCCGCCGTCACCCTTGCCGATATCCGCGCGGCCCAGACTCGCATTCAGGGCCGGGTGCTCAGGTCTCCGTGCCCGCGGAGCATCCCGCTCTCAGAGCTCGTCGGCGCCGAGGTGTTTTGCAAGCTCGATCTCCTGCAGCGAACTGGAAGCTTCAAGGAACGTGGCGCCTGCAACGCCCTGCTGCTGCTCGACGCGGCCCAGAAGGCTCGTGGTGTGGTGGCGGCCTCCGCCGGGAATCACGCGCTGGGCCTCGCCTACCACGGCAAGCTGCTCGGCATCCCGGTGACCGTTGTCATGCCCCGATTCGCCCCGCTGGTGAAGGTCGCGACCTGCCGCCGGCTCGGGGCCCGGGTGATCCTCGAGGGGGAGTCGTTCGACGACGCCCGGCGACGTGCCGCGGAGATCGCCACGCAGGACGGGCTCAACCGCATCCACGGCTTCGACGATCCGCGAGTGATCGCGGGGCAGGGCACGATGGGACTGGAGATTCTCGAGGATGTGCCCGATGCCGACGCGATCGTCGTGCCGACGGGCGGCGCCGGCCTGCTCGCGGGAGTCGCGCTCGTGGCGAAGGCGGCCCGGCCCGGCATCCGGATCATCGCCGTCGAGACGGCGGCCGCCCCGAGCTTCAGCGCGTCGCTCGCGGCTGGCCGACCGACACAGGTGCCGATCCGGCCGACGCTGGCCGACGGCCTGGCGGTGGGCCGCGTGGGGGATCTGCCCTTTGCGATCGCGGCCCCGCTCGTCGACCGCGTGGTGACCGTCGATGAGGCAGGCCTCTCGCTCGCCGTGCTCCGGCTGCTCGAGCTGGAGAAGACGGTGGTCGAGGGAGCCGCCGCCTCGGCGCTGGCGGCCGTGCTCGGTGATCGCTGCCCGGAACTTGCGGGCCAGAAGGTCATGCTGCTGCTCTGCGGCGGCAACATCGATCTCACGATCCTCGACCGTGTGATCGACCACGGTCTCGTCGTCGATGGCCGACGCTGGCGGTTTGCGGTGCAGATCAGTGACCGCCCCGGCGGCATCGCCCGGCTCACGGCTGCGATCGCGGCGGCGGGGGCGAGCGTGCGGGAGATCGTGCACGACCGGGCGTTTTCTGGCGCCGACGTCTTCTCGACCGGCGTGGAAGTGACCGTGGAAACAGCCGGCCACGAGCACGTGGCGGCACTGGCCCGGGCACTGGCAGCGGACGGGTTTTCGATCGTTCCCACCGTTCCGGTCGGCGGTCGCTGAGCGGGTCCATCGCTGCCTCCGGCAGAACCTCGGGCAGATCCGTCGACAGACTCTGCGGATTGTGCGGGTCGCCCAGCCGTCGGGGTTTTTTCATTTCCCGAGCGATGGTGCGAGCCGATGTCTCTCGGTGCGGGCCTGGCCGGGACCTGCACGACGAGGAGCGGCGTTCATGATCACTCATCAGCACGGCCTGCTTGCGCGCCCATCGCGAGCCGCGGCGTCTTCCAGCGATGACAAGGCTCGCCAGCGCGAGCAACTCCGCCGCGAACTCTTGCGGCGGATCCTCGATCGGGAACTTCGCCGACAGGCCCTCCGGGGACTCAGTCGCTGAGCCCGGGCAACCGGGTGGGAGGCAACCATGCGACACAGCACTGGCAGCCCGCTCCCGGCGGGGATGGTGGCCATCACGCTCATCGTGTGCGCGGTGGTCGCTGCCGGTCGCCCGGCCGTGGCTCAAAACTCGTTCTGGGGCTGGGGTCTCACCGGCAATCCGACCACGACCTGGTCGCCGGAGAATCTGGCCGACTACATGCTGACCGGCCACACGCCCCATCCGGCCGTCGCACGGATCGTGGCCCCGGACTCGTCGGGGGCATCGATGGGCTCGGGTGTGCTGGTCGATGTGAATCGCTCGCAGGGCCTCGTCCTCACCAACTGGCACGTGGTTCGCGACAGCCGCTCGGCGGTGCTCGTGCAGTTTCCTGACGGATTTCAGTCGGCCGGCACCGTCGTGCGGTGGGATGAGGCCTGGGATCTCGCGGCGATCGTGGTCTGGAAGCCCACGGCCACGCCGATTGCGCTCGCCCAGATGCCGCCCCAGATCGGTGAACGGCTCACCATCGCCGGCTTCGGTCGGGGCGTCTACCGGGAGGAGGCGGGCGAGTGCACCGAGTATCTCTCGCCGGGCACGGGCTATCCGAAGGAGTTCGTGGAACTCGCGGCCGGGGCCAGGCAGGGTGACTCCGGCGGCCCGATCCTCAACGAACGTGGCGAGCTAGCCGGCGTGCTCTTCGGACAGAATAACGGTCATACGATCGGCAGTTGCTCGACGCGACTGCGGACGTTTCTGGCCAGCGTCGGCTCCAACGGCTTCAGTCCCCCGGCCGTTGCGGTATTCAACGATCCGCGGGCGGGCAGTGCCGGTCACGGCGATCCTGGGCAGGAAGCTGCCGGGCAGGGCGGTGCCGATTCTACGAACCGAATGCGGATGGCGGCGGCAACGATCGACGGGCCGGCGGGGCAGTCGTCCACGGGCTATAGTC
>JAUMAF010000248.1:0-13922 GCA_032117045.1 Pirellulales bacterium | reverse complement strand
CATGGGTGCGGCCATTCTCGACCGCGATGAACCGTGGCGGGTTCATTACCGCATCAATCGGCATCTGCTCACACCGGAAGCCGACTACGAGGTCTCGGGGCATGTCCCGAACGTCGTCTTTCCCTGCGCTGCGCTGCATGACGGGGCCACGGATCGCCTTGCGATCTACTACGGAGCCGCCGACACCTGCACCTGCGTGGCCTTCGCCCGGCTCGGCGAACTCGTGGACTTCGTGAAGCGGCACTCCGAAGTCTTCTAGCTCTTTTCGTCTTCTCGTCCTCTGGTCTCAGTCTGGGCGGCGGCTTGTCGCTGCATGGTCACAGCCGGCATCTTGGCGATCATGACTACGCTCCACCCCATCGATGCGGCCATCATCGCCTCCTTCGTGGCTCTGACCATGGCGGTGGGCTTCTGGATTTCGGGGCTCGCGTCCAAGAATCTCCGCAGCTATTTCTTGGGCGGAAACACGATTCCCTGGTACGTCCTCGGCATCTCCAACGCCTCGGGCATGTTCGATATCAGCGGCACGATGCTGATGGTCTACTGGCTTTTCGTCTATGGGCTGAAAAGCGTCTGGATTCCATGGCTCTGGCCGGTCTTCAACCAGATCATCATGATGGCCTATCTGTCGGTGTGGCTGCGCCGCTCCGGAGTGGTCACCGGCGCCGACTGGATCGAGCAGCGATTCGGCTCGTCTCGCGGTGCCCAGGCCGCCCATCTGGTGGTCGTGCTCTTCGCGCTGATCAATGTGGTGGGGTTCCTGGCCTACGGGTTCATCGGCATCGGTAAGTTCGCCGCCACCTTCCTGCCCTGGCAACTGGCCGCCGATCCGGCGACCAATGCCAACCTCTACGGCCTGGCGATCACGGCCCTGACGACCCTGTATGTCGTGAAGGGGGGCATGTATAGCGTCGTCTTCACCGAGGTGCTCCAGTTCGTGATCATGACCGCCGGCTGCATCGGCGTGGGGCTGATCGCCATGGCCCGTGTCTCACCCGAAGCCCTTGCCGCGGCGGTGCCCGGGGGCTGGAACGATATCTGGTTCGGCCGCGAGGTGGGCCTCGACTGGTCGGGCATCCTGCCGGCTGCCCAGGCCCGAATCGCCTCCGACGGCTGGCGGCTGTTCTCGATGTTTTTCGGAATCGCGCTCGTGAAGGGACTGCTCTCCAGCATGGCCGGACCGGCGCCCAACTACGACATGCAGCGGGTGCTTTCGGCCCGGTCGCCTCGCGAGGCGGCCTTGATGAGCGGGTTCGTCAATCTGGTCCTGCTCTTTCCGCGCTACATGCTGATCACCGGGCTCACCATCCTGGCGCTCGTCTTCCTGCGCGAGGATCTGGCCGCCATGGGTGACGGTGTCGATTTCGACCTCATCCTGCCGCTGACGATGCGGAAATTCATTCCGGTCGGCCTGTTCGGGCTGCTGTTGGCGGCGCTGCTCGCCGCGTTCATGAGCACATATGCCGCCACGGTCAATGCGGCCCCGGCCTACGTCGTCAACGACATCTACAAGCGTTACTTCAATCCGCATGCCTCCGACCGCACCTACGTGTTCATGAGCTATGCGACGACGATCGTCGTCGTCCTCGTCGGCACTGCCGTGGGTTTCCTGCTCGACGAGCTTCAGGACGTCGTCAACTGGATCGTGGGAGCGCTCTACGGCGGCTACATCGCCGCCAACGTGCTCAAGTGGCACTGGTGGCGATTCAACGGCTGGGGCTACTTCTGGGGCATGATCTCGGGGATCGCGGCGGCCCTTGGATTCACGATTGCCCTGCGCGGGCAGGCCACGGTGTGGGGGCTCGAGAAGAATCTTGCTGTGTTTCCCGCAATCTTGGCGATCTCACTCGCGGCCAGCGTGCTCGGCAGCCTGCTCACACCGCCCGACGACCGAGCGGTGCTGAAGCGGTTCTACCGTCGCGTGCGTCCGTGGGGCTTTTGGGGGCCGATTCACGACGACCTGGCCAGGGAGCAGCCCGGCATCGCCGCCAATCGCAACCTGCCACGAGACCTGTTCAACGTCGCCGTCGGCATCGTCTGGCAGACGGCCCTGACGGCCAGCGGCATCTACCTGGTGCTCGAGGATTTCCCACGTCTCGCCTGGGCGCTGGGCATCGCGACGGCCTGCATGATCGTGCTCAAGTTCTCGTGGTACGACCGGCTGGAAGACTATCCCGCCGACGTGGCCGCCGAAATGGCCGCAAGCGAGCGTCGCATGCACCCCGGGTAAGGGAGGCTTTCGTGAAGGTCTTGAAATGCATGGCCCGCCGCATCCCGCACGCGGCCCTCGCGACGATCATCGTGCCGGCCCTCGTGACCGCTCTCGGCCCGCTGGTGATCGCCGCCGAAGGCGCTGCACCCTCGGTGGCCCCCTGGGGCTTCGTGTCCCGCGACGGCACCCGCCTGCGCGACGGCGAGGGCGTGCTTCGCTTCGTGTCGTTCAACGTGCCCAACCTGCTCATCGTGGAAGACGCCTTCAAGTGGGGTGGTTCGACGCCCTGGCGGTGGCCCGACGACTTCGAACTCACCGACGCCTTCCGGGCGGTGCGGCAGATGGGCGGCAACGTGGCCAGGAGTTATGTGATCACGGTGCGGCGGGACGACTCCGACATGGGACCGTTTGTTCATGTGATCGGCCCCGGCGAATTCAACGAAGACGCGTTCGTCGCCATGGACCGCATGCTGGCCGCCGCCAACCGCGAACGCATCCGCGTGATCATCCCTCTCGTCGACAACTGGAAATGGCAGGGGGGTGCGCCTCAATACGCCGGCTTTCGCGGCAAGCCGCCCGAGGCCTTCTGGACCGACCCCGACGTGATCGCCGACTTCAAGCAGACGATCGCGCACGTGCTGCGTCGCACCAACACGATCACCGGCATTCGCTACGCGGACGACCCTGCGGTTTTGGGCTGGGAGACCGGCAACGAACTCGATTCGCCCCCTGAGTGGACGCGCGAGATTGCGCGCACGATCAAACAGCTCGATCCCAACCACCTTGTGATCGACGGAAACTCGCTCCACGGCGTGCCGGCAGCGTCACTCGAGATTCCCGAGATCGACGTGATCACCACGCACCACTATCCGGGACCGGGCATCGACATGGCGGCCGACGTCGCCAAGGCGATCACGACCACGGCCGGTCGGAAGCCCTACTTCGTGGGCGAGGCAGGCTTCGTGCCGCTCGCCGAGATCAAGCCGATCGTCGAGAAGGTGATCGACTCGGACGCCGCCGGGGTGCTCCTCTGGAGCTTGCGGTTTCGAAGCCGCGACGGCGGTTTTTACTGGCATTCCGAGCCAGCGAATCAGGGACGCTACAAGGCGTTCCATTGGCCTGGTTTCCCGTCGGGGACAGCCTACGAGGAGACGGATGTGCTGGCATTCGTGCGTGACACGGCCTTCCGCATCCGCGGACTCCCCGCGACTCCGCCGCCGGTGCCGACGACGCCCGAGATGATTTCGGTCTCCGACCCTGCCGCTATCCGTTGGCGGGGCTCGGTCGGGGCCACGCACTATGTCGTGGACCGCGCGGCATCCCCCGACGGCCCGTGGGATTCCGTGACGGAGACTGCCCGTGAAGAGTCCACGCAATACCGTCCCCTGTATGTCGATGAAACCGCCGCGCCAGCGAAGCCGTGGTGGTATCGCGTCTCGGCGGCGAATGCCTCGGGCACCTCCGCCCCCTCCGGAATCGCAGGCCCAGCGATGGCGACGCATCGCACGTTCGTGGATGAGCTCGATGATCTTCGCCGGGCGGCCGCACGGTCTGCCGACGTCGAGATCGAGACCGCCCATGCCCGGCCGTGTCGCGAGGATGCGTCACGGGCGGTCCTGCCTCCCGGCGCAACCGTGACGTATCGTCCCGGCAGCCCGATCGACTCGGTTCGCGTGTTCGCCTTTGCCGAAGACGAGACCGCCCAACTCCTCATCCAGACCGGCCCGGAGACGGCCCTCGTGGCCCGGCGGACCGTGGCGGGCGAGAAGGGGGGCGATTACGGCTATCTGCTGCCGCTCGAGTTTGAGGCCGATTTTCCCGAAAGCCGGCCGGACGCCCTGACGCTTCAGGCCGGGGAGAAACCCCTGCGGATCTCGCGGGTCGAGATTCGGCACGACGGACGAAAGTGACCTGCCGAACGATTCCGAGGGGCGATGCGTATACCCAGCAGTCGCGGCCATCCGACTCCGGCCCCTACCGTTTATTATAGTACTTGCGGATTCAGACCGGGATGATCCTGACCGAGATCGTTCTCCACATCAGGTCTTCGGCTTTCAACGAGGTCGCGTCGATGAGCCCGAGAGCGTTTTCGCGCAGCAGTCGTCGGCCGCGGCGGCACGCCCCGGTCGGGGCCGTGGAACGGCTCGAGCCCCGGGCGATGCTGGCGGCGGTGACGCTTCAGGCGGAGAACGCCGCTTTGACGGGCGTCTCCCGAGCCACGGCCATCTCGGGCTACACCGGCACCGGATATGTCACCGGCTTCGATCAAGCCGGCGATAACGTCACCTGGTCGTCATTCAACGCCACGCCCGGTCCGTATCGGATGACGGTCCGCTTTCGCTCGCCTTTTGGCGACAAGGGCTTCGAGGGATCGCTCAACGGCGTCGCGTTTTCTGGAACGTTCAAGTCGTCGTCCTCGTTCACGACCTTCGATGCCGGGCTCGTGACGCTTCGAGCCTCCAACACGATGACCGTGGGCGGGGGCTGGAACTACTACGACATCGACGCCGTCACGCTGACGCCGGAGACACCGGTCGGTCCCCAGCCTGTGCCGGGCGTTCCCGTGAATGCCGGCGCGACCCCGATGGCCAAGGCGCTGCTCGCCCGGATGGTGCAGGGCTACGGCACCGTCACGCTCTCAGGGCAGAACGACACCCGCGATCTGTCGGTCATTCAGTCGGCGAGCGGCAAACTGCCGGCCCTCGTGGAGGGCGACTTCATGGACTATTCGCCCAGCCGCCTTGCCTACGGCGCCAACCCCGGGACGCTCAGTGAGAACTTCATCTCCCTGGCGAAAAATGAGGGCTATCTCGTCTCGATGGCCTGGCACTGGAACGCTCCGACCAAGCTCGTGAACTCGACCGACTATCCGTGGTGGCGTGGCTTCTACACCCCGGGCAGCACGTTCGATCTTGCCGCCACGCTCGCCGCGCCCTCGAGCAGCGACTATCAGGCCTTGATTCGCGACATCGACGCGATCGCCGTGCAGCTCAAGAAGTTCGCGGCTGCCGATGTTCCCGTGCTGTGGCGGCCGCTGCACGAATCCGAGGGGGGCTGGTTTTGGTGGGGCGCGAAGGGGCCGGAGGCGTTCAAACAGCTCTGGCGGCTCACGTACGACCGTCTCACCAACCACCACGAGCTCGACAATCTGATTTGGGTGCTGACGAGCGAGGACCCCGCCTGGTATCCGGGCAACGACGTGGTCGACATCGTCGGCGTCGATGCCTATCCCAGCGACCGTTCCGATACACTCTCCTCGCGATGGAGCCCGCTGTTGGCCCGTTTCGATGGCATCAAGCCGATCGCCCTCACCGAGTTCGGCGGTGTGCCAGAGATCGACGCGATGAAGCAGTTGGGGGTCAACTGGGCCTATTTCTTCTCCTGGAACGGCACCTACGGCCCGTCGATCGAGCCGACCGCCAAGGTGGAGCGGATTTACACGTCTGCCAACGTGGTCACCAAGGATGAAAATCCGCCGCTTGTTCCGGTGGCCGATCCCGGGGTGGTGACGATCGCAGCCGGCGCGACACAAACCGACTCGATCATCCGAACCGGCACGACGCCCCTCGTGAAGCGCGGCGCTGGCACGCTCATACTGACCGCAGCATCCACCTCTTCGGGCGGCGTCATCGTCGAGGAGGGCGACATCGTGATCCGCGATCCGGCGGCTCTGGGGACTGGTCGACTCGACGTGAAGGCCGGGGCCCGCGTGACGTTCGACATCGGCTTCAACAGCGTCGCACTCTCCGGACTCCTGCTCGACGCGGCCGGCCGCATCGACGTGGGCACGGGCCGAATCACGGTGGCCGCAGACGGCGCCGACGTGGCCTCGATCCGGGCCCATCTCATCACCGGTCGCCATCAAGGCGGCTGGGACGGTGCAACCGGCATCATGTCGAGTGCCGCCGCTCCGGAGACCCAGCGCGCGGTGGGAATGTGGCCATCTGGCACGGGCATCTCGGTCGGATGGGCTGCCCACGGCGACGCCAATGGCGACGGGTTCATCGACATGCTCGACGTGGGAAATCTGCTGGGAGGCGGGGCCTACGGCGCGAGCCGGCCCGCCACGTGGAGTTCTGGTGATTTCAACTACGACGGTTTGTATGACACGCTCGACGTCGCCGGCGTCTTGAGTGCCATGCTGTTCGATCAAGGGTCCTACCGCGAGGTGACGCCGCCCCCCACACCTCCCATGCCGCCCGTGCCACCCACGCCGGACTTCGTTGTGACCTACACGGTGACCAACAGCTGGACGGGGTTCGTCGCCGCCACGGTGACGATCAAGAATCAGGGAGCGACGCCCCTGAACGGCTGGACGCTCGAGTTTGATCTGGACGCCACCCTCACCAGCGGCAACACCTGGGGCGCTGAAATCGTCAGTGTCTCAGGAAGCCGGTATCGACTCCGAAACGCAGCGTGGACTGCGGCGATTGCCGCTGGCGGCTCCATTTCTTTCAGCTTCAACGCCGGCGGTTTGCCCACGAGCCAGATGACCAACAAGGTCTTCAATGGCCTGCCGGTGGCCTGACGGCCTGCCAGGTGCCTGAGTCGGGAAAGGTCTGCCCGGCTCAAAACGGCCGTTCGCGCAGGGAAGAAGCCTCAAAAGAATGGGCCGGCATGGTCCATGCCGTGCCCCACGGACGATACCGAAGCTGGCAGCTATACTTTTCGCCAGCGATCTCCGATCATCGATCGAAGAGCATGCCGAGTCCGACACCGACACCTCAGGAGCCGACGCCGACCATGGGAAACGCCCTCGAGTTCACCGATGCCAACTTCCAGAGCGATGTGCTCGGTTCTTCCGTTCCCGTGCTTGTCGATTTCTGGGCGCCCTGGTGCGGCCCTTGCCGGATGATCGGGCCCGTCATCGAGGAACTCGCCGCCGAGAATGCCGGCTCATTCAAGGTGGGCAAGGTCAACGTCGATGACAACAATCGGCTCGCGATGACCTACAACGTCGCCAGCATCCCCACGATCATGATCTTCCACGGCGGCAAACTCGTGCAGCAGTTCATGGGCGTGCAATCGAAGGCGAAACTGCAGCAGGCGCTCGACGAGGCGAAGACGGCCTGACTCAGGATGGCCCGGCTCGCGGTCAGATCGCTCCGGACGTCTCGAGTTGCCGGGAGTTGTTCGCGGGCTCGACGCCGCGCCATTGCTCGACCACAGAGTCCTCGACAAAACCTGCCAAGTCGACATCGTTGCCAGGCTGCCTGAGTTTCTCGACGGCCTTGGCCTCGATCTGGCGGACACGCTCGCGGGTCACGTCGAAGATCGTGCCGACCTCCTCGAGGGTGTAACTGTAGCCGTCGGCCAGTCCGAACCGGAGCCGGATGATCTCCCGCTCTCGATAGGATAGCGACTCGAGGGCTCGGGCGACCGATACCTGGAGCGACTGCTGATTCACGCCCTTGAGGGGATCGTCCTCGCGGCGGTCGCGCACAAAGTCGCCGACGGAGCCCTCGTCGCCTTCGCCCAACGGCTGGTCGAGCGACACCGGTCGACGGGACATCCGGCAGATGCAATCGGCCTCCTCGACCGACAGCCCCGACTTCTCCGCGAGTTCCTCGACCGTTGCCTCGCGGCCATGCTCTTGGAGGAACAACCGCTCCACGTTCCGCATCCTGGTCATCGCATCGACCATGTGCACGGGCACACGGATGGTGCGGCTCTGGTCGGCGATGGCCCGGGTGATCGCCTGCCGGATCCACCAGGTCGCGTAGGTCGAGAACTTGAAGCCGCGGGCGTGCTCGAACTTGTCCACGGCCCGCATCAGTCCCGAGTTGCCCTCCTGGATGAGGTCGAGAAAGGTAAGGCCGCGATTGCGGTAACGCTTCGCGATCGAGATCACGAGTCGGAGATTGCCGGCCGCAAGATCCCGCTTGGCGGCGTCATACCGGGTTTGGAGATCCGTGAGGCGATCGAGGCGGCGGCGCAGCGTCTGCCGGCTCTCGCGGGTGGTCAGCAGGATCCGCCGCTGCTCCACGATCAGCCGCTCCCGGTTGAGTTCGCCGCCACCGTTCGCGCCGGCCCGGCCGATCTGGTCGTGAATTGCGTCGTATCGCTCGGTCATCGTTCGCAACTGCCGCAGCAGCGGATAGAGCCGCTGAATGCGAAGATGCATCTCCTCGACGAGCCGCACCGCCTTGTTCCGCTGCCGCACGAGCCGCCGCCAGGCGGCTCGTCGCTGATCGAGGGGCTTGCTTCGCGACATCGCCGTCTTGAAGAGCCGCGATTTCTCCTGCTCGATCCGCTTGAGCGTGACGAGATTGGGACCGAGCCGCTTGAGGAGCCGCTTTTTTTCCCCAGTGTTCGTCACGGAGACTTCGATCGTGCGATCGAGCCGGAGCGTTCCCGCCTGCACCCGCTCCAGAAGCTGCACAGCCCCGGAGAGCATGAAGTCGTTGGCGAGCATGGTGCGACGGAATCGCCGCCGCCAGGTTTCAATCTCGCGGGCATGCGACACCTCGGTCTCGCGGTTGAGCAGGGGAATCCCGCCCATCTGCAGCAGGTACAGACGAATCGGGTCGTCGATCACGGCGGCGGTGCGGCGGCCGGCAGCGGGCTTGGAAGGCTTCGACGGTTTAGTCGGCTTCGAGGGCCCCGTGGGCTTGAGTCGCGGGTCGTGGCTGCTGGTGTGCCGCATGGTGTCTCCGGGCGAGGTCCTCTGGCCGCCATCCGGGCCGGAGACGGGCTCCGGCGCCGCGGGGCGGACGCGGGAGCCACCCTTCTGCGATTCCGGTGCCAACAGGGGTGAAATCCGACCCCGATCGCAGGGAATGAGTGTTTTCCCGGGAAAAATGGCTACCGCCCTCGACCGGAGTGGGACGAGGCCGGGCGACATGTCGCCCGCGGGCGACCCCCCTTGGCTGCCGTGTCGCCCGACTGCAACGTGGCGACGGCGCCGGCTCAAGAACATGACGCCGCCTGCACGAATAGCCATGGGCGGCTGTCCGACCGGGGGCGATATACTCCGACTGCGACGAATATGCCGGTCGTGCGGGCCGACTCCGTCCACCACGCCGCCCGCAGCGGCGGGGATCATCATGAACTACGTGCTGCTCGGCCTCATCGCCCTCGTACTCATCGGTGGGCTCGTCGCATTTGGCATCGGCCACAAGCGGTGGAGCTGGGGCACGGTGGCCGCCGCGTTTCTCGTGCTGCTTTCGGCGGCAGGCTATCTCTTCATCGCCTCCCGGATGGCCGCTTACGAGTGGTCGTGGACGCGGTTCGTGCGGGCGAAGCAGGTCGAACTCGCCCGCCAGCGGGATGCCCTCGTGCCCGATTCGAAGGCCGGGGGCAGGTTGAAGCCCGCGGCCGACGAGAAGCCGCTCGCGCAGCTCACGGCCGAGCGGGACCGCTGGCAACGAGCGCTGGACCGGATCGATGACTGGCGCGGACGGTCTTTGGGGAAGGCGACGTTTCAGCCTCCCAAGGCGGACAACGCCACCGGCACCATCGAGATTCCGGTCGCGGCTCCGGTGCCGGCCGCGGAGGGGGAAGCGGCGGCCGTCGAAGCCACCAAGCCCTCCTCGCCGCCACTCAACCCCGGCGCCACCGTGTTTGTCTTTGACGACACGCCGGCTGACGAGGGCGGCCGCTATCTCGGTTCGTTCCTCGTGGAGAAAGCCGAGTTTGACGCGGCGGCCAACAGCACTGTCCTCACCGTCGTTCAGACCGAGGCTCGAGATGCCTACGACAGTGAGGTCTGGGGGCAGAGTTACGATTCGGTGACCGTGTACGACTCCCTCCCGGCCGACCGCTGGATCGCCTTTTCGAAGACCGCCATGCCGACCGCTGGCGATTCCGACGTGATTCCCTCGACCAAGAAGCTCAGCCTCGAGCAGATCGAGGCGCTCCTCGAGGAACGCGACCGGCAGAAGGCCTTCATCGCGGAGGTGGAGAAGCACGATGAACTGATCGACGACAAGGACGAATGGATCGCCATTCGCAGGCGTCTCGACGACGGTGAGGTCTTCCCAGGCGAGTACTGGGCCACCGTCACCTTCAAGGAGCCGACCGCCCTCGCGAATGAATCGAACGACGAGGAGTCGAAGCAAACGTTCGAGGTCGGCGACAAGGCCGAGTTTGACCTGCAGACCGCGTTCGGCTTCGTCGACAAGGACCAGGCCGAGATCGAGCAGGTTCGCTATCGCCGACCGCTGCGGGATGCCCGCACGTTCATCCACGGATCGCGAATCTTCCGCGCCTCTGGCGAGGCAGGCGAGAACGATCCCTTCAAGGACGGCATCGCGGCGGATGGCGTTGCGACCCTGCTCGCGACCTTGCGGCAGGAGATCGCCTCTCTCGACGAGTCGACCATGCGGCTCGAGACGTCGCGAAAGAGCGTCTCTGCCGAACTCGCGAACACGGCCGAGCGGCGGCGGCAGCTCGCCGCTGACATGGAATCGTGGAGCCGCGATGTGGCCGCGGCGGACCGGATGGCCACAGCATTTGAGGCCGAACTGGACCGCGCCCGCGGCCGGCTGGGGGCCACCGAGAAGGCGATCGTGGACGAAGCAGCCGTGCTTCGAGACGCCGTGCGGCGGCTCGTCGAGCGGATCGACGCGACGGCCCCGGCCGCCATCCGCCCCACGGCTGCCACTCCGTAATGCCGCGACACCGTCTGCGGCATCGACGGCGACCGCCGCGGTCGGCTACATTTTCCGCATGAGCGACTCCACCGACACCGATCCGGCCGTGGCGATGGACCGGATGTATCGGATCACCAGGCACGTCTACGATCTGACGCGGGCCTACTACCTCCTCGGCCGCGACCGGATGCTCGCCAAGGTCGAAACAAATGGAGGCACCGCCACGCTCGAGGTCGGCTGCGGCACGGCCCGCAATCTCATCAAGCTCGCCCGGCGTCCCGAGCCGGGCCTGCTCTGCGGCCTCGACGCCTCGCAGGAGATGCTCGACACGGCCGCGGCGAGCATCGCCCGCGCGGCGGTCCCAGCCGGCGGCCATGAGCGGATTCGCCTCCGGCAGGGCCTCGCCGAGCAGCTCGACGCGCGGGCCATGTTCGGCCGGGAGGCCCCCTTCGACACCATCTTCTTCTCCTACTGCCTCTCGATGGTGCCGACCTGGCCCGGGGCGATCGAGGCCGCGATGGCCAATCTCAAGACGGGCGGCCACCTGCTGATCGTCGACTTTTGGGACCAGAAAGAGTTGCCCGCGTTCTTCGCCGCCGGCCTGAAGCGGTGGCTCTCAATGTTCCATGTGCACTATCGCCCCGAGGTGCATGACGCTCTCGCCGCCCTCGGCACGTCCGGCCAGGCCGACGTGACCTTCGATTCGGTGGCCAAGCGCTACGCCTACATCGCCTCGATCCGCAAACGCTGACGCGATCGGCGCCCGGAGTGCCCGCCGTGCCCGACGATCCCCCCGATCTCTCCCGCATCGACGCCTGGCGGTATGCACGAGATCGCATCCCGTGCGAAAGCCGGTTCTGCGAGTGCCCGGCGGCGAGCGATGCGGGCCGCTACAGCTTCACCTACGTTCGCGACGACCTGAATCTCGTCTACTACGACGTTCCCAAGGCTGCATCGTCCTACATCCGCAAGGAGTTCTTCGACAACGATAATGCCTACTCGCTGCGAAACCCGGTGAAACCTGCGGCCGAGTCCTTCCGGTTCTCGGTGGTCCGCAATCCCTGGGATCGGATGGTCTCCAACTTCATCTTCTTCTGCCGCTCGGAACACCGGCACTTGCGAAAGCAGCAGTTCGCCTCGTTGCACGACGCTCCGGTGGCCGACTTTCGCGAGTTTGTCGAGATCGCCGGTCGCCGGGCCAACCACCACTGGCAGCCGCAGGACGTGTATGTGCCCGAAGCGGTCGATTTCGTGGGCCGAATGGAGGATCTGGAGGCGGCCGTCGCCCGGATCTGCACCGCGGCCGGGCTGCCGATGAAGCCCGTCTACCGGGTCAACACGACGGACCATGGTCACTATTCCGAGTATTACGACGACATCACGAAGGCCCTCGTGACCGACCGCTATCGACGTGACATCGAGCGGTTTGGCTATGAGTTCGAGGACCACCGGTGATCGGCCGGGCAGGGGAGACCTCGCGGTGAAGTTCGCCCACATCGTCAATCCGGTGGTCGTGCCGCCGGCATCCGACCTGTTCGTCGCCCAGCCCGTCACGTTTGAGACGATGCGGCGGGCCCGGGCGGCCGCGGAGGGCACGGTCGAGGTGGAGCTGTTCACGGCGCAGTATGCCGAGGATCGGCCGTTGGTGCCGGCCGATTTCATGGCCACGCCCGACCTCACGCGATCGCTCCTCGACTTCGGCACGTTCAGCAAGCCCCGGAAACTGCCGCTGATCCAGGACATCATCGACCGTCTCGCCGCGGCGTCCGACGCCGACTTCTTCATCTACACCAACGTCGACATCGCCCTGATGCCGTTTTTTTACACGGCCGTGGCGGCCATGATCGGGATCGGGCACGACGCGCTGGTGATCAACCGCCGCACGATCTCGCAGGAATACACCCGCGTCGAGGATCTGCCGCTGATGTTCGCCCAGAGCGGCGAGCCGCATGGAGGCCGCGACTGCTTCATCTGGCGGCGTGAGGCGACCCCGCGATTCATCTGCGGCAACACCGTCATCGGCCAGGGGGGCATCGGCCGCGTGCTGCAGTTCAATCTCGCGGCCAGCACCGCCGGCTTTCGCGAATACGAGGACCAGCACCTGACCTTTCACCTCGGCGACGACCGCACCTGGGAGCGCAGCGACCAGGACGACCTGCGGGCCTTCAACTGGGCGGAACTCGTCAAGGTCGTCGCCGCCTTCCGCGCACGGGGTGGCATGCCCGAGCATCCCGCGATCACGCAGTTCCTCGAACGCCGCGGCCTCTGATACGGCTCACCAGTCGGCCTCGTGCGTGGTCGCCCGGACACGCCCGCGGCCTCACAGGCCTGAACTCAGCGAGGGGCTGCCCGTGCCCCGCGAGCCGGCGTATGACGCCAAGGGCAGCCAGGATGGCGGAGCGCAGGAGGCATCCGAGTGAGCGCAGGACAGGATGTCCGCAGCGAACGTCCGGCGACGGGGCATGGGCAGCCCCGAGCCGCGCGCCAGGGCAGCCCGCCTCACACTACGGCAGGAGGAAGACCAGACCCGTGACGGTCGCCGCCTCGACGGCCATGCCACGGAAGCTGATCGGGATCGCCGGGATCGTCCAGGGCGCGCAATCGCCCGGCCGGTAGTAGCCGAGCGGATAGACGCACTCCCACGGCAGCTCCACGCCCATCTTGTAGGGCAGCACGGGCAGCGTCGTAAAGAAGTGCGCGGCCGAGAGCACGGGATCGAGCGGGCCGTAGGAGTGGCCATACCGCTCCAGCTCCCAGTCCTCGAAGTAGAGCGGCTTGTGGCAATAGCCTGGCGCCTTCCAGGTGAACATCGTCGTGGCGAACCGCCGCGGCTCGAAGGTCTCCCCTTCGAGCCGGCATTCGCAGGGATAATCGTTGCCCGGCCGGCCGCCAACTCTGATGTCGAGTTCGATCCCGGCGAGCTTGTCCTTCCTGAGCCTCTCGAGCGCCTCGCGGCAGTCATCGCTTTCTTCCGCACAGGGCTCCTTGGGAGCCGGTTCGTCGTCTTCGGCGGCATCGGTTTGAAGCGCGACGTCTCTGGCCTGCACCGCGGAATCCGCCGCGGAGGTGGCCGACTCCGTGAGGGTGAGCATCGCCGTGTGGGGTGCCAGCTCGGC
>JAUMAF010000247.1:5494-6054 GCA_032117045.1 Pirellulales bacterium | reverse complement strand
CTGCTCCCGGCCTTGCCGGCGGTGGCCTTCTTGGCCTTGAGCTTCGTGACCATGTAGCCCATCGACCGGATCGTGGCCTGGGCCTCGGCCTCGCTCGCCGCGTCGACGGTGTCGCGGATTTCCTTGCCGGTCGATGCATCGATGGCTTCGAACTGATAGGTGGGCATGGGTTACGCGTCCAGGATGGTCTCGCGGATCACTTCATCGGCCGTCGTCAGTCCGGCAAAAATACCGTCCATTCCCGAGTCACGGAGGGTCACCATGCCGTGGCGTCGGGCGGCATTGCGGAGCTCCTCCGTCGAGGCGTTGCGCATGATCATGTCGCGCATCTCGTCGTTCATGATCAGGAGCTCGTAGATGCCGAGGCGGCCCTTGTAGCCGGTGCGGTTGCACCGTTCGCAGCCCTTACCGCGATAAAACTTCTTGTCGGCCACCTGGTCGCTCGTCATCTCCAGATCGGCCAGCACGTCGGCGCCGGGAATGACCTCCTCCCGGCAGCCGGTGCAGATCCGCCGCACGAGCCGCTGGGCGAGGATCGCCTCCACCGTGGCCGTGATCAG
>JAUMAF010000247.1:0-5484 GCA_032117045.1 Pirellulales bacterium | reverse complement strand
ATGTCGCGGAGGCGGGTGACCGTTGAAGGGGCATCGTTGGTGTGGAGCGTGGAAAACACCATGTGGCCGGTGAGCGAGGCCTGCACGGCGATCTCCGCCGTTTCCACGTCGCGGATCTCGCCCACGAGGATCCGGTCGGGATCCTGGCGGAGGATCGAGCGGAGGCAGGCGGCGAAGGTGTTGCCGATCTCGGCGTCGATCGGCACCTGCACGATGCCGTCGATGTCGTATTCAACCGGGTCTTCCGTGGTGATCAGCTTGTCTTCGATGTCGTTGAGTTCGGAGAGGGCCGAATAGAGGGTGGTGGTCTTGCCGGAGCCCGTGGGGCCGGTGACGAGCACGATGCCGTTGGGCCGCTTGATGACCTCGCGGAACTTCCGCAGCATCGCCTCCTCCATCCCGATCTTCTCGAGATTGAGCGACACCACGCCGCGGTCGAGCACGCGCATCACCACGCTCTCGCCGAAGAGCGTGGGCAGCACGCTCACGCGAAGATCCACCGGATGGCCGCCCACCGAGAGCTCGATGCGGCCGTCCTGCGGCAGCCGTCGCTCGGCGATGTCGAGATTGGCCATCACCTTGATGCGGGTGGTGATCGCGAAGGCGAGATGCTTCGGCGGCGGCACCATCTCCTGGAGCACGCCATCGGCCTTGAGGCGGATGCGAAACTCCGTCTCGAAGGGCTCGAAGTGGATGTCGCTGGCGCCGTCGCGAATCGCGAGCAGGAGCACCATGTTGAGCAGCTTCCGCACCGGGGCGCTCTCGGCCAGGGCCTCCACGCTCGTGAGGTCGGTCACGCCTTCCTTGCCGGCGGCGGCCGCGGCGGCGGCGAGGTCGTTATCGGCCTCGAGATCCTCGACGAGCGATTCCACGCTCTCGTTCTCGGCTGAATAGACCTTCTCGATCACCTTCTGGATCTCAGGCTCCGTGGCCACGCAGATGTGGATGTCGTAGCCGAGCAGGGTCTGGAGCTCGTCGGCGATCTGGATCTTCTGCGGGTCGGCCGAGGCCACGGTGAGCCGGTTGCCCGAGAGCTCGAGCGGCACCACGCGGTAGAGCTGGGCCATCGGCTCGCTGATCAGGTGAACCACCTCGGAGGGAATCTGGCGATCGTAGAGCGTGACGAAGGTGGTGCCCCACTGCTCGGCCAGCGCCTCGCCGAGCTGCTCGTCGGTGTAGAAGCCGAGCGACACGCCGATCTTGCCGAGGAGCTCGCCGCCGCGGTTGGACTGCTCCTCGAGCATCGTCGCGAGCTGCTGCTCGTCAACGAGGCCGAGGTCGATCAGGATCTGTCCGATGCGCTTGAGTGCCATGGTGGGATGCTACTTGTCGGTGTCTTTGCCGGGCTTGCGGGCGAGCGTTTCCTCGTCGTCGAAGATGCCCTGCTTGGCGTTGAGGATCCGCTTGGCGAGTTCGTCGACGTTTTGGGCCTTCGCGAGCACGTCTTCCTCCGCCACCTTCTTCTCGTTCCAGAGCCGGAAGAGATCGTCGTCGAGCAGCCGCATGCCCTTCTTGGCACCGGTCTGCATCACGGAGTTGATGCGGAAGGTCTTGTTTTCGCGGATCAGATTGCCCACGCCGGCATCCACCACGAGGATCTCGTAGGCGGCACAGCGGCCGCCGCCGATCTTGGGCAGGAGCGCCTGCGACACCACGCCGATGATGGCAGTGGAGAGCTGGGTGCGCACCTGCTCCTGCTGGTTGGTGGGGAAGGCGTCGATGATGCGGTTGACCGTGCCCTGGGCGCCCGTGGTGTGGAGCGTGCCAAACACCACGTGGCCTGTTTCAGCCGCGGAGATCGCCGCTTCGATCGTCTCGAGATCGCGAAGCTCGCCCACGAGGATCACGTCGGGATCCTGTCGCAGGGCGCGGCGGAGAGCCTCGGAGAAGCTCGACACGTCGGTGCCGATCTCCCGCTGGTTCACCGTGCTCTTCTGGGAGTAGTGATAAAACTCGATCGGATCTTCGATCGTGATGATGTGGTGGTCGTAGTTTTTGTTGATGTAGTCGATGAGCGAGGCGAGCGTGGTGCTCTTGCCCGAGCCCGTGGGGCCCGTCACGAGAAACAGGCCGCGGGGCCGGGTGGCGAGCTTCTTGCAGATTTCGGGCACGCCGAGCTGCTCGGGGGTGAGCAGCTTGTTGGGGATCTGCCGCAGCACCATCGCCACGCTGCCACGCTGCTTGAACACGCTGACGCGGAACCGGGCGAGGTCTTTGAACGCGAAGCCGAAGTCGGTGCCCCCCTTCTCGGCCAGCTCGGCCTGGCACCGCTCGGGAGTGATCGCCTTCATGAGGCCGTTGGTGTCGTCGGGGGTGAGCACCTTGGTGGGCTGCGGCTTCATGTGGCCGTCGATCCGGAACACCGGCGGCAGCCCGGCCGTGATGTGGATGTCGCTCACACCGTTCTTCACGGCCGCCGTGAGGAGCTTGTCGATCTGGATCGTGCCCACGGCCGCCTGCGGCATCGCATAGGCATCACCACCGCCGGCCGTTGCACCCTCCTCCTCCTCGGCAGCATCGTCGGTCTGGATATCGAGCTCGATCGGTGAATCGCCTGCGGCCGGCGCCGAGCCGCCTGGCTTCAGCACCAAGACCTTCGTGCCCTGCACGTCGAGCAGCGCGGCCTCGCATGCCCCGAGCGACGTGGCGAACGAAAACTTCGCGGGGTCGCCGCCGGGAGGAAGAACGGCGGAGGCGAGGGCCTGCACGTCGTCGGCGGTGAGCGGATTCTTGCCGATGGGCCGCCACTGGCCGTCGATCAGCACACGGGGGGGCGAGCCGGCCCCGAGACGAACCTCGGTGGCGGCGTTTTCAACGGCCAGTTTGAGGATCTTCTCGATCTGCTGAGCGTGCACGGATGTGCCGACGGTGGCCGTCATGCCTGAGTCCCCTGGCGAATGCAAAACCCGGGTTGGAGCCCGCCTCTGGAACACCCTCCAGAAGACACCCTATTCTGCCCGGAAAATGGCGACGCGAACAGTTGCCGGGCAGCGCAGCCGCCGCAGAGCCAAAGTTGCGAAAACGGTGGGGCGGGCCCGATCACGGAGAATGCGCCTCACGCCGGCATCGGGCCCCTGACAGCCGCCGACGTTCTACCCTGCATTATGCGCTCGATCGGCGAAAAAGTCTCGTCGGGAGCAGAAAATCCGCCGCAGAAGCCGCGAGACGGCGGCGGAGTGTCCACTCGGGGCGCCGTACAAGCCCAACGCCGTGAGGCGTGGGGTGCATCGGGACGGGCGCGGGAACCGACAGCAGGGCGGCCCGCGGCCTGACGGCCGGTCGGCTTTCACGGCGGGGAGCGGCTCACTCCGCCTTCTTCGACACGCGAAACACTTCGTCGAGCGTCGTGATTCCGCGGAGGGCCTTGTTGATGCCGTCTTCGAACATCACCTTCATCCCCGTGCTCGTGGCCGCCCGGCGGATTTCCTGGGTGGCCGCCCCCTGGAAGGCGAGCTCGCGGATTTTGTTGTTCATCACCATCAGCTCGAAGATGCCGAGCCGGCCCTTGTAGCCCGACTTCGTGCAGTGGGCACAGCCGCGGCCCTTCATGAAGGTCGCCCCCTGCAGCTGCTCCGGGGTGATTCCCGCGGCCTCGATCTGCGTGTCGAGCGGCTGAAACGGCTGCTTGCACTTCGGGCAGTTCACCCGGACGAGCCGCTGGGCGAGCACCGCGATCACGCTGGAGGCCACGAGATACGCCGGCACACCCATGTCGATCATGCGCGTGACGGCGCCCGGGGCATCGTTGGTGTGGAGCGTGCTGAACACGAGATGCCCCGTGAGCGACGCCTGGATGCCCATCTGGGCCGTCTCGGTGTCGCGCATCTCGCCCACGAGAATCACGTTGGGGGCCTGCCGCAGCATGGCCCGGATGACCCGCGCGAAGTCGAGGCCGATCTGGTGCTTGATCTCCACCTGATTGATGCCGGCGAGGTAATACTCGACCGGATCCTCGGCGGTGATGATCTTGGTGTCGGGGCGATTGAGCTCGTTGAGCGAGGCGTAGAGGGTGGTCGTCTTGCCCGAGCCCGTGGGGCCCGTCACGAGAATGATCCCGTTGGGACGGCGGATCAGGTTCTTGAACTGCCGAAACTCGTTGTCGGCGAGGCCGAGCTGGCGGATGCCGACCTTGATGTTGTCTTTGTCGAGGATTCGCATCACGACCGACTGGCCGTGATTCGTCGGCAGCACGCTCACGCGGAGGTCGTAGTCTTTGCCGTCGGCCGTGAGCTTGATGCGGCCGTCCTGCGGGCGGCGGCGCTCGGCGATGTCGAGCTTCGAGAGGATCTTGATGCGGGAGAGCATCGCGCCCAGGAGGCGGCGGGGCGGGTTGTCGCGCTCCACGAGCCGGCCGTCGATGCGGTAGCGGATCCGGATCCGGTCTTCGAACGGCTCGATGTGGATGTCGCTGGCCCGCAGCTGCACCGCCTCGGTGATGATCAGATTCACCAGCTTCACCACCGGCGCGTCGGAGTTGTCTTCCTGGGCCGCGGCGGCGGCCTGTTCGACGGCCGTCTCGGTGAAGTCGATGGCAGTGTCGGTGAACTCCTGCAGCATCGAGTCGGCACTCTCGCCGTCGGAGAGGCCGTAGTGGCGGTTGATCGATTCCACGATCTGCTCGCGGACGGCGAGCGCCATCTCGATCTCGCGATTGAGGATGAACCGCAGCTTCTCCTGCGCGTCCATGTCGCTCGGGTCGCAGGTGGCGATCCGGAGGGTGCCGCCCGATTCCGACAGCGGAAAGATCGTGTTTTC
The DNA here is from genome assembly GCA_032117045.1 of Pirellulales bacterium. Lineage (GTDB taxonomy): Bacteria > Planctomycetota > Planctomycetia > Pirellulales > UBA1268 > QWPN01. The sequence continues at coordinate 729 of JAUMAF010000247.1, read as the reverse complement.
GCGGGCCACGCTCTCCGGGAGGAGCTGCACGATCTCCTCGGGCACCGTGATCTCGTGGAGGTTGACGAACTTCAGCCGATGGGCCTTCGCCAGCACCCGCATCACCTTCTCGCCCGGCGCGTAGCCCAGGCGAACCACCTCGTCATGGACCTTCTTGCCCGACGTGCCCGCGATGCGGACCGCCTCCGCGAGCTGCTCGGCGGAAACGATGCCCTCGGACACGAGGATCTGGGAAAAGGCGTCGGGTGGCATGGCGGCTACGGGGAGTCGATCGGAGGGCGGGGCAGGGCTCGAGGTCAGGCGGGCTCGGCGAGGAAGGTGTCGGAGTGTTCGTAACCGGGGGCGCAGGTGCAGAGGAAGACCAACTCGGTGGGGCCGCAATTGCGGATCGTGTGCCGGGCACCGGGCGGGATCGCGATCGCGTCGCCGGGGCGGACGGGGCGGGTTTCGTTCTCCAGCGTCATCTCGGCCTCGCCCGAGAGGATGTAGTAGATCTCCTCGGTGACGGCATGATGATGCGGCACGGTGGCGCAGCCGGGGCCGAGCCGGGCCTCGGCGAGGCTCTGCTGGCGGATCGACGAGTTGCGGTGGGCGAGCAGTTCGCGGATCGTCGAACCATCGACGGTCGTGAACGGCACGGCATCCTGCTGGTTGACGATGTCCATCGGCATGGCTGGCGAATGTTCCCCGGCGGTGATCTCCCACTCAAAGATAGCAGACGCCCCGCGA
>JAUMAF010000246.1:0-32140 GCA_032117045.1 Pirellulales bacterium | reverse complement strand
CCGTGCCCCGTCGCCGGACGTTCGTTGCGCCCATCCTGGGCTTCACTCACTCGGATGCCGCCGGCGCTTCGGCATCCTGCCTGCGCTTGGCGGCATACGCCGGCGACGGGGCACGGGCAGCCCCTCGCGGAGTTCATGCCTGTGAAAGCTGACCGGCCGTGAGGCTGCGGATCGCTTCAAGACGCGGATCGCTTCGCAACACGGTCTGAGCGGCTCTCGGATCTGCTTGAAGTAGGATCCGGGAATGAACCCCGACCACCGCTCATTGAATCCTTCTCCTGACCCTTCTCCGGCCCCTGCCCCGCGTGGCGACTTCCTGCTGTGCAGCTGTCAGGGGGGCGCGGAGGAGTCGCTGGGTGCGAGACAGGCCGCCATTCTCCCGGCCTTCACCCGAGGCGCCTGGCGGCGGGGCGTGGTCACATTCCGCATCGGTCCGCCCGGATTCGATCCCGTCGATACATTCTTCCCTGATCTCGTCTTCGCCCGCACGGTCATCCGCTCGCTCGGACAGGTGACCGGAGCGGATGCTCTGGCCTGTGCGGCACGGGTTGGTGAGCTGGTCGCGGGCACTGCCTGGGACAACGTCCACGTCTGGGCTCGCGATCCGCGGACCGCGGTCGATGTGGTGGGCCTTCGCGCTGCAGTCGCCGCGGCCTGCGGCTTGTCGGTGGTGTCTGATCCGATCGCGTGTGCCGGTGATCTCGTGCTCGATTGCGTGCTCGATTCGGCCGAGCGATGGTGGGTGGGCTGGCACCGGGCCGATACGCCGCCGAGCACCTGGCCTGGTGGTATGTATCCCGGCCCGATCGCGGCCGACAAGGTGTCGCGGGCCTGGCTGAAGCTCGACGAGGCGCTGGCCACGTTCAACGTGCCGCTCGAGCCAGGGGAGCGGGCGATCGAGCTTGGTGCCGCGCCAGGGGGTGCCTGCCAGCGGCTGCTCGAGGCCGGGCTCGACGTTGTCGGCGTCGATGCCGCGGTCGTCGATGAGCGGATCGCGGCGCATCCCCGGTTTGAGCAGTGGCGGATGCGGGCCCGCGAGGTGCAGCTACGGCGGTTCAAGGGCTGCCACTGGATCCTGACCGACATGAACATCGACCCCACGAGCACCATGGAGGCCCTCGGCCGCGTGGTTGCGACCGGCGCCGCGAAGCCCAAGGGGATCATTGCCACGCTCAAACTTCCCGACTGGTCGCGGGCCGCCGACGTGCCCGGCTGGCTCGACGCCTTCCGCTCCTGGGGCTATGAGCCCGTCGCACGGCAACTCTCGACGGGCGGTCGCGAGATCTGCGTGGTCGCCATGCGGGCTGGTGGCGGCGGGCCCGCCCTTCATCGCCCGGTCACTCGTCGCCCCGCCACTCGCCACCGGGGGGCGTGAGGCTGCCCGACTGAAACGTCATGCAGCCACGCGCCGTCTCGAGCATGAGTTCGCCGTCAGCGGTGATGCCGCGGCAGACGCCAGCATGCACATCGCCGCCGAGATAGAGCCGGACGAACTGGCCCGTGAGGCTGCACAGCGGCCGGAAGCGGTCGGCGAGCGTCGCCGGTTCGGCGTCGATGGCCGCGAGGATGTCGATGAGCCGTGGAACCAGATCCGTAAGTAGCCGCTGTCTCGAAAGAGTTCTGCCGATCAGGTCGGGGAGCGTCACGAGCCGAGGCCGCAGTTGTTCCGGCGCGTCGTGCATGCTTCCGCAGGTGTTGACGCCGATCCCGAAGATGGCGCGACCATTCGCCGAGGTTTCAACGAGAATGCCGGCGAGCTTGCGGCCGTCGACCTCGACGTCGTTGGGCCAGCGGACGACCGCGTCGACGTCCGGCTCGAGATGCCGAAGCGACTCCGCCACCGCCACGCCGCAGGCGAGCGACCAGGTGGGCCGCGGACCACCCATGGTGTGGCCGCCACCGACGACGATGCTCACGGCGAGACTGCCCGGCGGCTGCCACCAGCGAGCGGCCTGACGGCCGCGGCCACGGGTCTGGCGATCGGCGACCACGACCGCAGGCAGCCGACAGCCATCGTCGGCGGCCAGTTGACGGGCCCGGTCCATCGTCGAGGCCACCTCTTCAAAAACCTCGGCCGTGGCCGCGACGCCATCGCCAATCAGGGCCGGCCCATCGAGGCGGTCGGGCGGCGGTGGCAGGTCATTGGGTGTCAATCTGGGCAATCTCCGCGAATAGCGGATTGTAGCGGGAGCGATTGACGGCTCACGGGCTTGATTCACCCGTCGTGCGCGCGGTACCCCCCTCGGTTCTCCCCGCGGTTTTTTGTGCGGTCCACTCGGGCCGGGGCGTCAATAGGTTCTCACTTCGATCGAATCCTGGCGGTCGTCAAGGAGCGTGCGCGGCATGCGGTCAGTGGCGTCAGTCCTGCGTGGCATTCTCCTGCTCCTTTCGGGAGCAGGGGCTGCGGCTGCGCAGACGGCATACCTCCCGCCACCGGCGGCCTCGTCGCTCGACCGCATCGCGCAGGCGCCGCTCTCGCCCCCACCACCCACGTGGGACGCCTACGCGCCGCAGGCTTCGCAGGTGTTTCCCACGCCGGGACCCTCGTCGTCGACATGGGCGCCGTCGGCCATGAGCGGCCAGCCCGGCTATCCCGGCTACTCGCCCGCCGCTCCGTCGCTGGCCCCGCAGTCGCCGCCGCCGCAGGCGTCGCTCTTCCCGGCGGGCTACCCGAGTCAGAGCACGACCGTTCAGCAGACGATGCATGTCTTCCAGGGCGTGCGGGGCAGCTGGGCCTACCTGATGGGCGACGGCAACGACCTTAACGTGGGCGTCAACGAGCTCGACACGACCGCCACGTTCGCGCTGCCCTTCTTCCACAACTCGCCGGCCAACCTGAATCATGCGCCGCTGCTCATCACGCCGGGTTTCGGCCTGCAGCTCTGGGATGGCCCCGAGACGACGCAGACGCAGTGGGCCGATCTGCCTCCCAGCACGTACGACGTGTTCCTTGACGCCGCCTGGAACCCGCAGTTTTCGCCGCTGTGGGGGGCGGAACTCGGCATTCGCGTGGGTGTCTATACCAACTGGGACGTGTTCGTGTGGGACAGTTGGCGACTCATGGGCCGGGCCATCGGCACGCTGCAGCTGACGCCAACGGTGCAAGCCAAGGCGGGCATCATCTACCTCGACCGCAATCAGGTGAAGCTGCTGCCGGCACTCGGCTTCACGTGGACTCCCAACGAACGGTCGCGATACGATATTTTCTTCCCAGCGCCGAAGGCTTCGTGGCAGTTCACCCGCACGCAGCGGCACGCCTGGTGGGGTTATCTCTCGGGTGAATATGGCGGCGGCGCCTGGACGTTCCGCCGCAGCACATCCCGCTACAACCAGATCACGCCCTTCGATTACAACGACATCCGCATCGCGTTGGGGGCGGAGTTCGTACCCTCCACCCCGACGGGCCTCGCAGGCAACTTCGAGGTGGGCTACGTCTTCTACCGGCAGCTGTTCTACGTCGATGGTCCGCCGCAGATCGTCGATCTCCCCGACACCATCATGTTCCGGTTTGGTCTGGCCTACTGATACGACGTCTCCTCGAGCCTCGAGCCTCGCGCGTCCGTCTATCCAAGCCCAACGCCGTGAGGCGTGGGGCGTGGGGTGAACCCGAGATGAGCACGCATTTCAAGGAGTTCGCCCGCGGCCTCACGGCCGCCGCGGTCACGGCGCTCGCCCTGTGGACGGCAGTGTCGAGCCTGACGGAGGGTGGTCGGGCGTCGGCCGAAGAGCCGCAGTCGCTACCCGAGATCGACACCATCGTGCCCTTGCCGGCAGTGGAGCCGGGGTTCTTCGAGCGGATCCGTCTGGCGGCCCTCGGCGACCCGCAGGACCTCACCGAGCCGCTGCTTCCCGACGACGTCGCCCCGCCGGGTCAGCCACCGCAGGAGTTCGAGCCGCCTGCAGGGCGTAAACTTCCCCCCGGCGCAAAGCCTGGACCCCTGCAGCAGGCGATCTTCACCGTCACGGAGCTGCCGCGGCTCGGGAGCGACGGGCTGGGACTCACCACGCTCGAGACGAGCCTCACGATCGGGATGCCCGCCCCCACCGTGGAGTCGCCGCTGCTCGTCACGCCAGGCTTTGGCACGACGTTCGTCGATGAAGTGCCCGGACCATCCGATCCGGGGCTGCCGTCACAACTCTACGAGTCGTGGATTCAGGCGCGGTGGATGCGGAAGATCGGCACGGCCTTCGGCGTCGATCTGGCCGTGGCCCCAGGCTGGTACAGCGACTTCGTCAACGACACACCGCAGGCCTTCCGCATCACCGGCCACGGGTTCGGTGCCTGGGAGGCGACGGAGCATCTCCGTGTGGTCGGGGGCGTGATCTACCTCGACCGCTATGACGTCAATCTGCTGCCGGCGGGCGGCCTGCTCTGGACGCCGACGGAGGATCAGCGGCACGAGCTCATCTTCCCGCGGCCGCGATGCGCCTGGCGGGTGGCCGAAAGCCGCCACGCCGCCCAGTGGGTCTATGTCGCCGGCGAGTTTGGCGGCAACCAGTGGGCCGTCCGCCGCGAAGACGGCGTCAACGACGTGGTCGTCTACCACGACTACCGATTGCTCGTTGGCTGGGAGCGGCGGCCCGCCGACCTGGGCGTCAACTGGCGGCTGGAGACCGGCTGGGTGACGGGCCGACTCGTCGAGTATTACATCACCGATGCCGCCGACGACCGTCCCGACGACACGTTCGTCATCCGCGCGGGCGTCTGGTACTAGACCGCATTCGATATCCATGGGCTGCCGAACCCCCCTGGAGGCCGCGTTCTGGATTTGGCCGGACCTTTCGGATATGCCTTGGAGGAGCCCGAAAGGTATTGACTCCGTGTTCCACGCTTCTCTGCTCCAGCTGAAATGACTCGCCCCACCGACGCCACGATCGCGGCTGGCAGCGGGAAGTCCGCAGTGCGGAGCGTGGCCGAGGTGTGGCCGGCAACGCCCGTGCGGCTTTCTCCCTCGGCTGGCGAGGCGGTGTTCTGGGCCGTGCATCTGGCGTTCTGGGCCGCCGTGCTGGGCCTGTCGCTGGTGGTCGTCACCGTCTTCCATCCGGCCATCGTCGATCCGCTGCCCTTTGTCGCCGGCCGCGTGGCCCTCTGTTTCCTCGCCACCGCGGGGATGCGGTGGATCTCACGCCAAGAGCCGCTGCTGATCCGGCTGGGGGTCTCGAAGATCGGTGTGATGGCGGGCGGGGCCATCCTGTCGGCGGTCCTCATCACGCTGCTCTTGTTTTCCATCGACCTGGGGCTGGGCCGGGTCGTCGGGCCGTCGCGGCTGGAACTGATCGCCCGACTGGCCATCAATCTCACGCTCCTGGCCAACTGGTGCGCGCTGTACTTCGGCTATCAACTCATTCGAGAGCGAAACTCGACCGAGTTTCGGGCCCTGGAGGCCGAGTCGCTGGCGCTCAAGAACGAACTCCAGCACCTCCAGGGGCAGATCAGCCCGCACTTCCTCTTCAACGCGCTCAACACCGTCGTCGCCAGCCGCGATGATCCCGAGTCGATCGACATCGTCACTCAGGCATTGGCCAACTATCTGCGGTTTCTGCTCCGGCCGGCGGCGACCCTCGAGCCCCTGTCGCGGGAACTCGACGCCCTCGAGGAATACCTGACCGTTCAGGGCGTGCGATTCGGCGACGGCCTCGTGACGAGGATTGATTGCGACTTGGACGTCAGGGGAGTCCCCGTGCCGCCGGTGATGGTGCAGCCGCTGGTTGAGAATGCGATCAAATATGGGGGTGAGACGGGCGGCCGACCCATCCGCGTCACCGTGGCGGCCAGCCGCGACGGCGACTGGCTCGTCATCGACGTCACGAACACCGGTCGCTGGGTCGCGGCCGGCAGCCGGCAATCGACCGGCACCGGCCTTCACTCGCTCGAGCGCCGGCTGCGGCTCCTCGTGGGGCCCTCGGCGAGCGTCACGCATCGCGAGGACTCGGGAGTGGTGCGGGTGCGGATTCGCGTGCCGATTCCGCCGCCAACGACCGAACGCCCCCATGACAGGAAGGAGCAGAATCGATGATCACAGCCCTGCTGGTAGACGACGAGCCCAAGGCGATCGAGCGACTTTCGGAACTGCTCGAGGCCTTTCCGAGTGTCGACATCATCGGCACGGCCCGCGACGTCGCCGATGCGGAGCGGTTTCTCGCCGGTCGCGTGCCCGATGTGGTGTTCCTCGACATCAACATGCCGGGCCGGCCAGGGTTCGAACTCGTGGCCCGCGTGCCCGCGACGACTCGGATCGTGTTCGTGACGGCTCATGAGGACCGGGCGGTCGATGCCTTTCGGTTCGGCGCCGTGGACTACATCCTCAAGCCGGTCGACCGCGATCGCCTCGCGGTCACGATCGAGCGGCTCGAGGCGCTCTCCACGTCGCCGGTCCCGACGACGCAGGAGGGCGGCGACCGGCCGGTCGCCGCCGACGACGAGGCAGGCGATGCGCTGGGCGACACGGACGAGACGGTGACATTTTCGGCAACTGGAGGCCGCGCCGTCGAGGTCGTCTCATATGCCGACATCCTCTGGATCGAGGCGGTCCGGAACTACAGTCGGGTGCAGGCCCGCGGTCGTCGGCCACGGATCGTTCGCCGCACGATGGCGGAGTGGGAGGCGGCACTGCCGGCGACGGCGTTTGGCCGGATCAGTCGCTCCCTCATCGTGCAACTGCCTGCCATCCGCTCGACCCAATGGCAGTCCCGGGATCAGACACTCGTGTTTTTTCGGGACGTCGACGAGCCCCTGCCGGTCGGCCGCTCGGCCACGTCGCGGCTCAAGGATCTGCTGCCGAAGTGAGGCCGCAGGCCCCGGTACAAGCCGACCGGCCGTGAGGCCGCGGGCCGCTCACCCGCAGTCGCCACAGCGGCCCTTGAGCAGCACTTCGGTCACGGAATGGATGCCCGCACCACCATCGGCCTGACGGCCAGCCGCTTTTTTGCCGCGACCGGCCTGCCCGCGTGTTCGTGGGGCCGGTGTGATGGCGACTCGAACGTCGTCAAGGCACGAGATCTCGCCGCACGCCGTGCAGACGAAGTGCGGATGGTCCTCGGCCACGACTCCGTGATGCCCAGGACGCTTGATCTCGAACCGCCAGACGTGATCCCCGAGTTCGACCCGGGTGACGAGTTTGGCTTCGGTGAGTTCCGTGAGATTGCGGTAGATCGTGGCCCGGTCGAAGCCCCGGTGTGTGAGCGCTTCGGAAACCTCCGCATGCGTCCGCGGACCCACGGCGGTGTCGAGGTGCTGCATGACGGCCAGACGGGCGGTCGTACACCGCAGTCCGGCGGCGCGGATGCGTGCTTTGACGGCCTCGGGTGGTGATTCCTTCGGATGGCTCACAACCGGAGAGTCTACACCGCCGCGACGCCGGCCAGTGCGTCCACGATTGCCGCCATGAAGGCGGGCAGATCGGCCGGTTTGCGGCTGGAAACGAAGTGCCGGTCGACCACGACCTGGGTGTCTTCCCAGATGGCGCCGGCATTGACGAGATCGTCCTTGATTCCCGGGCTGCCGGTCACGCGGATGCCGCGATAGATTCCCGCGGAGATCGGGATCCAGCCACCGTGACAGATGGCGGCCACGAGTTTCCCGCGGGCTGCGAAATCGCGGACCAGATCGAGGAGTTTCGCGTCGCGGCGCAGGGCGTCGGGCATCCAGCCGCCTGGAATCACGATCCCGTGAAAGTCGGCCGCCTCCATGTCGGCGATCGCGGCATCACTTGTGCAGGGATAGCCATGCTTGCCGGAGTAGGTGCGGCCCTGTATCGGGCCGGCGACTGTCACGTGGCCGCCTGCCTCCTCCAGGCGGAGCTTCGGGTACCAGAGCTCGAGATCCTCGTAGTGCTCCCCAACCACCGTCAGCATGCGGATGCCATCGAGCACACGAGAGGGATGGATGGAGGGGGCCATGGGGGGTCTCCTGACTGCGGGGAAAGGGGGTTGGAGTGACGACATTGTCGGGTGTGGCTGGGTCGCCGGCGACCGCCATCCACGATCCCCCCGATGGAGGACTGTTGCGAGCGGCGCCTGGAGGTCGGCCCGCGGCGGCCGGAACGGCGTTTTCAGGCCCGTTTTTCGCCTGCTCGGAAAGTCGCTTGACTCACCACTCGAGCCCGCTACATTCACCCCCCGGCCCATAGGAAGGGGCCGTGAGACCGGACACCACAATATCTTGCGATAGCATGCAGATGGACCTGCTTTCCGGAAATCGCTGCCGCCGACCCGATTCGGGCGGCTGATTGATTCATGCCTGTCCGCATGGCGGACCGATGACCGTTTGTGAAAATGCTATACGAAAGTATACTTCCCGGAGGTGGTCCGCGTCCGACACTTTCCGACCGCCGCCTGATCGCCTGATTCCATCCGACCTCGCTCATCCCGCAATCCCTCGAGGAGTTCAACACGATGGCAGCTTTTGATGCCTCCGCCACGCTGGCCGGGACCCCGGCCGCCGCCACCAATGCCCCGGCTCACGGGCCTTCATCGGCGGGCCGAGTTCCCCTCGAAGTGCATCCCACGTTCTGCCCGACCGACGCCGACAGCCCGTTCGACACCACGGAGTGGGAGCTCCGCACCGCCGCCATCAAGGGCGAGGACGGCAAGGTGCTCTTCGAGCAGCCGGCCTGCGAGATTCCGGCCGCCTGGAGCCAGCTGGCCACCAACGTGGTGGTGAGCAAGTATTTCTACGGCGAGATCCACACTCCAGAGCGTGAGCACTCCGTCAAGCAGCTCGTGCACCGCGTGGCTCGCACGATCGCCGACTGGGGCATCGCCGACGGCTACTTCAAGACCAAGCAGGACGGCGAGAACTTCTACCGCGACCTCTCCTGGCTCTGCGTCCATCAGCATGGCGCCTTCAACTCACCGGTCTGGTTCAACGTCGGTCTCTTCCATCAGTACGGCGTGAAGGGAGCCCCCTGCAACTGGCGGTGGGACGCAGCCAAGCACGACGTGGTGATGCCCGACAACCCCTACGAGTACCCGCAGGGAAGCGCCTGTTTCATCCAGAGCGTGAAGGACAACATGGAAGACATCATGGATCTCGCACGCAGCGAGGCGATGCTCTTCAAGTTTGGCTCCGGCACCGGCACCGATCTCTCCACCCTCCGCAGCCAGCGGGAGAAACTCGCCGGCGGCGGCAAGCCGTCGGGGCCGCTCTCGTTCATGCGGGTCTACGACCAGGTGGCTGCGGTGGTGAAGAGCGGCGGCAAGACCCGCCGGGCCGCCAAGATGCAGTCCCTGAAGGTCCACCACCCGGACATCATGGAGTTCATCGAGTGCAAGAGCAAGGAAGAGAAGAAGGCCCGAATCCTCATCGAGAAGGGGGGCTATGACTCCAACTTCAACGGCGAGGCCTACAGCTCGATCCTCTTCCAAAACGCCAACCTCTCCGTCCGGCTCACCGACGAGTTCATGCAGGCCGCCGACCGTGACGACACCTGGACCACTCGATGGGTCACCGATCCGTCGAAGGCCGGGCCGTCCTACAAGGCCCGCGAGGTGATGAACCGCATGGCCGAGTGCGCCTGGCAGTGCGGCGACCCGGGGGTGCAGTACGACACCACGATCAACCGCTGGCACACCTGCCCCAACTCGGGGCGGATCAACGCCAGCAATCCGTGTTCGGAATACATGTTCCTCGACGACACGGCCTGCAATCTCGCCAGTATCAACCTGATGAAGTTTCGCAGGCCCGACGGCCAGTTCGATGTCGAGCGATTCACCGCCGCCTGTCGGATCTTCTTTGTCGCTCAGGAAATCCTGGTGGATCATGCCAGCTATCCCACGCCACGGATTGCTCGCAACAGTCATCTCTACCGCCCGCTCGGCCTGGGCTACTCGAACCTCGGCAGCCTGCTGATGGCCGATGGTCTGGCCTACGACAGCGACGCTGGTCGCGGCCTCTGCGGAGCGCTGACCGCGATCCTGCATGGTACGGCCAATCGCACGAGCGCCGAGCTCGCCGCGGCAGTGGGGCCGTTCGAGGGCTTCGCGGCCAACCGCGAGCCGATGCTTCAGGTCATGCAGATGCATCGCGACGCCGTCGAAACGATCGATCCGTCGTGCCCGCGTGCCCTGCACGACGCGGCCCGGAAGCTCTGGGACGACGTGCTTGCCGGCGGCCGGCAGCATGGCTATCGCAACGCGCAGGCGACGGTGCTCGCGCCGACCGGCACGATCTCGTTCCTGATGGACTGCGATACGACGGGCATCGAACCCGATATTGCACTGGTGAAATACAAGCAGTTGGCGGGTGGCGGCATGCTCAAAATCGTCAACCAGACCGTGCCGCTGGCGCTTCGCACGCTCGGCTACGACGAACCGGCCGTCGAGGGCATCCTCGCCTTCGTCGACAAGAACGACACGATCGAGGGTGCACCCGGCTTGAAGGGTCAGCACCTCGCCGTGTTCGATTGCGCCTTCAAGCCGAGACTTGGTCAGCGCAGCATCGCCTGGGAGGCACACGTCAAGATGATGGCGGCCGCGCAGCCGTTCATCTCCGGCGCGATCTCCAAGACGGTCAACATGCCCCGTGAGACCACACCGACGGATATCGCCGGAGCCTATATGGAAGGCTGGCGAATGGGTCTCAAGGCGCTGGCGATTTACCGCGACGGCTCGAAGGAGAGCCAGCCCCTCAACACGAGCACCGAGGCGGATAAGACGGCTGATAAGGCGGCCAAGATCACCGCGGCACCCCGGCGGGAGCGGCTCCCCGATACCCGCCGCAGCGTGACCCACAAGTTCAATGTGGGCGGCCATGAGGGCTATATCACCGTCGGCCTCTACGACGATGGCCGGCCGGGCGAACTGTTCATCACGATGGCCAAGGAGGGCAGCACGATCGGCGGCCTGATGGACGCCTTCGGCACGGCGGTGTCGATGAGCTTGCAGTACGGCGTGCCGCTCGAGGTGTATGTGAAGAAGTTCTCTCATACCCGGTTCGAGCCCTGGGGCTACACGAAGAACCCTGATATTCCGGTGGCAAAGAGCCTCGTTGATTACCTCTTCCGATGGATGGGCACCGAGTTCATTCCGGGCTATCGCGAGGCGAACCGGCCGGGCGGCTACGGTGGCGACAGCAGCGGCGGGGAGGCCGCTGCCGAAGGCGACACGGAAACAGAGCGCAAGCCCGCCGCCACGATGGCGAGCGGGCTGGTCGATGGGCAAGGGAAGGCCAAGGCCGGCGAAGTGAATGGCAGCCGCGGTAAGCACCCGGGGACCACCAGCCCTGGGGGTGGCAACGGCCATTCGGGATCATCGGTGGGCAAGCAGGCGACCAAGGGAACGGCGGCGGCCACGTTGCTCGAGCGAGCTGGGGTGAAGATGGCGGTCGACCCGGCGGCCAGTCCTGCCGACCGGCAGAGTCAGTTCGCCAAGTTCCAGATCGACGCGCCGGCCTGCGACAACTGCGGGTCGATCACGGTTCGGAATGGCAACTGCTACCTCTGCCACAACTGCGGCAACAGTATGGGCTGCAGCTGAGGCGGGTGGTGACGGCTGGATGGGTTGCCCGAGGGCGGCGGAAACGCTGGATCGGGGCCGGCATGCCTGTCGAAGACATGGGCACGACATTCGATCCGCTGCCGCGTTCCGTCGGAGGTGCCAAACCCATTGCGTTGACCCGAATCCCCTAACGGTCCTGTGCGTGCACTCGGCCACGATTCGCGTCAATCTCGCAGCGCTCTACCCCGTTCGCAGGCGGCTGGCGGATTCGATTCACGAGGGGCCGGTGTGGCAGCAGTCACGCCGGCCCCTTTCGTTTTTCGTGCCTCCGTGGCTGCCGGTTTGCTCGGCCCTGAATGCGGATTAGCATACGGGGGGAACGATGCCAAACCTTCTGCCGAGGTGATTCGTGCGCCGCTGTCTGCATGCCTTTCTCGTCGGGCTCCTGACGGTCTCGTTTTCGATGAATGCCGCTCGCGGCTGCTGGTACCTGCGGCATGCTCAGCAGGCGCATCATGCCCCGGTCTATTGGGCGAATGCCTGTCCATCGTTCATGGCCTCGTCGTCGCCCGTCGCCTGGACCGTGGCCGACGACTGCCAGCCAGGGGGCATCCCATGGGGCTCTTCCTGGGTATCGATGGACGAGGTGGTCGTGATCCACGACGACGGAGTGGACGTGGGCGCGATCGAAGGCTGTGCCTGTGGCGACGTGATCGTGGCCGATGACAGCGACGTTGCCCTTGAAGAACACGTGATCGATTCCGTGGCCGGACCGACGGTGGAGGAGCCGCTGACGGTCGTGGAGCCGCTCCAGCAACTCGAGCCGACGGTGGCACTTCCCAGCGCCGAGGTGCAGCAGGCGACGGCGCTGGGCGATGACGAGCCCGAGGCTGCGGTCCGGGATGCTGAAGTGCCCGCCGTCGAGCCGGTAGCGGACGAGCCTGCCGAAGAGCCGATGGCTGAGCCACTCGACGCGCAGCCTGGCACCGAAGCCCCGGCAGCAACGCCCGCTGTCGTGCCCGAGGAGCCGAATCTCTTCGAGGAGGCTGACGCCGCATCCGCATCCGCCATGCCTCTCGACGCAGACACACTGCCGCTCGCTGACCCGGTGCCATCCGGTGATGAGGGACTGAGTGAGCCCGCGAGCGACCCGAGTGGCGACGAGCCCATGCCGGCCCAAGAGGAGCCGGCTGCCGACGCGGTGAACGGTGACGAGCCGGCCGCGCCGGTGGCTGATCCCTTCGATGCGGCGAACCGGTCGGGCGAGCCTGTCCGCCGCTGGATCGATCGCACCGGTGCCTATGCCGTCGTGGGAACGCTCGTGGCCGTCCGGGAGGACGGCACGTGCGTACTCGCTGCGGCTGGACGCATGCTCACCGTGCCGCTCGCCGCGCTCAGCGATCACGACCGCGACTATGCGTCACGGGCCGAGGATCGCCTTGCCGCAGGGGCATCCCGTCAGGCCCGGGATACGGCCGGCCTCTGATCGCGGGACGTTGTTTCGGCCTGTTCGACTCAGACGTCGTCGAGTACGGCGACGGTCTCGAAGGCTTTGCCCTCGAGCATTTCGAGCGACGCGCCGCCCCCGGTCGAGACATGGCTCACGCGGTCGGCGTAGCCCAGCTGCTCGACGGCGGCGGCTGAATCACCACCGCCGATGATCGTGATGGCACCGGCCGCAGTGGCCGCCGCGACCGCATCGGCGACGGCTTTTGTGCCGGCGTCGAAGGGGGGCATCTCGAACACGCCCATCGGCCCGTTCCACACGACCGTGCCGGCCGAGCGGATGATCTCGGCATACCGTGCAGCGGTTCGCGGCCCGATATCGAGGCCCTCGAAGCCGTCGGGGATCTCGCCGGCGTTGACCACTTGTTTGGCGGCCGTCGCCGAGAAGTCGTCGGCACAGTGGGTGTCGACTGGCAGCACGAGCTTTCCGGCGGCCTTCGCCAGGAGCGACTTCGCGAGTTCGACCTTGTCGGGCTCGACGAGCGACTTCCCAGTCTTGCCTCCCTGCGCGAGCGAGAAGGTGTAGGCCATCGCGCCGCCGATCAGCACGTGATCGCAGATCGCGAGCAGATTCTCAATCACGGCGATCTTGTCGGAGACCTTCTTGCCGCCCAGGATCGCCACGAACGGCCGCTTGGGCTTCGCGATCGCGTCGGCGAGGTATTGAATCTCCTTTTCGACGAGGAAGCCGACGACCGCCGGCTTGCCGGCGGCCTTCATCGCCACCGGCACGGCGTGCATGCTTGCTTCGGTGCGATGGCAGGTGCCGAAGGCGTCGTTGACGTAGGCGTCGGCGAGCGTTGCCAGACCTTCGACATAGGCCTTGTCGTCCCCCTTCTTCTCTCCCTTGTTGAACCGCACGTTTTCGAGCACAAGCACGCCACCGGCCGGGAGCGCCTTCGCCTTGGCGTGGGCGTCGGTGCCGCCGGTGTCGGAGGCGAGCGTCACGGGCCTGCCGAGCAGTTCGCCGAGCCGGGCCGCGACCGGGGCCAGCGAGAAGGCCTGCTCAAAGCCCTTGCCGGCCGGCCTTCCGAGGTGCGACATCAGGATCGCCTTGCCGCCGCGGTCGATGATCGACCTGATCGTGGGCAGCGCCATCCGAATCCGTCGGTCGTCGGTGATCGCCCCGGAGTCGTCCTGCGGAACGTTGAAATCCACGCGAACGAGGATGGTCTTGTGGGTGGGATCGAGGGCGGCGACGGACTTCTTGGCCATGGCTGGGTCTCCGGGGCGGGGGAACGATGGGCGGAGGTATTCGACACGGCTCGGTCACGGATCGCAAGACGTCAGCGGGCTCCGGTGCAAGCCGACCGGCCGTGAGGCGGCGGTCTGCCCTGACGCGCGGCTCGGGGCTGCCCGTGCCCCATCGCCGGACGTTCGCTCCGGACATCCTGTCCTTCGCTCACTCGGATGCCACCGGCGCTTCGCCATCCTGGCTGCGCTTGGCGGCATACGCCGGCTCCGGGGCACGGGCAGCCCCTCGCTGAGTTCGGGCTCGTCCGCAGGCACCTTACGGTCGATCACGGGCGGGGTCGGCGTCTGGGTTCGGCGTTGGCAGTTGAGCACCCACATCGGCGAGCCAGGCGTCGAGTCTGCCGCGAAGTTCTGCGGCCTTGTCGGGCTGCTTCGTCGCCAGATCGATCGTCTCGCCGGGATCGGCCGCGAGGTCGTAGAGTTCGCTTCGATCGTCCTCGTAAAAATGCACGAGCCGCCACGGGCCCGAGCGGACCGCCGACGAGGGCGTGGCGCCGCCGGGGTGGTAGTGGGGGTAGTGCCAGTAGATCGCGTCGCGAGCGAGGCTGCCGCCGCGGAGTACGCCTGCGAGGCTCGCGCCGTCGAGCGGTTGGGCGGGTGCGGGGCCGACACTGGTGAGATCGAGGATTGTGGCCGGAATGTCCGGCGTGATCACCGGCACGTCGCTCGTGCTGCCGGCCACGGTGACGCCCGGCCACGACACGACCAGCGGCACGCGGACGCCTCCCTCGTAGGCCGAGCCCTTGCCGGCGCGGAGTGGCTTCATGTCGGTGATCGAGGACTGGCCGCCGTTGTCGCTCGTGAAGATGATCGCAGAGCGGTCGCGGATGCCGAGCCGGTCGAGGGCGTCGAGAATCGTCCCCAGCGCGTCGTCCACGCTTTCCACCATCGCAGCATAAGCGGCGCGCTTCGGCGGGATACCCGGCCGCTTCGCGGCATACTTCGCCGCCACCTCCGGCTTCGCCTGGAGCGGAGTGTGCACGCAATGGTGGGGCAGATAGAGAAACAACGGCCGGTCGCGATTCGCCTCGATGAAGGCGACGGCCTCCGACGCCTCGCGGTCGGTGAGATACTCCCCCGGCGGGCCGTCGGGCAGCGTGGGGATTCCGTAGTGCGAGAAGTAGCTCGGCGGTTGACCCTTGTCGGTGCCGCCCAGGTTCACGTCGAATCCCTGCTCCTTCGGCGACAACCCGGTGCCGCCGAGGTGCCATTTGCCGATGCTCGCCGTCGCGTAGCCCGCCGCCTTCAGCCGTTCGGCGATCGTGACCTGCTCGAGCGGCAATCGCTTCGTCCAGTCGGGGATCCGCAGCTTCGCGTGGGGACGCTCGTGACCCGCGATCCAGTCGGTGAGGTGCAGCCGGGCCGGGTACTGGCCGGTGAGCATCGCGGCGCGAGTCGGCGAGCAGACGGGGCAGGCCGCATAGCCGCTTGTGAATCGCATGCCCGAAGCGGCGAGCCGGTCTACGTGGGGCGTCTGGTAGAAGTCACTTCCCTGGCAGGAGAGGTCCTTCCACCCCATGTCGTCGACGAGCACCAGGATCACGTTCGGCCGTCCATCGGCGACACCGACCGCCGAGGACAGGCCGAGCACGGCGGCCAGCAGGCACCGAAGCAAGGGCATGCCGGTGGCTCCGGGGTGAAGTGCGGGGTGATGCAGGCCGATCGCGACGGCTGCATACTGGGGCCCATGAACGAATGTCATCAGTTGACTGCCCGCCGGCAAGCCGGTCGAGGGCAGGGGGTCTTTGGGGGAGGGCGTGGATGATCCTGCGCATGGTTGTGGCCATGGTCGCGGTGGCCTCGAGCGGCATCGTCGCGGTCGCCGAGCCGCCAGTCTCGACGACGGCATCGCGCCGTCCCAACGTCGTCCTCATCATTGCCGATGACCAGCACTGGGGCGACTACGGCTTCATGGGGCATCCGCATCTGCGGACGCCGAACCTCGACCGGCTGGCCCGCGAGAGCCTCGTCTCTCCGCGCGGCTACGTGACGAGCAGTCTCTGCTGCCCGAGCCTGGCGTCGCTCATCACGGGCCGCTATCCCCACGAGCACCGGATCGTCGGCAACGACCCCCCCGACACCGCAGGCAGTCCGCGGCAGAGCCCGCAGGGCAAGGCGGCTTTCGACGCGGGCCGCGAGCGGATGAGCCGGCACCTCGAGGCCTGGCCGACCCTGCCGCGGCTCCTCAGCGATGCGGGCTACGCCAGCCTGCAGACCGGCAAGTGGTGGCAGGGGGAGTATCGGCGGGGTGGGTTCACCGAGGGCATGACGAAGGGGCAGCGGCATGGCGATGCCGGGCTCGCGATCGGCCGCGGCACCATGCAGCCGATCTTCGATTTCATGAGCCGCTGTCGAGCGGAAGAAAAGCCATTCTTCGTCTGGTACGCCCCGATGCTCCCCCACGACCCGCACGATCCGCCCGCGGAACTCGTTGCGCACTATTCCGCCACGACCACCAGCGAGCATGTGGCTCGGTACTGGGGCAACGTGGAGCGGTTCGACCGCACGGTGGGCGAACTGCTCGATCACCTCGACCGCGAGAAGCTCTCCGGGGACACGCTCGTGATCTTCCTCGCCGACAATGGCTGGATCCAGGATCCGGCGGCACCACGATTTGCGGCCCGATCGAAACTCTCCCCGTATGACGGCGGCCTGCGAACCCCGATCATGATTCGCCGCTCAGGCATGATCGAGCCGCGGCAGCGGCCAGCGCTGGCGACCTCGATCGACATCGTGCCGACGGTGCTGGCGGCCTGCGGAGTGCCGTCCCCCGAGAGACTCCCCGGCATCGACCTGCTCGACGATGCGGCGGTCGCCGCGCGGCAGCAGATCTTCGGCGAGTGCTACACGCACACGATCGTCGATCTCGACGATCCGGTGCGGAGTCTGCTCTGGCGCTGGACGGTCAGCGGACGCTGGAAGTTGATCGTGCCGGCACCGCCCTCCACCGTCAAACCGTTTCCCTCGTGGCAGGGCCGGCACATCGACGACGTCTCGCGGGAGCGCTACAAACGGGGCGAAGTCGAGCTCTTCGACGTGATCGCCGATCCCGACGAGGAGACGAACCTTGCCCTGAAGCATCCGGACGTCGTTGCTCGCCTGAGGGCCGACCTCGATGCCTGGTGGAACCCCCAAACCGCTGCCGCAGCGTCTGGGGCGACATCGACCCGCCTCCCTCGGCATCCGAATCTGCTCGTGTTCCTTGCCGACGATCTGGGCGCTCGGGATCTCGGCTGCACCGGCAGCACGTTCTACCGCACGCCCGCGGTCGATGCCCTTGCCGCCAGCGGGATGATGTTCACCCAGGCGTATGCGGCCGCGCCGGTCTGCTCTCCCACGCGTGCGGCGCTCATGACGAGCCGGCATCCAGCCCGCGTTGGGATCACCAACTTCATCGGCGGTGAACGCCGCGGGTCGCTGTTCCCCGCGGTGTATGTGCGGGCGCTTCCCAGTTCGGAGTCGACGGTGCCGGAGCGGCTGCGGGCCGCCGGCTACGCGACCGGCATCTTTGGCAAGTGGCATCTTGGGCCGGCGGCGGACGTGCCGGCACACGGCTTCGACGTCACCGGATCCATCGACGTGGCGCCGGGTCGGGGCCCCGCCGATGATCCGCATCACGCCCGCACCATCTCCCGACAGGCGGCGGATTTCATCGCCACCAGCGGACGGAAGCCGTTTTTCTGCTACGTGCCGCTCCACTCGGTGCACGTACCCCTGCGGTCGACGGCGGATCGCGTGGCCGCAGCGCAGCGGCGGCCGCAGGACGTGAAGGCTGCGGGGCCGCTCGAGGTGCCGGAAGGGGACCGTACCGCCCGCGCCGTCCAGAATCATCCGGTCTACGCGGCGATGATCGAGGAGATGGACGAGGCCGTCTCCACGGTGCTTGCGGCCTTGGAGAAAAAAGGAGTCGCCGACGACACACTCGTTGTGTTCACCAGCGACAACGGCGGGCTGTCGACGGCCGAAGGCTCCCCGACGTCGAACCTCCCGCTTCGTGCCGGCAAGGGCTATCTCTACGAGGGGGGCATCCGCGTGCCCCTCGTGGTCCGCTGGCCCGGGGTCGCGAAGCCGGGCTCGACATCAGATGTGCCGGTCACCACGCTCGACATCGCCGCCACGCTGTTGGACGCTGGCGGTGCGTCACCGCCCCCCGATGAGCCCCTCGACGGCATGAGTTTCCGGCCACTCCTCGACGGCTCCGGCACGTTGCCGTCCCGCGACCTCGCATGGCATTATCCGCACTATTCGAATCAGGGCAGCCGGCCCTGCGGCGCGATCCTCGCTGGTGATTCCCCGTCAGACATGCGCGAAAAGATGATTCTCCACGACGAGGATGGCCGGGTGGAGCTCTACGATCTCGCGGCCGACGAGGGGGAGCGACGGAACCTCGCTGGTGAGCGGCCCGAACGGGCCGCGGTGTTGCGGGCGAGGCTGGAGCAGTGGCGGGCGATCGTTGGCGCCCGGATGCCGACGCCGAACCCGAATCCGGTTGATCCGGATGGTCCTGAGGGCGTGCCACCGAAAAGCCAGCCGGCATCGACGGGCCCATAGGTAGACTGATGGGCTGGTCGTCACGATGGAGGAGTGTGCGTGATCATGCGTGCAAGGACCGTCCTGTATTTCATCGCTGTTTCGGCGATCGCCCAGAGCGCCCGCGGCGGCGACTGGCCCAACTGGCGCGGGCCGGCGCTTGACGGCAGCGCCGTGGGCACCGGATACGTGACCGAGTGGGGGCCGGACAAGCACGTGCTCTGGAAGGTGGCACTTCCAGGTCTCGGCGCGAGCACTCCGGCCGTGTGGGGTGATCGCGTCGTCGTCACCTGCACGATCGACGGCAGGGATGCCGTGATCTGCCTCGACCGTGCCGGCCAGGAGCGCTGGCGAAAGACGCTTGGCGAGGCCAAGTCCGGCAAGCACAAGAAGGCCACGGGCGCGAACCCGTCGCCCGTGACCGACGGCGAGCGGGTCTGGGTGTATTTCAAGAGTGGTGAGCTCGCCTGTCTCGATCTCGCCGACGGCTCAGTGGCGTGGGTCACGAACCTGCAGGAGCGGTTCGGCGAAGGGTGTGTTCGTGGCCGTCATGCAAACTGGCCCCAGTTATCTGGCGTGCTTCGATCGCGCGACCGGTGAGCTGCGCTGGAAGCACGACCGCGACGTGCCGGCACCCGAGGAGGCTGCACAGAGCTACTCGACGCCGTTGGTGGCCACTGGTGATCCGGCGAGGGGGGAGCCCGAGGAGGTGCTGTTCGTGCTCGGTGCCGACCATGTGACGGCCCACGATGCCGCCGACGGCCGGGAGTTGTGGCGGGTGGGCGGACTCAATCCCGAGGCCAACGGCTTCTTCCGCTCGATCGCCTCTCCGGTGCTTGCTGGCGACCTCGTGATCGCGCCCTACGCCCGCGGTGGTTCGATCACGGCGATCCGCCGCGGTGGATCGGGCGATGTCACGGCCAGCCATGTGGCATGGACGCGGAAAGACATCGGCGCCGACGTGCCGACACCGGCTGTCAGGAATGACCGCATCGTCGTTTGCAGCGACAAGGGGCTCGTCGAGGGCCTGGACGCGACAACAGGGAAGACCGCGTGGCGAAAAGACCTTCCGAAGAACCGCAACGCGTACAGCGCCTCGCCCGTGATCGTCGACGGCAGCGTGATTGTGGTCCGCGAAGACGGTGTGGCGAGCGTGCTGGAGTGGCCCGGCGACACGCCTGACGGCGAGGTCGCCGTGCTTGGCGGCGGCAGCCTGGAGGAGATGACCGTGGCGACCCCCGTCTGCGTGGACGGTCGGATCCTGCTGCGGACGCACGATTCCCTGTGGTGCATCGGAGCGAAGTGATGCGTGATGACGTGATGCCGGACACGAGGTTCGGCAACCATTTCCTGGCGCTGGTGGCGGTGCTCGTAGCGGCCTGCGGGTGGCCTGCGGACGGTGCCGATGAGCAGAAGCCGGCGCGGCTGCTCGTGGTGAGCGTGACGACCGGATTTCGGCATGCCTCGATCGGCATGGCGGAGGTCGCGCTCGAGGAACTCGGCCGCTCGACCGGCCTGTTCCACTGCGATCATCTGCGGATGCCGCCGGGCCGCCTGCCGCAGCCCAAGGCCCCGAAGCGGGCCAAGGACACACCGGACGAGGCGTGGACGGCGCAAGAGGCCGAGTTCAAGGCCCAGCAGGAGCAGTTCCGACGTGCCGATCAGGCGTGGCAGGCGGGACTGACGGCGGAGTTCGCCAAGGTGTTTTCCACCGAGTCGCTTCGCGACTTCGACGGAGTCGTTTTCCTCAGCACGACGGGCGATCTGCCGCTGCCCGACCTCGCCGCTTTCCTCGACTGGATCAAGTCGGGCAAGGCCTTCATCGGATTCCACGCGGCCACCGATACCTTCAAGAGTTCCGACGCCTATTGCGACATGATCGGCGGCCACTTCGCCGGCCATCCGTGGACCGCCGCCGGCGAGCATGCGTTCGTCGTCCACGAGCCAGGCCACCGCGTGGTGGCGATGTTTCCCGAACGATTTCGCTGGAAGGACGAGATTTACCAGTACGACCTCCGCTACCAGCCGGAGAACCTCCGCGTGCTCGTCAGCCTCGACATGCAGGCGAGCACTCCGAAGGAGCCCTGGCACGTGCCCGTGGCCTGGGTCCGCGACTACGGGAAGGGCCGCGTGTTCTCAACCAACTTCGGCCACAACGACGCCACCTGGAAGGAGCCGATGTTCCAGAAGCACATGGCCGAGGGGATCGCCTGGGCCCTCGGCCGCTTCGACGCGCCGGCGGCGCCGAATCCAGACGTACAGGCGGCGGAGTACCTGCGAAGCGTGGTGGTGACGGCCGCGGTGGCCACGCATGCCGACGCCGACATCCTGCTGGCGAAGGCCAACGCAAAAATCGCCAAACAACCGGCCTGGGCCGCGGAGCTGCGGCCGATGCTTCTCGAAGTGCGTCACATGAAGCCCGACGATCGGGCTGCCGCGTACGCGAAGGTGCTGGCCGAGATCGAAAAGCCGTGAAGCAACAGGGGAGCGGTTCCGGGATGGCGGCTTCCTCCGTTCCGGACCCGCAGCCTCGTTGCCTGAACGAATGATTGCCGGAGATTTTTTCGTGAGAGCACTGTGGACAATTGGCGGGCTGGCGACGACGCTCGTCGCCACGGTCGCCCTCGCCGCGCCGCCAAACATCGTCGTGATCCTGGCCGACGACCTCGGCTATTCCGACCTCGGGTGCCACGGCGGCGAGATCAACACACCCCACCTCGACCGGCTGGCGGCCGGCGGGCTGCGGTATGAGCAGGGCTACAACACCGCCCGCTGCTGGCCCACACGGGCGGCCCTGCTGACGGGCTACTACCCGCAGTCGATCCGTCGGGATGTGATTCCCGGCGCTGAGTCCGCAGTGAAGGGGGGCGTCAAGGGCACGCGGCCGCCATGGGCGGTGCTGCTGCCGGAGCGACTCGCGGCCGCCGGCTACCGGTCGTATCACTCAGGAAAATGGCACATCGACGGCGACCCGTTGCAGCAGGGCTTCGCGCGGTCGCTCGACATCAACGCGGCGGGCCAGAGCAACTACTTCGACCCGGCGGGAGCGATCGGCAGTCCGCCGCCGGCGGAGACCGCGGACGAGTATTACGCCACCCGCGCGATCGGCGGCCATGCCGTCGCCTGCCTCGCCGAACACGCGCGAGACCATGGAGCCACGCCGTTTTTTCACTACGTGGCTTTTACGGCCCCCCATTTTCCGCTCCAGGCGCCTCCGGCCCTGATTGCCAGCTATCGCGACCGCTATCTCGCGGGCTGGGATGAGGTCCAGCGGCTGCGGCGCGAGCGGATTCACCAGTTCGGCATCGTCACGACGGCTCCCGCGGCGATGGAGCGAGCCCTCGGGCCACCGTACTCGTTTCCCGCCGCGGTGGAGAAACTCGGATCCGGGGAGGTCGATCGGCCCGTGGCCTGGGAGACGCTCACCGCGGGGCAGCGGGAGTTTCAGGCAACGAAGATGGCGATCCATGCGGCGATGGTTGCGAGCCTGGATCATGAGGTGGGCCGGATCGTGGCCCAGCTCCAATCGATGCGCGTGCTCGACGACACACTGATCCTTTTTCTCAGCGACAACGGCGCATCCGCCGAGATGATGATCCGCGGTGAGGGGCATGATCCGGCCGCCTCACCCGGCTCGCGAAAGACGTTTCTCTGCCTTGGGCCCGGCTGGTCGAGCTGCGCGAATACCCCCTTTCGCCGCCACAAGACCTGGGTGCACGAGGGGGGAATTGCGACGCCATGGATCGTGCACTGGCCACGCGGCATCGCCGACAAGGGACTGCTGCGGAGCCAGCCTGTCCATGTGATCGATGTCGTACCGACCGTCCTCGAACTGGCTGGGCTGATGGCGGGGAGCACCGCGGTTCCGCTGCAGGGCCGCAGCTTCGGCCCGTCACTGTCCGACGCCACCGCGGAATCGGCGCATGATGCACTCTGGTGGTGTCACGAGGGTCACCGCGCGGTGCGGGTCGGCGACTGGAAACTCGTGGCCACGAAGGCCGCAGCCTGGGAGCTCTATGATCTCGCGCAGGATCGCTGTGAGACGGTCGATCGCGCCGCCGCCGAACCGGCCCGCGTCCAGGCGCTCGAGGAGACGTGGAACACGATCGCCGCCGAGTGTCGCGATCTGGCCGCCGGGCCGCCGGGCGACGGTGATGATCGTCAACGACCGCCGGCGGCCAGGCGGCCACCGAACATCATCTACGTGATGACCGACGACCAGGGCTACGGCGATATCGCCGCCCTCGGCAATCCCGTGCTCAAGACGCCGAATCTCGACCGGCTCCACGCCCAGAGCGTGCGGCTGACGGAGTTTCATGCGAGTCCCACCTGCGCCCCCACCCGCGCCGCGTTGCTCACGGGCCGGCACGAGTTTCGCTCAGGCGTGACCCATACGATCTTGGAGCGGGAGCGGCTGGCCCTCTCGGCGACGACTCTGCCGCAGCTCCTCGCGGGGGCGGGATACACCAGTGGCATCTTCGGCAAGTGGCATCTGGGCGACGAGGATGCCTACCAGCCGGGCAGGCGGGGCTTCGATCGCACGTTCATTCACGGCGGCGGCGGGATCGGCCAGTCCTATCGTGGCAGCTGCGGCGACGTGCCGGGCAACCGCTACATCGACCCGACGATTCGCAGCGACGGCACGTTCGTGAAGACCAAGGGCTACTGCACCGACGTGTTTTTCGCCGAGGCGATCGGCTGGATGGCGGAATGTCGCGAACGGGAAAAACCCTTCTTCTGCATGATCACCCCCAACGCCCCACACGAGCCGCTGCAATGCCCGCCGGGCTCCGATAAGGCTCCGCTGGCAGCGCTCGAGGCAGCCGGCCTTTCCGATCCGAAGCAGCGGCCAAACGTCGCCAGGTTCTACGGCATGATCGAGAATATCGATGCCAACATGGGCACCCTCCTCCGCACGCTCGACGAATGGGGCATCGCCGACGACACGCTCGTCGTATTCACGACCGACAACGGCACGGCCACCGGCGCGGCGGTGGCCAACGACGGCATGCGAGGCCTGAAAAATACGGTGTATCGTGGGGGCATTCGCGTGCCCTCCTTCTGGCGGTGGCCCGGCGTGCTGCCGGAAGGCGTCGACGTCGCGGCCGTCACCGCCCATATTGACGTGCTGCCCACCCTCTGCGAGTTCGCCGCCGCACCGATCCCGGCGGACGTTGCGGCGAAGCTCGAGGGGCGGAGCCTCGTGCCGCTCCTGCGAGACCGGTCGGCGATCTGGCCCGACCGGCCCTTGTTCACCCATCTGGGACGCTGGCCCCGAGGTGAGGCCGCGACGAGCGGTTATCGCCACTGCCGGATTCAGGAGGGACGCTGGTCGCTCATCAATACGCGGAATGCGACCGACGCCTGGGAACTCTATGACCTGGTCGCGGACCCCGGCGAGCGGAGGGATGTGGCCGGGAATCATCGCGATATCGTCGAGCGGCTCGTTGCGGAGTATGACCAGTGGTGGGAGCGGGTGCAGCCCGATTTCGTCAACGAAGAGGTCGACGGTCCGGCGGAGAATCCCTTTAAGACGGCCTCGCAACTTCAGGTGGAAGAGACTCCGCCGTCGCTGGTCGCGGCCACCGACCGCACCGCTCCTGGCCCCGGATCGGCGTCTGTTCCGCCACCGCCCGCTGCCGTGGCCCGTCGGCCGAACATCGTATTTTTTCTCTGCGACGATCTTGGGTCTGGCGACCTTTCCGGTCTGGGCTCAGCCGACATCCAGACCCCTTCGATCGATGCTCTGTTCGCCCGCGGTACGCGGCTGGCGCGACATTGGGCCGGTAGCGCCGTCTGCGCCCCGAGCCGCTGCGTGTTGCTCACGGGTCAGCATCCAGGCCATGCGGTCGTGCGGAGCAATCGCGAGGTGAAGCCCGAGGGCCAGTCGCCGCTGCCGCCCGGCACCGTGACGCTTCCGGGCCTGCTTCGCGGAGCGGGATATGCGACCGGCTGCTTCGGCAAGTGGGGGCTCGGCGGACCGGGGAGCGCCTCGGAGCCGCTCGACTGCGGGCTCGAGCGGTTCTTCGGCTATTTCTGCCAGCGGGAGGCCCACTCCTACTACCCGGACCACCTCTGGAGCGATCGGGAGCGAGTCCCGATCGACAACGTTCGGCGGCCACAGGGCCGAAAGGTTCCCAGGGAGTCGCCGCTACCGGACGCACTTCCGGCCGATAGCGCGCCGACCTACTCAGCAGATCTGATCGCCACGCGACAACTCGATTTCATTCGGCAGCATGCCGAAGAGCCCTTTTTTCTCTATGTGCCGACGACGGTGCCGCATCTGGCCCTGCAGGTGCCCGAGGACGAGCCGTCACTCGCCACCTACCGCGAGCATTTTGGGGATGAGCGACCGTATCGCAGCGGCAGAGGCTATGTGCCCTGTGAACGGCCGCTGGCGACCTATGCCGCGATGATCACGCGGATGGATCGAGAGGTGGGGCGGATCGTGCGGTTGCTCGACGACCTCCAGCTCACCGACGACACGATCTTCGTGTTTTCGAGCGACAACGGGGCCACGATGCCGGGCATGGGTGGCATTGATACGGCGCGACTCAAGAGCAACGGCTCGCTCCGTGCTTGGAAGGGCTCTCCCTACGAGGGCGGGCTTCGTGTGCCGACCGTCGCCGTGTGGCCGGGGAAGATCCCGGCGGGCCGCACAATCGACCATCCGACCGGCTTCGAGGACTGGCTGCCGACGCTCCTCGATCTGGTTGGCCTCGCCAATCAAATCCCTCCCGGCCTCGACGGCGCAAGCCTCGCTTCCCAGCTGCTCGGCCAGGCGGCTGCTGCAGAGGAGCGGATGCTCTACCGCGAACTCACCGAGGGGAAGTGGCAGGCGGCGGTCGCTGGCCGCTGGAAGGCGATTCGGCGATCGGTCGGTCCGAAGCAGCCTGCGAAGCCGGGCCCGATCGAACTCTATGACCTCGCCGCCGACCCGTCCGAGTCGCACAACGTCGCCGCCGACCATCCCGAGGTCGTGGCCCGGATGCAATCGATCCTCGAGCGTGAACACGTGCCCGATCCAGCGTGGCCGCTGCCATTCGCCGATGCGGCCCTGCGGCCGGAGCCGCGGGATGCCGCGGCCGTGCGGCCGCCCAACTTCGTCGTGATCCTCAGTGATGATCTCGGCTATGGCGACATCGGACCCTTCGGGGCCACCAAACAGAAGACACCGAATCTCGATCGGATGGCGCGGGAGGGCATGAAGCTCACGAGCTTCTATGCGGCTCCGGTGTGCTCCGTGTCGCGGGCACAACTGCTGACCGGCTGCTATGGCCCGCGGGTCTCGGTGCCGTGGGTGTTTTTTCCCGCTGAGCGACACGGCCTGAACCCAGGAGAGGTGACGATCGCCGAGCGGCTGCGGGCCGAGGGCTATGCGACCGCCTGCGTCGGGAAGTGGCATCTTGGCGACCAGCCGGCGTTTTTGCCGACGCGGCAGGGATTCGATCGCTCTTTCGGCATCCCGTATTCCAACGACATGCAGAGGCCCAGCCGCGAGACCGGCGAGCAGGTCGTTCCGCTCCTGCGTGACGACCGCGTGATCGAACTGCTCACCGACGACGCGCAGCGAACCATTGTCGAACGGTACACGGACGAGGCGATCGCGTTTCTCCGCGAGTCGAAAGCGAGGCCCTTTTTTCTCTACCTGCCTCACACGGCCGTCCACGCCCCACTCGTTCCGGGCGAACGATTCCGCGGCCAGACGAGCAACGGTCCGTTCGGGGATTGGGTCGAGGAACTGGACTGGAGCGTGGGCCGAATCCTCGACACGCTCCGCGACGAAGGTCTCGATGACAACACGCTCGTGATCTTTACGAGCGACAACGGGCCGTGGACGAGTGTCGTTCGGGACGACACCAATGCCGGGCCGCTGCGGGGCGGCAAGGGAAGCACCTGGGAGGGGGGCGTACGGGTGCCGACGATCGCCCGATGGCCAGGCCACATCACCGCGGGCAGCGTGTGCGACACGCTGGCAGGCACGATCGATCTGTTGCCCACGTTCGTGACGCTCGCCGGTGGCAGCGTGCCCGCCGAGCCGGTGCTCGACGGTCGTGACATCTCGGGACTGCTGCGGGGAGTGACGACCGCGGCGTCGCGGGATGCCCACTATTACTTCAAGCGCCACACGCTCGAGGCGGTCCGGCAGGGACGGTGGAAACTGGCGATCGCCCCGCAGGCGGAGGGCATGGGAAAGGCTGCGGCAAAGGAGGATGCGTCGCCCGAGCAGCCGCGACTCTACGATCTCGAGGCCGAGCCCGGCGAGCGGACGAATCGGGCGGCCGCCCATCCGGAAGTCGTCGCACACCTCCGCGGGATGGCCGAACGGATGGCGGCCGAACTCTGCGGCCCCGAGGCGCCCGGTCGCCGGCCCGCCGGCGACGTGCCCGATCCGAAACTCCTCTATCCGACGGTCGCCTCAGAGCAGCCTTCTCGGAAACGCCCCGCGGCGGAGCCGGCCCACAAATAGCCGGCAGCGCTGTGGTGTATCCTGTGCCGGCTACGAGCCGCCACCTTCAACGGGCATCGGCTTTGATTCCGCTTTGTGACGTTCCGCAGACGAAGCTCCGGGGGTGGATATGTCGGCACACGATCAGAAGCAGACAGGGTCTCCTGCCGACGGCATGGTGCGGGCCAGCCCGCTGGGCCTGGCGCTCTTCTGGGTCTACGTCGCGCTTTATGGCGGCTTCATGGGGCTGGTGCTCGTGCGGCCCGACCTGCTCGCGCTGCGGCCCTTTGGTGGGGTGAATCTGGCGATCGTCTACGGCATCGGTCTGATCGCAGCGGCGTTCGTGCTGGCGGTCGCCTACATGGTCATGCGGGCCGGCCGCTGACAAGGCCCTCCCAAAGAGTCACCAATGCTGCATCAGACATCCATCATTGCCGTCGCCATCTTCGCCGCCTTCGTGCTGGGCGTGATCGGGCTCTCCTTTTTTCTCGGCCGCAAGGGGCAGTCGGCCAGCGGCTATTACGCCGCCCACGGCCAGATTCACTGGTTCGTCAATGGCATCGCCTTCGCAGGCGACTACCTCTCGGCCGCGTCGTTTCTCGGTATCTGCGGCATGATCGCCTTCTCCGGCTATGACGGCTTCCTGTATTCGATCGGATTCCTCGCCGGCTGGGTGGTGGCGCTGTTTGTGATCGCCGAACCGATCAAGGCGCTGGGGAAGTTCACGTTTGCCGATGCCCTCGACAGCCGCTTCAACAGCCGGGGCATCAAGCTGGCCGTGGCGGTCTCGACGCTGGTGGTGAGCATCTTCTATCTGATCCCGCAAATGGTGGGCGCCGGCTCGCTCATCAAGCCGCTGCTCGGGCTGCCCCATTCGGCCGGTGTGATCCTCGTGGGGGTGACGGTGACCCTGATCGTGGTCACGGCAGGCATGGTGTCGACCACCTGGGTGCAGTTCATCAAGGGATCGCTGCTCGTCTTTTTCTGCGGCGTGCTCACGGTGCTGATCCTCGGCCGGGGGCTCGAGGTCAACGCAGGCCGCGAGGGCTCGGCCGATCTCGCGCCGCAGGTTCGGACCGTACGGTCCGACGGCACCGTGCTCGTCGATGGCCAGATGCAGTCTCGGGATCACGATCTGCGGCCTGTGGGCACGATCGCCCGGCTCCCGGAGCGGTATGCCGGGCAGACCTCCACCGGCCCGCTCGGGCCGCTGGAATACCTCGCCACGCTCGAGGACTCGACGATCGTCACGTGGTCCGGCACGAAGCGGGCCGACGCCGAAGGGTCGCACACGACCTACACGGCCGTGGAGCGGCGGGGTGGTGACCTGCTCAAGCCAGGGGGCTTCTACAAGGGCCTCGTGTCCGGGCGACTCGCCGACCGGCTCGACTTTGCGAGCCTGATGCTCGCCCTTTTCTGTGGCACCGCCTCGCTGCCCCACATCCTGATCCGCTACTACACCGTCAAGGACGCCGCCGCCGCCCGCAAGAGCACGGTGGTCGGGATCGCGGCGATCGGGGTTTTCTATGTCCTCACGCTCTTCCTGGGCCTCGGGGCGATGACGTCAGGGGCCCTCGATCCGACCGATACCAACATGGCGGCGCCGCTGCTCGCGAAGACCTTCAGCAACACGCTCTTCGCCATCATCTCGGCGATCGCGTTCACCACCGTGCTCGGCACCGTCAGCGGCCTGATCATGGCTGGCAGCGGCGCGGTGGCTCATGACCTCGTCGAGAACGTGTGCGGCGTCCGCATGACCGACCACGAGAAGATCCGCTGCGGCAAGCTCGCCGCCGTGGGGCTCGGGATCGTGGCGATCGTGCTCGGCATCCTTTTCAAGAACTTCAACGTCAGCTTCCTGGTGGGCTGGGCGTTCAACATCGCCGCCAGCGCCAACCTGCCGGCGCTTGTCATGCTCCTCTTCTGGCCCCAGACCACGAAGCAGGGCATCATTGCGGCGGTGACGGTGGGCATGATGGCCTCGCTCGGCTGGATCCTGCTCTCGGCTGACACGTTCGAGAAGGTCTATGGTCTCTCCCGTGATCTCGCTCCCACGCCCTTCAGCCAGCCCGGGCTGGTCACGATTCCGCTCGGATTTCTGGTGCTGATTGTCGTTTCGCTGCTCACCCCTGCCCCCGACTCCCGTCGCTGACCGCCGATGCCCCGCAAGAAGCCTTCCCCGCCACGCCGCGAGGTGATTCCCTGCACCGCCGCTCACCTGGCGGCGATCCAGGCGATCTACAACGACGCGATCCTCAATACGACGTCACTCTATGAGTACGCTCCTCGGACCGACGAGGTGATGCGTGACTGGTTCGAGGAACGCCAGCGGACGGATGTCCCCGTGCTCGGCATCGAGTGGGAGCCTGGCGTGCTGGCCGGCTTCGCCACCTGGGGCCCCTTCCGGCCCCGGGCGGCCTACAAATACTCCGTCGAGCATTCTGTCTACGTGGACGAACGCTTCCGGGGCGAGGGCATCGGCCGGCAGCTGCTGCAGGCGCTGATCACGGCGGCGAAGAAGCGCGACATCCACATGATCATCGCCGGGATTGATGCCACGAACGTGGCGAGTGTGGCCCTGCACAGTTCGCTCGGCTTTCGCTGCTGCGGGACCGTGCGGGAGGCCGGCTTCAAGTTCGGCCGCTGGCTCGACCTCGAGTTCTGGCAGTTGCTCCTCCCGACACCGACGAATCCCACGGACGGGTGATACGGATTTTCTCGGACGTCGTGGGTTTGTCTGTGCAAGCCCAACGCCGTGAGGCGTGGGGTGGCCCAGATGCAGAGCGGTTTGCTCGCGGCCTCTCGGCTGGTCGGCTTTCACGTGACACGCAGTCGAGACTGTTGCGCAGGTCGGTATCCGTGGAGGGGGTGGGCCGGTATTCTCTCCGCATGACCACGCTCCCTCGATTCACTTTTGGCGTCGGTGACCGCTTCGCCCATCAGGCGGAGGCCCAGCTCGCGGCTTTCGAGCGGCTCGCTGCCTCCGGCATCGTCGTCGCGCCGGTCTGGAACAAGTCGAACCGCGAGCACACCTTCATCGGCAGCGAGCCGGCGAGCGTCAGGGCGGCGGCCAGCGCCGCGGTGACGTCGCGCCAGTGGCCGCATCCATGGTTCGTCGACGCCGATCACATCCGGCTCGACACGGTCGATCGATTTCTCGACTCGAGCGACTTCTTCACGATTGATGTCGCCGACAGCATCGGAAGGCCGGCAACCGCCGCCGAGGTGGCGGCGTTTCTCGCCCGCCATCCCGAGCTGACTATGCCGGTGACCATCCCGGGGATCGCGGCCCCGATCGAGCTGTCGGCCGAGATCTCCGGCAGGATCGCCGGGAGTTACCTCCTGGCCTGCCGCGAAGCCGGCGAGATTTTCCGGCACATCCGTGGTCGCCGAGGGGATGGCGTGGCGTTTGAGGTCAGCATGGACGAGACCGACGCGGCCCAGACCCCGCCGGAGCTGCTCGTGATCCTCGCCCTGCTCGCAGACGAGGGCGTGCCGCTGCAGACGATCGCGCCCAAGTTCACCGGCCGGTTTAACAAAGGCGTCGACTACGTCGGCGACCTCGCCGGCTTCGAGCAGGAATTTGCCGATGATGTCGCCGTGCTCGCCTTCGCGTCGGAGCGGTACGGACTCCCCCGTAACCTGAAGCTCTCGGTGCACAGCGGCAGCGACAAGTTTTCGCTCTACCCCATCATCCGCCGGATTCTGGCGCAGACCGGCGCGGGGCTGCATCTCAAGACCGCCGGCACGACCTGGCTCGAGGAGATGATCGGGCTTGCCGAGGCAGGGGGAGACGGCCTGGCGCTGGCCAAGGAGATTTACGCCTACGCCTACGATCATCTCGACGAGATCACGGCACCTTATGCTGCCGTGATCGACATCGACCAGGGAAAGTTGCCGCGGCCGGACGAGGTGGCCGCCTGGAGCGGGCCGCAGTTGGCCGCGGCGCTCCGCCACGTACCGACGAATCCGGCCTTCAACGCCCATATGCGGCAGCTCGTGCATGTCTCCTTCAAGGTGGCTGCCAAGCAGGGCCGGCGGTATACCGACCTCCTCGACGCCAACCGCGACGTCGTGGCCCGGCAGGTGACGGAAAACATCTTCGATCGCCACTTGAAGCCGCTATTCATCGGCTGAGGAGTACCAGCGTGAAGTCGGCGGTCACCATCTGTCTCGTGCCCGAGGCCCGCCAGGGGCCGTTTGTTTTCCACGAGGGCCTGGAGCCAGCCTGCCGCGATGCTGCGTCGCTCGGCTTCGATGGCGTGGAGCTGTTTCCCGCGTCGTCGGCCGACGTGGCCGATCCCGAGGTCCGCCGACTGCTGGCGGCTCATGGCCTGGGTCTTGCGGCTGTCGGCACGGGGGCCGGCTGGGTCCAGCAGGGCCTCCACCTCGTGCATCCCGACGCGGCGGTCCGGCGACGGGCGCGGGATTTTATCAGCGCGATCATCGATGCCGCTGGAAGCCTGGGAGCTCCGGTCATCCTCGGCTCGATGCAGGGGCGGAGCAGCGGCGAGGTGCCACGCGAGCAGGCCCTCGGGCTTCTCACCGACGCCCTCGGCGACCTTGGGGGCCACGCGGCACGGCACGGTCAGGTACTCCTCTACGAACCGCTCAACCGCTACGAGACTGATCTCTTCAACCGGCAGGCCGAGGCGGCGGCGTTTCTCGAGACCGCCGCCCTTCCGCACGTGAAGCTCCTCTGCGACCTGTTTCACATGAACATCGAAGAGGCCGACGTCGCCGGCGCGGTCGCCGCCTGCGGCTGGCACGTGGGCCATGTTCACTGGGCCGATTCCAACCGGCGGGCCGTGGGATTCGGCCACATCGAGCCCGCTTCGGTCGTGGCCGCCCTGCGGACGATCGGCTACGAAGGCTATCTGTCGGCCGAGGTTTTTCCGCTGCCGACGGCCGCCGCCGCCGCCCGCCGCACGATCATGAGTATTCGCCAGCACCAGGTCATCTAAG
>JAUMAF010000245.1:0-8158 GCA_032117045.1 Pirellulales bacterium | reverse complement strand
CCGACGACAATCGCGCAACTCGCTTCAGCTCGCCTGAATTGCCCGGCTTCTACTGCGCAAATCTCGTGCCGAACAGGATTGCCAGGATGGGCGCAACGAACGTCCGGCTCTCGGGGCACGGGCAGTCCCGAGCCGCGCACCAGGGCAGCCCGCGAGCTCACGGCCGGTCGGCTTGTACCGGCATCCGCGGCCTCACGGCCAGTCGGCTTGCACGGACACGAACTCGGCGCGTGGCTTCCTCGGACAGAACACCCAGCCCGATGCCGGAGTGGGAGCGGTCCTACGACAGTCGCGCCGCCAGTGCGATTGCCGCGGTCTCGATGCGGAGAATGTGGGGCCCGAGACCGATGCGGGGCACGCCCGCCGCATCGCACGCGGCGAGTTCCTCGGCCGCGAAGCCCCCTTCGGGCCCGATGAGCCCGATCACACCGCCGTGGTCGGCCACGAACGCGTCGACATGGAGGAGACCGCCACCCGGATCGGCGACGACGACACGATCACCGCCGGTCCGCTCCCGCAGCAGCGCGGCGATGGATCGCGGCTCACCGATCTCGAGGAGCGTGTTTCGTCCACACTGCTTGCAGGCCTCGATCACACCCCGGCGGAGCCGCTCGAGGGCGCCGGGCGTCGCCTCAGCCACACCCCGAAGCGTGTCGAGGGGCACGAGCCTGGCGACGCCGAGTTCGGTCAGTTTCTCGATCAGCCATTTCTGCCGGTCGCCCTTGGGCAACGCAACGGCGAGCGTGAGTCGCGGTGCGTGCCGCGGTGCATCGTGCGTCGGCTCGTCAACGTCGAGCGTCACCCGGTCGCGGGCGATCACCGCCACCCGTGCGGGCCACACCGCGCCGCTGCCATCGAAGAGTGCCACCGCATCGCCGACCTTGCACCGGAGCACACGGGCGAGGTGACGGGCCTCGTCGCCTTCGAGGACGGCACGACCCGACAGCGGCGGTGCTGACAGGAAAAAACGTTCACTCATGACCCACCGCGCATCGACGAGATCGTGAAAAAAAGCGGCGAAGTCTCTCCTGACCCGGAAGCCCGTCGCCGCTACACTTCGGCCATGGTACGCGATCGACTTCATCCTGCTGCCGCGGCCTTCGACGGCGCCATCGACCCCGCCGGTTTTCATGCCGGACCGGCGCAGGAGGAGGCCCTCGCGCGGCTCGAATGGCTGCTGGCGGAACGGCAGCGGTGCGGGCTTGTCGTCGCCGAACCGGGGCTGGGCAAGAGCCACCTCGCGGCGATGGCGGCGCGGCGACTCGGGGGGCTCGGCGCGGAGGTGGCGGTGCTGTCACTCCATGGACTCCCAGACGGCGAGTGGCTCGATTTGCTACTCGCGCGGCTGCCGCTCGATCCCGCAACCCGTGCCGAACCGATCCGATCGTGGCTCAAGCTCGAAAACCGGCTCCGCGAGAACACGCTCATGGAGCGGCCCACCGTGCTGGTATTCGACGACGTGGACCGCGGTCCGGCGGATGCGATCGACGGCATCGCCCGGCTCGCGGCGGCCGGGGAGCCGAGGTTTGCCTCGACGGTGGTCATCGCCATGGCGACACCGGCCGGGCTTTTCCGAGTGCCCGATGCCATTCGCAGCCGCGCGGCGGTGCGGATCGATCTGCCCGCCTGGAGCGATGCCGATGTCGCGGCCTACGTCGCGGCAGCGCTGCGGCGTGCTGCCGCCGATGACGATTCCTTTTCGGAGGCCGCGGTGGCGACCCTCGCGAGGTTCTCCCAGGGTGTGCCCCGCGTGGTCTGCCGGCTCGCGAGGCTCTCGGCCGCGGCGGCCGCCGGCGAAGCACTCGCGCAGGTGGATGCCGCCACGGTGGAGCGGGCCTGGCGGGAACTCATGCCCGCCGATCACGACTCATCGCAGCCGGTCCATTCGGCCGAGACCGGCCTCGAGGCCTCGTCGGACAGGCCGCAGGTGCGGTCCGTCCGCCGCCTGTGGGGCTGATGCCGGGTGCGGATGGAGACGATCGCTTCCTTCGCTTAGACTTTTCGGCGAGGTTCGCTCGTTCGGCAGGAGTGCCCCGTTGGGAAGACAGCCATCCGTCACACCTGGCCGCGTCGTGGCCATCTCGCCCGACGACGGCGCGGCCATCGATCTCGCCAACCCCGCCCTGGCCGCCCTCCTCTCATGGCTCGTGCCGGGGCTCGGGCAGGTCTATCAGGGCCGCCGATTCAAAGGCTGGCTCTTCATGGTCACGCTCCTGACCACCTTCCTCGCCGGGATCTGGCTGGGGAACGGCCGCGTGGTCTACGCCTCGTGGAAGCCGGGCGAGATGCGGTGGGCGTTCATCTGTCAGGCGGGGATCGGCATGGCGGCCTTGCCGGCGATCGTGCAGTCGTGGCGGCTGGGCGGTGCGGCGAAGGAGCCGCTGTTCAAGAGCACCTTCATGGCGCCGCCGCTCTCCCGGGGCCAGCCGGTGTCGTCGGGCTACGCCCAGAAACTGGCCCACGTCGATCCCGACATCGAGGCCGATGACTTCCGACCCCTACCCCCGTGGCAGCAGTTCCGACCCTTTCCGCCGCCGGGCGCACTCGACCGCAAACCTGGCGACCAGTTGGCGATCTGGCATGCGCAGTTGGGGAGATTCTTCGAGATCGGCACGCTCTTTACGATGCTCGCCGGCATGCTCAACGTGCTGGTGGTCTATGACGCCTGGTCAGGCCCGATGCGGCTCGCGACGGATGCCGGATCCGACGAGAAGCAACCGTCATGAGCGACCTCCTCGTTCCCATCGTCGGCCTTTTCCAGAAGCTCGCGTGTCCCATCATCGCCACGCTGGTCGAACGCGTGCCCGGCCTCGCCTTCGGCCTGCCCTTGATCCTCGCGGCAGCGATCGTGTTTGCCGCGACGCATCACGAGCATCCCGACGCGATTCGAAACGCGGCGCTCCAGTGGATCGGCTGGCTGGGGGGCATCCTCGGCGGCGTGCTCGTGGCCGTGTCGATCCTGGGCTGGTTCGCCTAAACGTTTGCGGCGAGACGGCGGAGCTGGCCGCAGGCGGCGTCGATCCGGGCGCCCTTCCGGCGACGGACCTGCACGTTGACGCCCGCCGCTCGCAAGACGTCGAGAAATCGCTCCCGGGCCACGGCCGTCGGCTCCTTCCAGGGCATGCCCGCCACGGCGTTGTAGGGGATGACGTTGACGAGCGCTGCGCGGCCGCCAAGCAGCCCTGCCAGCCGGTCTGCATGCTCGGTCGAATCGTTCACGCCCCCGAGCAGCACATACTCGAACGTGAGCCGGCGGCCGGATGTCGCCCAATAGCGGTCCGCCGCCGCCATCACGTCGGCCAGGCCGATGGCCTTGTTGACCGGCACCAGTCGCGTGCGAAGGTCGTCATCGGCCGCGTGCAGCGAAACGGCCAGGTGATAGCCTGGATTGGCCGCGCAGAGCCGGTCCATCGCCTGGGGCAGTCCGACGGTGGAGATCGTGATCCGCCGCTGCGAGATGCCAAGACCTTCCGCATCCTGCGCCTCGGCGAGCGCGGGCAGGAGGCGGTCGAGATTGGCAAGCGGTTCGCCCATTCCCATGACCACGATGTGGCTGAGCCGCTCGTCGGCCGGCAGGAGGAGCGCGAGGCGGAGGAGTTGCTCGACGATCTCGCCCGTGGTGAGGTTCCGCACGACGCCGTCGATCCCGCTGGCGCAGAACACGCAGCCCATCGCACAGCCCACCTGCGAACTGATGCAGACCGTGCGCCGGTCCCCTTCCCTGCCAGCCGCGGCACCTTCGCCGCCAGCCATGCCCCCTTCCCGGAGCAGCACGCACTCGATGCGCTGGCCATCGGCGAGCGACAGCAGCAGTTTCTCGGTGCCGTCGTCAGCCTGCTGGTGAACCGCCACGCTCGTGGTCCAGATGCGGAAATCCGCGTCGAGTTCGGCCCGTAAGTCACGGGGCAGGTCGGTCATGTCGGCAAACGAGGTCGCCCGCCGACCGAGCAGCCAGCGGCGGATGGCCCTGGCCCGCCAGGCGGGTTGGCCCCGTTGGCCCAGCCAGGCCGCCAGCCCCGACGCCGGATCGAGGATATGCCGCCGTTGGTCCCCCTCGGCAGCCACGACGGAGAGTATTTTGGTGGCGGATTCGGCGGCTGATTCACTGGTGGGATCGTGCGTCATCGGACGGTCATTCACAGCACTGGCGGGTGTCGGTATCGCGGGGTACATTTCGCATGCGGTCCACAGCCATCATATCCCGCATTTCAGCCTTCCCTCCGGCCACCCGCCCGCATGAGCCAGAAGCACTACGAAGAACGCACAAAGTGGGTCTATGACGATCGGGCGTTCCCCGTCTGGAATGGATCGTTCGACAAGGCAGATCGGACGGACATGATCAACGACGACCTGTGGGCCGGCAGGAGCATCGCCGTTCTTCTGTCGGTGCTGGTCGCGGTGGGCCTGCTGTTGGCCCTGGTCACGATCGCTTTCGTTGCCAACTGGCGGTAAGTCGCCGGCGGTGTCAGTCATGCCGCCGGAAGTTCGAGCCGCTGCTGATGGCGTGACCGGCGGTGTGACGGTTCTCGCGCCCGCGAAGCTCAACCTCTCGCTCGCCGTGCTTGCCCGGCGGACCGACGGGTTTCACGAAATCGAGTCATTGATGGTGCCGGTGTCGCTGGCCGACACCCTCCATGTGCGGCTGAGCGACGTGTCCGGCATTCGGCTCACGGTGGGCTTCGGCGGCGCCCTGGCAGGAGGTCCGGGTGCGGCGCTCGCCCGCGACGTGCCGACCGACGCCCGAAATTTGGTCGTCCGCGCCGCGGAGTTGCTCGCCCGGGAGGCGGGCATCGAGAGCGGGCTCGACATCGAACTCGTGAAGCAGATTCCGTCGGGCGCCGGACTTGGTGGCGGATCGAGCGACGCTGCAGCCCTGCTCGCCGCCGCCGCACACGTGTGGCGGCTCGACTGGCCGAGCGAGCGGTTGGCCACTCTCGGCGCGGAGATCGGCAGCGACGTGCCCTGGTTCTTCGCCGGCGGCGCCGCCATCGCCTCGGGACGGGGCGAGCGGATCGACCGCGTTCATGGCCTGCCACCGCTGGCCGCGGTGATCGCCTGCCCGATTGCCGGTCTGTCGACGGCCGCCGTCTACGGCCGCTGCCTGCCCGATGCTTCGCGATGCGGTGACGCGGCCCGGCTGGCGGTGGCCCTGGCAGAAGGCGGCCTCCAGGCGGGGCTTCCCTTCATGGTCAACGACCTCGAACCACCGGCGCGGAGCCTTTCGCCGGAGATCGACGAGGTCTTGAACGCCCTCGCCGCCGCCGGGGGCTTCGCTCCACGGCTCACCGGCAGTGGCAGCGCCTGCTTCTGCCTGGCGGAGACGATCAGCGATGCCGAGGCGGTGGCGGCCCGACTCACGGACCACCGTGACGGCGGCAGGTCACCCTGCGCCGCGGTGTTCGTCGTTCGGCTGAGTCCGTCGTTCGGCTGAGTCCGTCGTTCGGCTGAGTCCGTCGTTCGGCTGAGTCCGTCGTTCGGCTCGACGCCCAGACGCGGCCAGGTGCCGGACGGTCGGCACATGGGCGAGCCTTGCAACTGCGTAAGCCGCCGCCGAAACCTGACGGAAGGGGGGTGCCCACCGTTGATTCGTGCTCCATCCTTTTGACCAGGGGCGCACCATGACCATCACCGGGCCAACTTCTGCAACCAGTGCGGAGGCCGGCTCACCAACGGTCTGTCGCAACGGGAAGACGACGGGCGAATGCGGCTGTATGCCGACATCGCCCATCTGATCAACGCCGCCTGCCGAGACATGCTCCAGAAACGGATCGTGGCCGAATACGAAGCGAAACTGGTCCGGGCCCGGGAGGTTAGCGTCGTCGGTGTCCGTACTCCTACGCCCGAACGAGGGCATGGAAATCCTTCGTGAGTCGGGCCGTGATCGGACCAGGCGTGCCCTGCCCCACCTTGCGGCCGTCGATCTCGACCACCGGGATCACTTCAGCGGCCGTGCCCGTCAGGAAGCATTCGTCGGCGGTGTAGAGATCGTGCCGCACGAGCGTCGTCTCACGGCAGTCGATGCCGGCGGCGATCGCCAGATCCATCACCGCGCCACGGGTGATTCCCTCGAGAATGCCGGCATCGGGCGGGGGCGTGAGGAGCCGGCCGCCCCGGACGACGAAGATGTTGTCGCCGGTGCACTCGGCAACCTCGCCCTTGTGGTTGAGCATCAGCGCCTCGACACACCCGGCCTGAAGTCCCTCGAGCTTTGCCATGATGTTGTTGAGGTAGTTGAGTGACTTGATTCGCGGCGAGAGGGCCGCAGACTGCGTCCGCTGCGTGGCGGCCGTGACGATCCGCAGCCCCTTGTCGTAAAACTCCCGCGGATAGAGGCTGATCGTATCTGCGATCACGATCACCTGTGGGTGTTTCGTCTTGTTGGGATCGAGGCCGAGGCTGCCGGCTCCACGGGTCACCACCAGCCGGATATAGCCGTCCGAGAGTTTGTTGGCGGCGAGCGTGTCGATCACCGCCTTCGCCATCACGTCCTTGGCGAGGGGAATCTGCAGGCAAATTGCCAGGCCGCTGGCATAGAGACGGTCGATGTGCTCCGCGAGCCGAAACACCCGGCCCGAGTAGCTCCTCAGTCCCTCGAAGACGCCGTCGCCATACAAGAGCCCGTGATCGAAAACGCTGACTCGCGCTTCTTCCTCGGGGACGAGGCGATCGTTCATGAAGATGATGCGCGACATGGACCCTTCCTGGCAGACGGATACGACGGACAGATACGGCGCGATGCGTCGGGACCCTCACCCCGCCATCCGCGACGCGGCGGGGCAGGCGTCATCGACGCGACCCGCCGCCAGCCGCACGATCCGGTCGGCCCGCCGGGCGACAGCCACATCGTGAGTGACCAGCACTATAGAAAGGCCATCCTCACGGTTCAACTCGCAGAGCATCTCGAGGATTCCGGCACCGGTCGCCTCGTCCAGATTGCCGGTCGGCTCGTCGGCCAGCAGCACCCGCGGTTGGGTCACAAGCGCCCGAGCGATGGCCACCCGCTGCATCTCGCCGCCCGAGAGCTGCCGAGGCTTGTGGTGGAGACGCCCGCCGAGACCGAACCGTTCGAGCAGGTCGCGGGCCTTGGCCCGAGCCGCGGCCCGCACCCGGACCCACTCGAACA
This sequence comes from Pirellulales bacterium, assembly GCA_032117045.1. Lineage (GTDB taxonomy): Bacteria > Planctomycetota > Planctomycetia > Pirellulales > UBA1268 > QWPN01. The sequence continues at coordinate 1,035 of JAUMAF010000245.1, read as the reverse complement.
CGCCATGCCGCACCATCAGCGGGGCGAGCACGTTTTCCAGCGCATCGAGCTCGGGAAGCAGGTGATAAGACTGGAAGACCATCCCGATGCAGGTATTCCGCAGCCGATCCCGCCGCGTGGAGGAGAGGCTGTCGACCCGCTGCCCCTCGAGCACGACCTCACCGGCATCGGCCGCATCGAGCAGGCCCATCAGATGCAGAAGCGTGCTCTTCCCCGAGCCGCTCTGCCCCACCACCGACACGAACTCGCCGACGGCGAGATCGAAGTCCACACCGCGAAGCACCTCGAGCAGCGCGTCGCCGGAGCGATACGTCTTGCGGAGATCGCGGACACGGAGGAGTTCGGGGGCGGCCTTCCGCGCAGAATCACTCATGGCGAAGGGCCTCGACGGGATGGAGCCGGGCAGCCCGGAGCGCAGGCAGCACGCTCGAAGCCACGGCGATTCCCACGGCACCGATGATGATCCAGGTGACGGTGAACGGATCGACGATCGATGGAATCCGGTGGAAGTAATAGATCGAGGGATCAAACACCTGCTCGCCCGTGAGCCACTCGACGGCGGCGCGAATCGAGTTGATGTTCCAGGCGATCGAGAGTCCCAGCGCCAGCCCGGCGCCAGCCCCGACGAGGCCGAGGAACAGTCCGTAGCCGAGGAAGATCCCACCAATACCTGAGGCGCTGGCGCCGAGCGATTTGAGGATGCCGATGTCCCGGGTTTTCTCCACCACGATCATGAAAAAAATCGCGAGAATGCCGAAGCCGGCCACGGCGATGATCAGAAACAGCAGAATGTTGAGCACCGACATCTCCATGTCGACCGCCGCGAGCAGCGGGCCCTGCTTGTCACGCCAGGTGGCGACCGCATACATGTCGGCGGGAAACACCTTGCGGAGCTTGTCGCGAACCCGGTCGAGGTCGGCCCCTTCGCGGAGCCGGATCTGAATCGAGTTGACGCTCGCGATTCCGGTCTGCGGGTCGATCATGCCCCGCATCCGCTGCAGCGCGGCAATCGGCACGAACACGAAGTTTGAATCG
>JAUMAF010000244.1:0-19948 GCA_032117045.1 Pirellulales bacterium | reverse complement strand
TCCTTCGTCATCGTCTCATACACCGGCTTGCACACCGTATAGGTCTGCTCGCGGGTCTCGTAGACCGGCTTGCAGACCGTGTAGGGGATCTGCTTGGTGCAGGTCTCATACACCGGCTTCATCACCGTGTAGCACTGCTCGCGGGTCTCATAGACCGGCTTGCAGACCGTGTAGGGGATCTCCTTCGTCATCGTCTCGTAGACCGGCTTGCAGACCGTCGTCCGGATCTCCCGGGTCTTGGTCTCGTAGCAGGGCTTCATGACGGTGTAGCACTGCTCGCGGGTCTCGTAGACCGGCTTGCAGACGGTGTAGGGGATCTCCTTCGTCATCGTCTCGTAGACCGGCTTGCAGACCGTCGTCCGGATCTCGCGGGTCTTCGTCTCGTACACGGGCTTCATGACCGTGTAGGGGATCTCCTTCACGACCGTCTCCCACACCGGCTTGCAGACGGTGTAGTTGATGGTCCGCGAACGGTTCTCCCACACCGGCTTGCAGACGGTGTACTCGACATCCTTGAAAGACTTCTCCGTCTCGTAACGGATGCAGTCGATCTCCCGCTGCTCGACGACCTTCTCGCAGACCGTCTTGTAGCAGGTGTACTGCTTCTGCTCGTAAACGACGTCCTTGACCAGCCGGGTGCCGCAGCACGAAGGTGCGGCACCACAGCTCGGCTCATCGGATGATTCACAACTCGAACACGATGCACGGGCGCTCGCGAAGCTGACCGTCGTCATCTTCGCGCCGCCGTGCTTGAAGCTGGCGAGCCCGCAATACGCGGCGTCGGCCCGATGGACCGAGGTCACGATACTTGCGAGCGCCAGCAAACAGGCGAACCACTTCCTTTTCATGTCTGCCACCTCTGTTGAGGAGGCCTCCTGCACTGGGGAAAGTTCCGGGAAACGAAACGCTGAGGTGGGGCGATGGCAGCCCATCTCCACACAACCTCAAAGATCGGCCATAAACTCCCCGCAGGTTGACTCCTTGACGCAACCGCCCCGGCTTTTCCAATGCCCCAGGCGCGTTACAACCGTCAGGCTCACGGCCGCAGGGGGTGATTCCTTGGCTATTCCCCGCGCCACCGGTACAGTCGCACCCGGGTTTTTGGCAGGTTCACCGGCAGACTCTTCCCATGACGGACCAGCGACCGCAGCCGCTTCAGTCGTCAGACCTCCCGTCCGACGCATCCGTTCCCAAGGTGGTGGTGAGCCGCCTGAGCCTCTATCTGCGCGAGCTGCAGCGGCTCGTGGCGTCGGGGCAGCAGACGATTTCGTCGAGTCAGCTGGGCACGCTGCTCGGCTTCAGCGACGCGCAGGTCCGCAAGGATCTCGGCTTCTTCGGCCAGTTCGGCTATCCCGGCGTGGGCTATCGCTGCGACGAACTCATCCGGGCGATGCGCGACATCCTCGGCACCAACCATTTATGGAACGTGGCGATGGTGGGGGCGGGCAACCTTGGCCAGGCGCTCCTTGGCTACCGCGGCTTCGGCCGGCAGAACTTCGAGATCGCGGCCGCCTTCGACGCCGATCCAGCGAAGGTCGGGCAGATGATCCAGGGCATCCGCATCCAGCCCATCGACGAACTCGCCGCGACCGTCCGCGAGCAGGGCATCCGCCTCGGGATGATCGTGGTGCCGGTGGAACATGCCCAGGAGGCCGCCGATCGGCTCGTCGCCGCCGGCGTCGAGGGGATCGTCAACTTCGCCCCCGTCACGCTCGCGCTGCCGCCCCACGTCCAAAACGTGGGCGTCGACCTGGCGATCGAGCTCGAGCAGCTCTCGTTCGCCGTCACCAGCAAGCTCTCGAAGCCGCTGCCCGAGTCAACGCCCCCCAATACCCATTGAGTAGTCCAGCCGCCGGAATCCCCCGAGTGAGAATCGCCCGATGATGAAGATGATGTCATTCATTGCCTGGATCATGGTGGCGGGAATCGCAGCCCCCGACTCGGTCGCCACCGCTCAGCCCGTGACCGAAGGAAGAACGACTGGTTCCACGAAGTCGGCAGCCCCGGCGAAGGTCGAAGCGACTCCGGAGACGCTTCCGGGCGCTGAGCCCTTTGTCTACAAGGAAGTGGGCGACGCGAAACTCCGGCTGCACGTCGTCAAGCCGGAGGGGTGGAGGCCCACCGACAAACGGGCCTGCATGCTCTGTTTTTTCGGAGGCGGCTGGATCAACGGCACTCCCGACAAGATGCTGCCGTGGGCGAAGTGGGCTGCGGCCCGCGGGATGGTCGGGGTGGCGGCCGACTATCGCACGCGGAGTCGCTTCGGCACACCCCCGGAGGACTGCGTCGCCGATGGGCGGGCCGCAGCCCGCTGGATCGAGGACCACGCAGACGAACTCGGCATCGATCCTGCCCGCGTCGTCGCGCTGGGCGGTTCTGCCGGCGGCCATGTGGCGGCATGGACGGCGATTCCCGACGCCGTGTCGCCGGAACGGTCCGCTGAGCCGGTCGCCCGCCTTCGCCCCGCAGCGCTGGTGCTGCTCTGGCCCGTCACCGACACGACAGCCGATGGATACGGCGGCCCCAAGCGGTTTGGCAACGACGCCGAGCGAGCGGCATCGCTCTCGGTGACCGGGCGGATGCCGCAGCAGATGCCGCCAACGCTCGTCTTCCATGGCACCGCCGACCCGACGGTGCCCTATGCCAACTCCACGTCCTTCGCGGCCCTGATGAAGGACCATGGCAACGACTGCCTCCTGATCCCCTTCGAGGGCGGCAAGCACAGCCTCACCTCCAGCAAGTCCGGCGCACAGGGAAAAGCGGCGAAGGCTCGGATCGAGGGGGAGACCCACGCCTTCCTCGTGGATCACGCCCTGATCGATCGTTCCCCCTCAGATCCTCCGCGGCCATAAACCGCATGAATCCCTGGCGTGGCCAGCGCTTCACGGGCTCCACTCCCCCCGCGAAATCGTCTACCATGAAACGCCGGAAAACGCCTCTGCCCGATGGTGTAACGGTAGCACAAGGGATTTTGGTTCCCTTTGTCTAGGTTCGAATCCTAGTCGGGCAGTTCCAGTTTCGGCAGCCGTTGCGACACGGCGGCAGGTCCGTAAACTGTTGTCGTTGAGTTCCGCTGACTTCTCGCACACCGTGCCAAGGAACCGCTGGTGAATCGCTGACCATCCCTCCGTTCGCCGGATCGATGGCCCTCTGATGCCGACGTCGCAGCCCCCGGGCCTTGCCACGTCCTTTCGCTGCATCGTTGCGTTCCCAGTCTCTCGATCGTCGTCTCCCTGCCGGGAGCCGATCGCTTCCTTTCCGATCATCTCGTTCGTTTCATGGAGACCACCATGCCCCGCCTGTTCACCTGCTCATTCGCATCGCTCATGCTTCTCGCCGTCGCCGCATTCGCCGGCGTGACCCGGGCTGAATCGGTGTATGTCACCAGCTTCACGACCGGCGAGCTCATCAGCTACGACTCGACCAATCCCGTCGGCACCAGGACATCGCTTTCGGGATCGGGATCCCTGATCAAGCCTGGCGCCCTGGTGGTCGGCCCTGACGGCAACCTCTATATCGGCGAGAATGGCGATGGAGCGACCTTCGCGCCGCGGATCTCGAAGTTCGAGCTGTTGACGATGACGCTCTCCACGGTCGTCGCCTTCGGCAGCTTCGATGTCTTTCCCGGCAGCCTCGTCTTTCAGGGCAATGACCTGCTCGTGGGACGAAATCCCTTCTTCGGCAATACCGGACCGATCGTGAAGGTAGCCAACGCCACCGGCGGTCTGGTCGCGATCAGCGATTACACCTCCGGCGGTAGCCTCGCGAGCAGCCCCGGCCTGGCGCTCGCCGCCGACGGCCGACTCTACGTGGCAGACCAGACCTACACCTTCGTGACGGGGATCGCCAGTGGACCGGTGAAGCGATTCGACGCGGCGGGCACCTACGTGAACGAGGTGATCGCCAGTGGTTCGAGCGGGCTGGCAGGGCCCACGGGCCTCGCCCTCAGCGGATCGACGCTCTACACGGCGAGCATCATGACCGGTGCGATTCTGCAGACGGATCTCGCCACCGACGTCACCACGCCTTTTGCCTCGACGGGCAGCTCGTTCGAGGTGGGAGCGCTCGCCCTGCTTGCCGACGGTGGCCTCCTCGCCGGCAGCCCATCCGGTTCAGGCAACATCTACGAGTTCAGACCCGATGGCACGCTTCTCGGCACCTATGCCTCGGGCCTCGGTCAGATCGGCGGCCTCGCCACGGCGGCCGTCCCGGAACCGGGAGCACGGTCGCTGGTGATCGGCGGGATCGGGGCGGCGAGTTGGCTGGTCCGGCGCCGACACCAGCGCGGCATCACGGCATGATCCGCCGACAAGCCGCTTTTACGATCGTGGAGTTGCTCGTCGTGGTGGCGATTCTGGCCACGCTCGTCGGCCTCCTGCTGCCGGCCGTGCAGGCGGCACGCGAGTCGGCGCGGCGGTCGAGCTGCACCAACAACCTGCGGCAGATCGGCCTCGCGGCAGCCAACCATGAATCCGCCCGGGGCCGATATCCGATCGGTGCCGAATCGCGGCAATGGGACGAACGCCCCGACTTCCCTCATCAGTTCTTCCGCTGGTCGGTGCTGGCCCATCTTTCCCCGTACTACGAACAGGAACAACTCCTCCGCAGCCTCGATCTCTCCGTGCCCCTCTACATCGGGCTGGGACCTGGCGATATCGCCCCGCAGAACAAGCCGCTCGTGAAGCTCACGATCCCGCTGTTCCTCTGCCCGAGCGATGTCGCTACGCCTGTGGCAGACCTCTTCGGCCCCACCAACTACGCCGGCTGCACCGGCGGCGGCACCGGCGGCGGCACTCCTTTCGAGATCGACGGCATCTACGGCATCAACTCGCGAACCCGGCCCCGTGACATCCAAGACGGCCTTTCGAAGACCGTCGCCTTCTCGGAGAGCATGCTGGGCGCCGGACCGAAGGCCACGACATCACGGGACGGAATCGATCCCACTACCGGCTACGGTTTCACGTTCACGGCGCCGCTCACGGCCGCCGCCTGCAGCCGGCCCTTCTATTTCAACTTCACCGACCTCCGCGGATTTTCTTGGGCCAACGGCGAGTATCGCACCACGCTCTACAATCACGCCCGCACGCCGAACGCGAACGAACTCGACTGTCTCGCGGCCCTGATGAACACGCCCGACAAATCGCGGATGTACGCCGGCTATGGCTGGCGAACCGCCCGCAGCCGTCACCGGGCGGGCGTGACGGTGGGCATGGCCGACGGCTCGGTGCGGTTTGTAGCCGATGACATCGAACCGGTCGCATGGCAGGCCGCGGCGACGATCGCCGGTGGGGACGAGTGACGCGGTGCCGAATTGGTGCGCCGGCGGTAGGCATGCTCGAAGCCGGGGATTTTGCGACAGGATGCCCGGCTGGCCGACGGGGCATCACCCGTGAGTCGCAAAGATTCCCGGCTTCTGTGCGCGCCCACCGACCGGCTCCTCACGATCGCAGGGGTGGCCTGTCCAAGCCGACCGGCCGTCAGGCCGCGGGCGCACGGCGTGTGATTCCGGGGGCCCGTCAGCTCGGAGAGTCGCCGGGATACGCCTTGCGAAGCCAGGCGAGCACCTTCCGCATGTCGGCCGGAATCGGACTCGCAAACCGCAACTCCTCACCCGAGACCGGGTGCACAAAGCCTAGTTCGGCGGCATGCAGCATCACCCGCGGGGCCCGCGACTCGTCCTGGGCACCATCCCGACGCGACGACACATACACCCGCTCGCCGCAGACCACGTGGCCGTTTTCCGACATGTGGATGCGAATCTGGTGGGTGCGGCCCGTCTCCAGCCGGCATTCCACGAGCGTGTAGTCGTTGCCGAAATGCTCCACGGGGGCCACGTGCGTGATGGCCTCCTTGCCGTCATCGCCCACGCCGCTGCCCCGCCGACCATCGCCGCGGTCGCGGACCAGCTGCGACGTGATCGTGCGGGCTCGTACGCGGCCGACGACGATGGCGAGGTAGCGACGATGCGTCATGTGCATCCGGAACTGCTCGGCGAGAATCCGGCTGGCCGGCACATTTCGTGCGAAGACGACCAGCCCGCTCGTCTCACGATCGATGCGGTGGACGGCATTCACGGGGGCAACACGCCGCCTTTTCGGAGCCGTCCTGCCGCCCACCGAGCCGAACCGCTTCAAGAGGTGCCTGCCGATCGCGTCGGGCACCAGCTCCTCGAGCGTCGGCTGCACCTGTTTGCGGCGGGCCGGCCACGAGGCCTCGTCGTGATGCCTCGTCGTCGTCACGCCGGTCGGCTTGTCGACCACGACCACATCATCGTCAAGGTGCACGATCGGCACGTCATCTGCCTGCGGCGGCGCTGCGGCGGCGAGTTCGAGCACCTTGACGACCTCACCCTCCTTGAGGCGGCGGGCCGCATCGGTGCAGACGTTGCCGTGGACGAGCACGTGCCGGGACCGCACGAGCTTCTGCACCCGCGACCAACTCGCGCCGCCGAGCCGCGGCCGGAGGAATGCCGCGAGCGTCTGGCCGCGGTCCGCTGCGGTGACGTGGTGTGCCTGTCCGGGATGCTGTTTCATCTGCCTGTGCCGTGCCTTCCAGTCATGAGTCCCGGAATGTCGTGAGGTATCCCAGGTGTCCCGCCGGAGCCGGCTGCCTGCAGCGCAGCGGGATCAGGCATTCGCTTGACCCTGGTCCGGTGCCGCGTATCTTTCGCCTCCCGCGCACGGTCGCGATCCCACCGCGGAACATTCATCGGCAGGCCGCCGTCCTCACGGTACGTGTCCCGATGATACCTGCAAGCCGCATCCCTCATTTTCGCCCCACCGTCGGCGGCGCGAAATCGAGTGGGTTTTCGCTGATCGAACTGCTGGTGGTCATTGGGATCATCGGCACGCTCGTGGGACTTCTGCTGCCCTCGCTCCAGCGGGTGCGGGAGGCGGCCCGGCGGTCGGCATGTGGCAACAACCTCCGGCAGTCGGCCCTCGCCACGCTGGCCTACGAGTCGGCAAAGCGGCGATTTCCGGCAGGCTGCGATCAGCGTGCCGCAGGTCCGGACCTGCCATCGGGCACGCTGCATGCCTGGTCGTCGTTCGTCCTCCCCTTCATCGAGGAGGGCCAGAACGCGGGCCGCATCGACTACCGCCGGTTCTGGAATGCCTCCGGTGGCAACGAGCAGGCGTCGAAGCAGCAGGTCCCCTCTTACATCTGCCCCTCGGCCCTGCTGACCTACGTTGGCAAGGCTGATTATGGCGGCGTCGCGGGGGCGTGGATGCTCGGCGTCGAGGGCGTGCCCTTCCTGGGGCCGACCGGTTTGACCAGCGGCATGCTCGTGCCCGTGGACGATGCCACGGCCACCGTCACGGCCGCCAGCGCGACCGATGGCCTCGGCACCACCCTGCTGATCGCCGAGTCGGTCGACCGCGGTCTCTCGGCCGGCCCCGACACCGATCCGGAAGACCCAGCCGGCCGCTGGGCACCGCACAACTGCTTTGCGCAGGCCGCAGCCTTCGTCAACGGCGACACCAGCGACATCCGCAGCCCGCATGCCGGCGGCGCGCAGGGAGCGTTTGCCGACGGCAGAGTGGCGTTTCTCGAAGAGACGATGGACCCGATCGTGCTCGCAGCACTCTGCACACGCAACGGTGGCGACTCCGCCGCGCGGATGCCGTGATGTGGTGATGCCGTGGACACGATCGGAGACGGCCGGCCGCGCGTCGCGGCCAGCTGGTTCGGACGGTGACCTTTTGACAGAGGAGATTTCCATGATGATGCGAAGGTTGTTCAACGGTCTGCTTGCCGTCGCTGCGGTAGGCCTGTTCATGACCGCCTCGGCTGAAGCCGGGGCCCCCGGTGCAGCCGGGATCAAGAGGACGGTGTCGATCAAGGTCTTCAACGACACTGAGGGCGATGCCATCTATGTCGTCGGTTTCAACGAGAAGCAAATCGCCAAGGTTGGGGGTATCCCGACGGTGCAGCAGGCGAAGAAGAATGGCGGCACCTACATCGCCGCGGGAAGTTCGAAGACGATCATGGTTCCGGCAGGCAACGGCGAGGTCGTCGTCTGGTTTGCCGGTGACGTTCCGCCGAGTGGTCCGCTGCCCGAGCCGGAGTCGGGGGCGGCCTACAAGCTCAACAGCGGTGCCAAGACCACCGCCGGCGTGTTTAACGTCGACGACTCGCTCGAGATCACGATTCCACGGCTGCTGTTCACCAAGTGATCTCTCCCGAACCCCCGCCCGGCAGGGACGCGCGGGGGGATTCGGCAGGCCGCCGAACTCCGCTCTGCCGAGCCGCGGGCCTCACCGCAGCCCTGTCGATCGCGGTGTTCGTGGCGGCTCCGTGGCTCGACCAGGGCCTCGTCTGGTCGGCCTGGGTGGGTGTGGCCGCGGCGTTGCTGCTGGTGGACCGGTTCCGCGGCTGGTGGGGAGAGTGTCTGATCCTGACCGGGGCGACCGTGGCGATCGCGCTGGCCTTCCACTGGACGCCCGAAGCCCTGGCCGTCGCGATGGCGGCAGACCAGACCATCGGGCTGGCGATCGCCGCGCCGATCGTGCTCTGGGACGCGCTTCGGCTGGCCATGCCGTTCTGGTTCGTCGGCCGCGTGGAGCGGGATCCGCTCAGGGCATGGCTACCGGCCGCGACGCTGGCCGTTGCGATCGAAGCGATCATGCCGGCAGTCTTTCCATGGAAGCTCGGCTATTCTCAGATCGCCTGGCCGGCGGTCGTGCAGTCAGCCGACGTGCTCGGACCGGAGGGCCCCACGTTCATGCTCTTCGCGCACGCGGGCGCCATTGCATGGCTGGTGCATGCGGGCCTCACCCTCGTGCGTCGCGACACGGAGAACCTTCCGGCCCGCGTCAGGCTGCCCGCGGCGAGCGGCCTCGCCCTCCTCGTCTGCATCGCGAATCTGCTCTATGGCACCGCGGCGATGATGCACTGGCAGCACCGGGCCCACGAAGCGCCGACGATCCGGCTGGCGATCGTGCAGGCGAATCCCGGCGAGGGCGACGGTGTCGATGGCCTGCGAACCTTGACCCGACGGATCGCAGGAGAAACGTCATCCTGGCAGCCAGACCTCGTCTGCTGGCCCGAATGCAGTGGCGGCTGCTACGCCGACACCCTCGACTCGCTCGCCGATCCCGATCGAGTGTTGGAACTGTCGCGGGCACCCAACGCGGGACTGCGGCCGCTCGAGAACCCCGGCTGCCCGCTGCTGTTCGGCGGCAAGATCTACTGCGGCCATCCGGATCGTCCGCGGGCGATCCATCAGTCGGCAATTCTCATCGACACCGCCGAGAAGATCGTCGGCCGCTACCACAAGCGGTATCTGATGCCGTTCGGGGAGTATGTGCCGGGCGACGACTGGTTTCCCGACATCAGGCGTTCGTTCGCCATGCAGGAGGAGTTCACGGAAGGGATCGAGCCGACGGTCCTCGCCTGCGGATCGCGGGCGCGGGTCGGCGCGATGCTCTGCTACGAAGACATGGTGCCGTCGGCGGCCCGGTCGCTCGTGGTCGCCTCCGCCAATCTCTTCGTCTCGCTGATCAACGGAGCCGCGTTCCCACAGCCGCTCACGCTCGCGCAGCACCGTCTGCTCTCGCAGTTGCGAGCCGTCGAGTCGCGCCGCTGCCTGGTGCGGTGTGCCGCCACCGGTGAGACGTGCGTGATCTCGCCCGTCGGCACGATCACCGCCTCACTGCCACCGCGCACCCGCGGTGTGCTCACCGCGGACGTCCCCCTGATCGAGTCGATGACGATCGCCACTTGGTCCGGTGGGGCCTTCCCGTTGGCCTGTGCTCTGGCGGCGGCACGATTCGCGGCACGCCCCCGGCGGATCGGCTGGCTGCCCGTCTGAACGTCCGCCGCTGCCTCTGGGCGGATCTGCCTTGACCGTCTATCCAGCGGTTTTAGACTCTCACAGGAGGATCGCATCGAAAGCCTCCGTCGTTTTCCACGTCGAGAGGATTTCCGAACAGTGCCCGGCACCTGCGTCATCGGTTTGCAATGGGGTGACGAGGCCAAGGGCAAACTCGTCGACATCCTCACGGAAGACCACGAGATCGTCGTTCGCTACCAGGGCGGGGCCAACGCCGGCCACACCGTCGTCGCCGGCGGACAGACCTGGAAGCTCTCCATCATTCCCAGCGGCATCCTCCGCGACGGCGTGGCCTGCGTCGTCACCGGCGGCGTGGTCCTCGACCCGGCCAAGGTGATCGAGGAAATGGACGGCCTCGAATCGCGGGGCATCCGCATGGAGGGCAAACTCCGGCTCAGCGACCGGGCCCATGTGGTCTTTCCCTGGCATGTCGTCGAAGACCGGCTCCTCGATGGCAGCCTCTCGGGGGGCGGCGCGATCGGCACCACGGGCCGCGGCATCGGCCCCTGCTACCGCGACAAGGTCGGCCGTTCGCTGGCGATCCGCCTCGGCGACCTGTATCGGAAGGATTTTCGGGCCAAGGTCGAGCACGTGGCCGATTTCAAGAACCGGCTGTTTGCCAACTGGCCGTCCGGCGCTGCCACTGTCCTCGACGCCGCCGCGATCCATGCCGAGTATGCGGCCTACGCCGAGCGACTCCGTCCCCATGTCTCCGACACGACGGCCTATCTGCTCGACAGCGTCGAGGCCGGCAAGCGGCTCCTCTTCGAGGGCGCCCAAGGCGCCCTGCTCGACATCGACCACGGCACGTTCCCGTTCGTGACGAGCAGCAACTCGTCCGGCGTGGGTGTTGCCAGCGGATCTGGCGTGCCGGGCCGCTGGATCGACCGCGTGATCGGCGTCGTCAAAGCCTATTCCACCCGCGTTGGCGGTGGTCCGCTGCCGACGGAGCAGGACAACGCGGTGGGCCTGCATCTCCGCGAGCGCGGCCGCGAGTACGGCACCGTCACGAAGCGACCCCGCCGCTGCGGCTGGTTCGATGCCGTGGCGGCCCGCTACACGGCCCGGCTCTCCGGCGTGGATGAACTCGCCGTCATGCTGCTCGACGTGCTCGGCGGCCTCGACGAACTCAAGATCTGCTCCGCCTACGAAATCGACGGGGTGCGAACGACGCAGTTCCCGGGCCAGATCGATGATCTCGCCAGGGCGGTGCCGGTGTATGAAACGCTGCCGGGCTGGCCAGACGATCTTTCGACGGTCCGTGACGAAGGGGCGTTGCCGGCCAATGCCCGGCGGTATGTCGAGCGCATCGCCGAACTGCTCGGTCGGCCGGTGTCGATCATTTCGGTGGGCCCCGACCGTGCTCAGACCATTTTCCGCGACCCCGAGACCACCCGTCGGCCACCATGGCAACGACCCCAGCCGGCGACAGCCTGACCCCGACGGCGGATTCAGCCGACCTGCCGACGACGGCCGGCGCGGAAGCCCGGCTGCCTCGGCATGTCGCCATCATCATGGACGGCAACGGCCGCTGGGCCCAGAGTCGGGGCCTGCCTCGGATCGAGGGCCATCGTCGCGGCGTGGCCAGCGTGCGGCGGATCACCGAGCACTGCGCCCGCAGCGGCATCGACCAGCTCACGCTCTACTGCCTGTCGAGCGAAAACTGGCGGCGGCCCGAGGCGGAACTCTGCTTTCTGATGCACCTCCTCGAGCAGTACATGATCGAGGAGCGGTCGCTGCTGATGCGGCAGCGGATTCGCCTGTCGATGATCGGCCGTCGCGAGGGGCTGCCGCCCGAAACACTGGCCGCGATCGACCGCACCGTGGAACTCTGCGCGGGCAACGAGGGCATGCGGCTGTGCCTTGCGATCAACTACGGATCGCGGGCTGAGATCGTGGCTGCGGCCACGCGGCTGGCCCGAGAGGCTGCCACGGGGCTCCTCCAACCCGAGGACATCGACGAGGCCGCCTTCGCCGCGCGGCTCGACACGGCTGGTATGCCCGATCCGGATCTCCTGATCCGCACCGCGGGCGAGATGCGAATCAGCAACTTTCTGCTCTGGCAGATCAGCTACGCCGAGATTTGGGTGACACCCGTCGCCTGGCCCGAGTTCGAGGAACGGCACCTCGACGAGGCCCTGGCTGCCTTCGCTTCGCGGGACCGCCGCTTCGGAGGGCTTTCGCCGTCGTGAGTCAGGCTCCTCTCATTCCTTCGAAGCCGGGCGGGTCGCTTGGCTCACGGCTGGTCGTCGCCACGATCGTGATCGCGGCGTTTACGGCCTTGGCATGGGCCGATGCCACGGGGCTCGGCGATGGTCCTCAGGCGGCATGGCTTCTGCCGGTCGCTTTCGTCGTCGCCACAGGCGGTGGCTTGGAAGCGGTGCGGCTGGCGGCACTGCGAGGGGTTCCGCTCGCCTCACTCGTGGTGCCCACGGCGACGGCGGTGATCGCCATCTCCCCGGCCGTGGCCGTCTGGACCGGTGTGGCCGATCGGGCGCAGCCCTGGGCGGTGATGGGAGCCGCGACGATGGCCTGCGTCGCGGCGGTCGGAGCCTTGTTCGTGACCGAAGTCGCCCGCTATGCCAGTGGCGGCATGGCGCTGGTGCGATTGGCCGGCAGCCTCCTGGCCGTCATCGCGATCGGGCTGCCTGTGGCATTCATCGTCGGCCTGCGACTGCTCGAGCCCCGCACACCTCGTCCCGAGACCATGCCGTGGATCAGCCTGCTGCCGTTGGCGAGTCTGATCGCGGTGGTCAAGGCGGGCGACATCGCCGCCTACGCCATCGGCTCGCTCGTGGGCCGACATCGCATGGCGCCAGCCCTCAGCCCGGGCAAGACCTGGGAAGGTGCCGCAGCCTCGCTGACCGCCTCGGTCTTCGTGGCCTGGCTGGTCATCGATCGCTGGGGCGCCGGGGCGTCGTGGCAGCCCTTGGGCGGCTGGCCGTTCTTCGGGCTCCTCGTGGGCGCGGCGGGCATGGCCGGCGATCTCTCGGAAAGCCTCGTCAAGCGGGAGCTGGCGGCCAAGGATTCCGGCGCGTCGCTCGGAGGCATGGGGGGCTTCCTCGATCTCATCGACTCGCTGTTGTTCGCGGCCCCCGTGGCCTGGGTGTTGTGGGTGGCAGGCCGCTGATTCCGGGCCGGCATTCCGGGCTGCGATTCGGCCGGATTCAACACTTTTTGGCCACGCGGCCGGCATTTCCGCAGACTGGGGTATAGTAAGCATATTGGAACCGTCCTCCGAGACCGTCGGCGCCTCCAGTCGCCGCGGGTTTCGATGCCCCGCTCCACGATCGCGGTTGTCGACTCAAAGAGACTCGGCGCCATTTTCGGACCGCGAGACCAGCATCTTCGCCGCATCCGCGACGCGCTGAAAGTCGGCGTGTCGGCCCGCGAAGGCTCCATCCACATCGACGGCGAAGAGCCGGCCGTCTGTCGGGCCACGGAAATCTTCGAGGAACTCGACAGGATCGCCCGCGATCAGGGGGGCGTCGAGAGCGACCAGGTCACCCGGCTTCTGGCGATCGCCACCGGCGCGGAACCTCCGGTTCGTCACGACCCGATCGAGGTCCACAAGCCGGGCCGTCAGCTCGTGCCGCGGTCGGCTGGCCAGGCCGACTACGTGAAGGCGATCCGTGACCACGACATCGTGCTCTGCTCAGGTCCCGCGGGCAGTGGCAAGACCTTCCTCGCCGTGGCGATGGCCGTCGCCGCGCTCCGGTCCGAGCAGGTCGGGAAGATCGTGCTCGTGCGACCGGCGGTGGAGGCGGGTGAGAGCCTCGGCTACCTGCCGGGAGACCTCCAGGCCAAGATCAATCCGTATCTGCGTCCCCTCATGGACGCCCTGCGTGAGATGATGGACTACGAGCATCTCAAGCGGCTCACCGAGCAGGACATCGTGGAGATGGTGCCGCTGGCCTACATGCGGGGCCGCACGCTCAACAACGCTTTCGTGATTCTCGACGAGGCACAGAACACGACCGTGTCGCAGATGAAGATGTTTCTCACGCGGCTCGGGATGGGCTCGAAGATGGTGATCTCGGGCGATACCACGCAGATCGACCTGCCGCCGGACAAGGTCAGCGGTCTGGTGGATGCGATGAACCGGCTGCAGAACGTGCGGGGCTGCGGCCGCGTGCAACTTGGCGGCGCCGACATCGTCCGGCATCCGCTCGTGCAACGGATCGTCGAAGCCTACGATCACTAAGCCCACCCATGCCATTCCCATCGACCACCAACCGCCGCCGCACCCGCCGAGGCGGCTCCGTCGACGCACCGCAGGGTTTCTGGACGCTGCTCGTCGAGCGGGGCTCGCGGCCTGGGTCGCTGGCCCGCATCGGCCTCTGCCTGGCGGCCGCCGCCGTGCTCTTGGTGATGCTCCGCGGCTGGGAGGAACCGTTTCCGTTTCGCCGCGGATGGGTTTCGCCGCGCGGTGTGGTCTCGCGGGTTGCCTTCGAGAAGCCCGATCCCGAGGCCACCCGGACCGCTCAGGAGCGGGCATCGGCGAAGGTCCGCGTGGTCTACGCCCAGGACAAGGCACCGGTCGTCAGCCTCCGGGACGGTCTCAAGAACCGCGCCGCGGAAATCGCCGCCGCAGAAACGCTCGGCGGCCGGATCAGGGAGGCATGGCTCGAGTTTGCACCGGAGTCGGCCGAGGTGCTCGAGTCGCTGCCCAGCGGTGCCGACGAGCCCGTTCCCGTGGCCCCTGAACCACCGGCCACGAGCGATGACGATGCGGCGGCGAATCAGACGGCTGCCGACCAGTCCGTTGTCCCAACGGCCGCTGACGCGGCGGCGACGGCCGAGCCGCCCGCCGTGGCTCCAGAGCAGGCGCGGCGGCTGGCCGACGCCGAACGCGAGTTCCAGCGCTTCCGAGGCCTGGTGGACACGCAGGAAAAGCTGGTGCTCTTCGACAAGTCGATCGATCTGGCTTTCCAGGATCTCGTCAACAATGGCGTGCTCGAGAAGATTCAGCACGCCTACGACGAGGGCAGCCAAAATGAAATCGACGTGCATCCCATCGGCAATGCCGCCGAATCGATCCGCGTGCAGGTGTCGGACGTCGTGCTGGTGGAGGCCAAGGCCCGGCTCAAGACGCGTCTCAAGGACGAACTGGGCGAGGGCCCGCTCGTGGACCGCATCTACGCGTGGATCGAGCCACGCCTCTCCGGCACCCTGGAGATCGACCGCGACGGAACCGACCGCGCCAAGCGGGAGGCGATCGCCAAGACACCGCCGCAGTTTGTCCGGTATTCCGAGGGCGACGTGCTCGCCGAAGCCAACGTGCCGGTCACGACGGACGAGCTGGTGCTGCTCCGCCGCGAACATGACGAATACCTGCGGCAGCGTGACGCCCGGCAGCGGTTCGCCCGCACGCTCTCGATGCTCGGGCTGTTCACCGCGATGTTCGCCCTCTCGGGATTCTACGTGCACTTGCACCACCGACACCTGCTGGACGACATCGGCGACGTGGTCACGCTCCTCGGCCTCGCGGTGGTCACCGTCGTCCTCTGCATGCTCTCCGGCAACGATGCCTGGCAGGCTGAGATCGTGCCGCTCTTGATCTTCGCGATGACCGTGGCCATCGCCTACGACGAGGATCTGGCCCTGCTCTTCACCGCACAGGTGGCGCTCGTCGTGGTGGCCGGCCTGGGCTGGGGGCTGGGCTCCTACATCACGCTCACCTCCGCGGCCGCCGCCATGATCTTCTGGATGGGCCGCATCCGCAGCCGCAGCAAGCTGATTTACGTCGGCCTCTGGGCGGCTGCGGTGGCAACCTTCACGCAGCTCGGCACCGGGCTGATGGAGGAGCGGTCGCTCGATTCCCAGATGCTCTACGAGGCGGGCCGCACCGGCGTCTGGACGCTGCTGGCCGGCTTCCTGATGACCGGGCTGTTGCCCTTCATCGAGCGGACCTTCGGCGTGCTCACCGACCTGAGCCTGCTCGAGGTGGGAGACGTGGCGCATCCCCTGCTCCAGGAACTGGTTCGTCGTGCGCCCGGCACCTACAACCACTCCATCAACGTGGCCAGCCTCGCCGAGTCGGCCGCGGAGGCGATCGGTGCCCGGGGGCTGCTCGTTCGCGTGGGCGCCTACTTCCACGACTGCGGCAAGATGCTCAAGCCCGCCTACTTCGTGGAAAACCAGGGCAAGGAAAACCGTCACGAATCGCTCGTTCCCGCCATGAGCACGCTCATCATCGTCGCGCATGTGAAGGAGGGTGTGGAGCTCGCCCGGCAATACAATCTCCCGCAGCCCATCATCGATCTCATCGCCGAGCACCACGGCACCACGCTGGTCGAGTATTTCTACCGCCGGGCCGAGGAACGCTCGCAGTCGGATCCGAACGGTGAGGAGGTCGATGAGCAGACCTACCGCTATCCGGGCCCCAAACCGAGCACGCGGGAATCGGCGGTGATGATGCTCTCCGACGCCGTCGAGAGCGCCAGTCGCACGCTCACCGAGCCCACCCCCGCGCGGATCGCCAGCCTGGTCCACGAACTGGCGCTGAAACGGCTGCTCGACGGCCAGTTCGATGAATGCGGCCTGACGCTCGAAGAGCTCGGCATCGTCGAGCAGAGCCTGGTGAAGAGCCTGACGGCGGTTTATCACGGCCGCGTCAAGTATCCGAACCAGAGGACGGCATGAGCCGCCCACAACGGGGAATCAGCCGCCGTCCCGCGCCGTCAGCCGGTTTTCCCGCCAGCCCTGCCGGCGACGCCCTTGTCATCGACGTCACCAGCCGACAACGCATCCTGTCCATCGATCCCGCCTGGCTGGCCCGCATCATCCGCTCGGCCCTCGCGGCAGCCGGTGTGCTGCGGGCAGAGATCGGTGTGCGGCTGGTCGATGACGCCGGCATCTCGCGGCTGCACGACCGCTGGCTGGGGATCGCCGGCCCGACCGACGTGATCACCTTCGACCTCGCGGACGGGACTGACGACGGACTGCACGGTGACATCGCGGTGAGCACGGAGACCGCCCGCCGCGTGGCCCGCGAGCTCGGCTGGCAGCCCCGGCATGAACTGGCCTACTACGTGATCCACGGCCTCTTGCACCTCATCGGCGAGGACGACCACACGGCGGCCGATCGCCGCCGCATGCGGTCGCGGGAGCGGGCCTTGATGGCCGCGGCAGGCCTGCCTGCGCCTCCCGTCGCCCGACGCCGCGCCGCCCCCGCCACGGGAGGTGGACGATGAGCGGATCGGCGGCCCTGGGCTTCGAGTCGGCGATCGTGCTCCTCGTGATCGCGAGCGTGGCGGCCATTCAGGCCCGCGCCGTCCGCGGAGCCCAGCGGACCACGATCCAGGAACTCTGCGAGCGACGCGGACGCCCCGAGCATTTCGCCGAAATCCTCACGGGCAGCGAGACGATCGCCTTCATCGCCGCGTCGGTGGTGGTGATCGCCACGGCGGTCGCCACGCTGCTCGCCTTCCGCGGGCTGATCGCCGCCGGCGACGGCTCGCTCGCCCTGGAGCTCTCGGCCGTCGCGACCTGGATCGGCGTGGTCTGGCTCGCGCTGGTCGTGGTGCCGATGCTCCTCGTGCGGTTCGCCGGGCCGTGGATCGTGGTCACCACCTGGGCGATCTGGCGGCCCATCGTCGGCCTGATCGCGCCGGTCGTCCGCCAGCTTGGCAGGCTCGCGTCGACGGTCGGCCGCAGTGGAGGCGATGCCACCGACGAACGTCCTCGCGACGAGCTGCGGCTCGTGGTCGATGAAGCGCACCGCGAGGGCAGGCTCGAGGGGGCGACCCGCGACATGATCAAGGGCATCATCGGCCTCGACGAAGTACGGGTCGCCGCCATCATGACGCCACGGACGAAGATGACGTCGATCCCACTCGAAACGTCGTGGGAGGAGGCGGTCCGACTGGCCGCCGAGAGCGGCCACACGCGGCTGCCCGTCTGGGACCGCACTCCTGACGACGTGATCGGGATCCTGCACACCCGTGACGTGCTCACCCGACTCGCCGAGGCGTTCACCGCGCCCGCGGCCGACCGGCCTGCCCCGGCGCTGCGACCACTGCTGCGGCCGCCGTGGTTTGTGCCCGAGTCGATGAGCGTGCAGAAGATGCTCCTGGAGTTTCAGCGGGGCAACACCCACATGGCAATCGTCACCGACGAGTTCGGCGGAGTCTCAGGGGTCGTCACGATCGAAGACGCGCTCGAGGAGATCGTGGGCGAGATCGCCGACGAGCATGACGAGGCGTTTACCGACGGCATCCGCATGACCTCCCCCCACGCCTGCGAGGCCTTGGCCCACGTTCGCATCGCCACGCTCAACGACCGGCTGGAACTCGACCTGCCGGAGGAGGAGGATTTCGAGACCATCGGCGGCTTCGTGTTTCATCAATTTGGCCGGATTCCCCAGATCGGCGAGCGGATCGAGTCGCACGGAGCCGTGATGGAGGTGCTGGCCGCCACGCGGCGGCGGATCGATCTGGTGCGGGTGGAGCGGCTCCAGATACCCTCAGGCGATGGCCGCTGAGAAGTCACGGGCGCTCGTTCTCCGCACGATACCGTTTGGCGAGACAAGCAGCGTCGTTTCGATCTACTGCCGGGAGTTCGGCAAGCTGCGGGCCTTGGCCAAGGGAGCGTGGCGGCCCAAGAGCGGTTTTGACGGCGCCCTTGACCTGCTTTCGACCTGTCAGGTACTCGTCCTGCGGAAATCGTCGGGCGGGCTCGATCTGCTCACCGAAGCCGCGCTGGAGAGCCGGTTTCGTGTGGGAGACAGCCTGTCGGCGGTGCTTGGCGGCCTGCACGTCGCCGAACTGCTCGACGCCCTGACGGCCGACGCCGATCCGCAACCGGAGTTCTTCGATGTGGCCCATGCGACGGTGCGAAGACTCTCCGACTGGCGCGGCGACGAGACGGCTCTTGCGGCGGTGCTCACGGCCGTGGAACTCGCCATGCTCCGACTCATCGGTCAGGCCCCCGTGCTCTCGCGGTGCGCCGAATGCCATGGGCCGCTCCGCGACGCGGCCCGCACCGCGTTTGGCATGCTCGATGGCGGCACCCTCTGCGACCGCTGCCGCGGCGGCCGGAGGGCGGTGGTCTCGGTCTCCGCGTCGGCCATGGCGGCACTGCGACTGCTCGCCGACGGCCGCGTGCCGGCCGACGAGATTCCCCTCCCGGCCGCCGTCAGCGGCGAGGTGCGTGGCCTCATGACGACACTCCTCTCCCACTTGATCGGTCGCCCCCTGCGCGTGCCCACGCAGCCTCGCCGGGCCGCGCGCCGGTCGGCACGCTGAAGCCTTTCCTCCCGGAAACCCTCCCCGATGCCATCGGCTTCGCCCACCGCCGTCCGCCGGTTCACCGTCGCGATCGCGATCTGCGCCGCGACAGCCTCGGGCTGTGCCACGCTCAAGAAGCCCGAATGGCCGTGGGCGAAGTCCACGCCCGCCGCTGCCGAGAAGGAGATCGACCGGCAGTTGGGGGAGGATGCCGACTCCGAAATCATCTCCTCGGAATACACCCCCTCCTCCGCCGACGCCGGCTGGGATTACTTCAAGGGCGACAACGTCAAGCGCCGCTGGAAGAAGATGGTGGGCCGCGGCCCCAACGAACCGATCGCCCGCAAGGCCCTGGCCGAGGCCGACGCCAGCTTCCGGGAAGGCCGCTACCAGGAGGCCATCAAGAAATACAAGGTGGCGATCGACCGTTGGCCTGACTCGGTGATCGAGGAAGACGCGCTCTGGCAGCTCGCCGAGAGCTATTTCTTCACCGACCAGTATCCCAAGGCCGAGGACCAATACGACGAACTCGTCAAGAAGTACGCCAACACGAAGTACCTCGACCGCATCGCCCAGCGGCAGTTCGTCATCGCCCAGTACTGGGTCGCACTCGACCAGAAGCACAACTATCCGACGATCGTCCCCAACCTCTTCGACCGCAGTCGGCCACTGTTCGACACCCGCGGCCGCGCCCTCAAGGCCTACGACCACGTCCGTATCAACGATCCCCGGGGCCCGTTGGCCGACGACAGCATCCTCGCCCAGGCCAACGCCCACTTCCTCGACCGGCAGTGGCTCGACGCCGACTACTTCTACGGCCTGCTCCGCAGCGAGTATCCCGACAGCGAGTTCCTCCTGCAGGCCCACCTGCTCGGCCTGCAGGCGA
>JAUMAF010000243.1:0-7228 GCA_032117045.1 Pirellulales bacterium | reverse complement strand
CCGTCACGCGGGCATTGCCCGCATGCCCGCCGGTCGCGGCCTCGCGCCGCTTGCCGATATTCCCGATAGCGAGCCCGGTCACGGCCCGCCTGAGCTTGTGATTCGGCGCAAACACCCCATGGTAGCGATGCCGATGCTTCCGCGGCGGCGGCACGAGATCGGCGAGCCTGTCGAGAAACTCAAACGGTGAGAGCTCGACGACGCCGCTGGCGCCCGGCCGTGTGGACTTCCGCCCGCGACCCCGCCCGACCCAGTTGGCGGCTTTGTGCCTGGGCAGCACGTAGCGGACGCAGGCGATGCGGCCGTCTTCGCCGCGGATCACGGACAATCGCTCGAGCGCGAAGGGCGGCCGTGCACAGTATCGGAGAAGATGCTCGAGACTCCGAAAATAGCTCGGCACGTCGCGGTCGAGGAGCGTGATCCGGACACTCGCGTCGACGGAAAACCCGCTGTTCTCCCAGGCGAGCATGTCGGCGGCGGCCGCGGCGTCGAGGAGGCGAGAGCGTCTGAACCAGCGGATCACGCGGCGACGCACCCGCTCGGTCAGTGCGGCCAAGTCTGCGGCGGCGACTGGCCGGGCCGGCAGGAGCGTCGGCGGCGCGTCCAAGCCCGCTTCGGCAGCAGCCGGCACGAAGACGCCATCGGTGACGCAGGCGTGCAGGTGCACGTGGTGGTTGAGCGCCGAGCCGAAGCGGTGCAGGAAGGAGATGCCACCGAGCCGCGGGCGGGGCGCACCGGGTGTTTCGGCATCAGGGGCCCCGCCTGACGCCGTGAGCAAGAGCCGCTCGATCTCGGTCAGGAAGATCTTCGTGAGCGCCGCGACGGCTGGGGGTCGGTCGGCAAGGGTGATCGTGCACGCTCGGTTTTCGACCGACGAGCAGCGGCAGACCAGCCTCGACGACCAGATCGCGGTCTGCCGGCAGTTCCTTGACCAGGGCCTCCCGAAGGGATGGTCGCCCACGCAGGTGGAAGTCCGCGACATTCGGGAGCCCGAGATCAGCGGCGAGATCGCCGACCGGCCGGGCATCAACGAGGTCAGGACGGCCATCGAGTCGAAGCGGGTCGACCTCATCGTCGCCGAGGAATCGAGCCGGCTCTACCGCCATCCCACGAAGGCGGGCGAGCTGTTTGAGGCCGCGGTGGACGCCGGGGTGCGGATCATCTGCTTGAGCGACTACATCGACACCGCCGACGAGGACTGGCCCGACCGGCTGCACTTCGCCCAGAGCCACCACTCCCGGGCGAACTTCTACACCCGGCGGCGCATCAGCCGCGCTCACGACGGCCTGTGGGCCCGTGGGGCGGCGGTCGGCAACACCGTGATCGGCTACCGGCGGCGGCCGACGACGCCGGCGACGGAGACGGAGCCGGCCAAGGGGCCGTTCTACGACGAGATCGATCCCGAGAAGGCGCCGATCATCCGCGAGGTTTTTGAGCGGATCGCTAACGGGGAGCCTGCGTGGGTAGTGGCCGACTGGCTGACGTCCATCGACTTCCCGAAGGCCAAGTGGGCCCGGCGGAACGAGTGGGTGGATTACAACGTCAACGCCATCATCCGCCGGCCGATCTACCGCGGCGAAGAACGCTTTCGCGAGAAAGTTTCGAAGCGGCAGCTTCGCACCGGCAAGTCGAAGATCGAGTGGAACGACCCCGACAAGGTGCAGACCCGCAAGAGCGAGCACCTGCGGATGGTGCCGGATTGGCTCTGGTACAAGGCCAACGAGGTCGTCGATAGCCGGCGTGTCTTCAAGGAGTGGTACCGGGGCGAACTGCACCCACTGCACGGCACGAGCCGGGATCGCCACAAGCTGCTCTCGAAGGTGTTCGTCTGCGGCATCTGCGGCGGGCCGATGCACTCGCACGGCCGGCACAACGGCAGCTACCGCTGTGCCAACGCCTCGCGGGGGAAGTGCTGGAACCGGCTCTACTGCGACCGCGACCGCACGCACCTCGCGATCGTCAAGGCGGTCGTCGACGCGGTGCTGTCGCTCGAAGGCATGCAGGACGCGATCCTCGCCCGCGCGAGGGAACTGCATGAGTCGGGCGGCAAGCACGAGGCGGAGCTGCGGCGGCTGGAGGTCCGCGAGCGGAAGCTGCGGTCGCAGATCGAGCACCTCGGCCATGCCGTGGAGCACTCCGGTGGCGAGATAGCGTCGCTCGTGAAGCGGCTCGCCGAGCGGGAACGCGACCTCGTGGTCGTGCTCTCAAAGCGCGACGACCTCGTGGCCAATAGCCGCAAGGACACCCTGCTGCCGTCGAAACCTGAGTTGCTCGCCCATCTGGAGAAGGTGAAGGCGGGGCTCCTGGCGGACGAGAAGCGGGCGGCGGTCATGCTCCGGCAGATGCTGGCCGGGTCCATCCGCTTCATGCCCTACCGGCGGCTGTGCTCGACTAGGGTCGTACCCCGGGCGGAGTTCGAGATCCGGCTGGCGGCCGCCCTGCCGGGCAAGGCGGCCGACATCGGTGACGGTGATGGCGGCAACGGCGGAAGTGACGACGCTGCCGTGCTCGGGCTGCGGCGGTCGCTCTGCGTGGACCTGTTCGAGCAGCCGCTGCTGGTCCGGCACGCCGTCAAGGCGTTCCAGATGCGCGAGGAGGGCATCACCTACGTGGAGATCGGGAAGGCCCTCGGCATCTCGAAGTTCCGCGTGGAGGGGTGCATCCGGCTCGGCAAGATGATCGTCGAGCAGGGCGAGGTGGAGCCGTACAAGCGGCTGACCGAGAAGCCCGCCGACGCCCCCCGGCTCAACCGCCGGTGGGCCCGCGACCAGCGGAACCCGCGACGCCGGGCGTCGTGACCGGCGAGCGACGCCGGCACGTTTCTATCGGCCCGGGCGGTGCCATTCGGCGCCGCCCGGGCTTTTTCGTTTTCACACGGATGGAGAGAGTCTTGAAGATCCTGACGTTTCACGAGCAGCCGGTGCGCCACGTGCGTCACCTGCCGGACGGGCACGTGCTGCTCAACTTCTTTGAACGTGGCCCCGACGGCCACCATCGACATACCCGCGTCACCGAGGCCCAATGGCGGGCCGGACGCGGCATCTATCTCACGGGCCGCCGCCGCTCCCGCGGCGACAACGCCCGTCGATTCGAGCAGGCCGGGGTGCGCCTGCCGAAACCCCGCTGAATTCCAGAGGCATCAATGACTGGGAATAGGCGATGGGACCGAACGGGTAACTCGCTTATTCCCGGTTCCCTATGCCTGCGGTGTTTTACGGATAGTCCGGTCAATGGCACCTCCGCACCGGTCTTCCGGCTGATGAGCGACTCGTGAGCCTCGGGAGGAGCGGCCCGGGCGTCCGGAGCGGGTTTCTCGAAGCGCCCCGCGCCCACTTCGGTGGCGTTTTTCTGGCGTCTGCGCAGCCCGTGTCCCAGTCGGCCGTTAAACAAATGGCCGTCCGGCCAGTTGGTCGGATCTGCGTCGGTGGGGACGGCGTGTTTCATCGTGGGAGACGCATCACCGAGACCGCTTGGAGAGCTCAGCACCACGCGGCCTAGAACTTACGGATCGTGCGCCAACGAGAAAAACCCGGCCTTGAGCGTGGATAGGAAGCTCCGCGGCACCTCGAAGCGAGCGTCGCATCCAGCCCGGCCGGTCCCGGCTGTTGCTCCTCATGGTTCTCCCTAATCGGCCGACGCTTGCCGAAGTGCCATTGGCCGACCTATTCTTCGCTTTGTGTGTCGGAGGGAGGGACGTAGAGCCGATCGGAGAGGACAAAGGCCACGAAGGGACTTTGTCCAAAGACTGCTGGCCGGTCATGGGCCCCTCCGCTCTAAGTCACGACAGGCTCGTGTTCCCCTTGTACTCGCGGAGGTCTCCATGAGGTCTGACAGATATGTCGTCTTTGTGTTCGCATTCGTGTTTTCACCGCTGCCTTTGCCCAAAACCCCGCAGATGAGCGCCTGCTCACGGAACTGACGTCGCTCGAGCGGGCCAGTTGGGAGGCAACGATCCGTGATGACAAGGAGTTTTTCCGTGGGTACATGGCGCCGGAGTTCAAGGGCTTCTTCGCCGATGGCACGGTAGCCGGCCGAGAGGAATTCCTCCGCAACCTCGACGATTTCCACCTCGCCGCGTACACGATGGGGGAGGTGAGCATGATGCAAATCAACGAGCACGCGGTGATGGTGCTCTATCGGGCCAGCTTCGAGGGAATCCACAAGGGGAAGCGGCTTGCCAAGAGCGACGTCGAGTCGTCTTCGCTCTACGTGCGTCGCGATGGCAAGTGGCTCGAGTCTTCTATCAGGAAACGGCCATTCCCGCCCCGGCCCCGCTTCGCTGTCGTTGGTCAGGCACGGAACGCTCGAGGCCCAGACCCGGTGGGAGATCAAGGCAAGCCGGGCCGTCCCCCGCCGAGGGGTCGGAGGACGCCTACCGGAAGCACTCGATGAACGCGAGTGGCGGGGATTCCAGGAGCGTCGACCAGAAGGCCCCGTCCTGGTCCACCGGTGCGTCGGGCGAGAGTTTTGCAGGGTGCCAGCGGACCTCACTGAATCCGGCCCGGTGCAACGCCTCTTCGTGAACCGCCGCGTTCAAGTGGTAGTTCTCGATGACGAAGGGCCCGTCGCCGAGGTGAAACGTCCACCGGATCAACGCTCCCTCTCCCCACGTGCCGACGACTGCGGTCTCGAATCCGTATTTGCGATACGAGGGGGCATTCCGGAAGTCGAGGGCCGGGCTGGTGTTGACCGTGACGAAACGGCCCCCGGGCTTGAGCGAACGGGCGATCCCGTCGCACATCGCCTGAAGTTCCTCCCTGTTCCGAGCGTAGTTGAGCAGGTAGGCGGCGACGGCCAGGTCGACGGGTTGTCCCTCGGACAGCTCGCGGGCATCGGCCACCGCGTACGTGACTCCCAGAGGCTGCCGCGCCTCCTGTGCTTCGGCCAGCGCGATCATCCGCTCCGACAGATCGAGCCCCTTGACCCGTGCCGCCCCATGGTGCCGCAGCAAGCGACTGTAGAAACCCTCGCCGCAGGCCAGGTCGAGGACGGCCAGGCCGGTTGGATCGCCGACCAACTCCAGCAACGTGAAGCACTCGACGAAGGTCCGCCAGGGCTGCTGCTTTGAGCGCTGGTATTGCTCCGCGATCGGATTGTAATCGGTCGTCATGACGGCCTCCGATCGGCACTCGCGAAGCGGCTGCCCGGCATGGCCAGCCGGTACACCAACGCCGCAACGATGAACCCGGTGAACCAGGCGTACGGGTAAACAGCGTCCCATCCGTCGGGGCCGCCGCCCAAGACCTTCAGGCTTCGCAGAAAGCCGACGAGGTTCGGGGCCACCCCGGCCACCAGCGCCGCCATCGCGATCCAGTTCACGCCGGCATAACGGCCGTCGACGCGGTACAGGTCGGCAACGTCGAGTTCCCGGTGCCGGATCAGCCAGTAGTCGACCACCATGATGCCGGCGATCGGCCCGAGCAAGCCACTGTAGCCCACCAGCCAGTTGAAGACGTAGGTGTCGGCGCTGGCCAGGAGCTTCCATGGCATGATGAGAATGCCGATCACGCCGGTGATCACGGCGCCGGTCCTGAAGCTGATCAGCCGCGGTGCGCAGTTCGCGAAGTCGTTGGCCGGACTGATGACGTTGGCCGCGATGTTCGTGCTGATGGTGGCCACCGCGACACCGAACAGGCTGAGCACGGCGACCATCAGGCGGGCGGAGTCGCTGGCGAGCAGGGGTGCGTCCAAGCCGGGCGGCGGCGTGCGGCTGGTGATTTGGCTGAGCAGCACCACCGGGTCCCACAACGTCTTCGGATCGCTGCCGTGGAGGATGGTTTCCGACGCGCTGGTGATCACCAATGCCATTGCACTGAAGGCGACCATCGTGGTGGGCAGACCGAGTGCCTGGCCCAGCATCTGCTCCCGCTGGCCGCGGCCGAACCGGGTGAAGTCCGGGATGTTCAGGCTGAGCGTGGCCCAGAACCCGATCATGCCGGTGAGGCTGGGCACGAAGACCTTCCAGAAGTCGGCGGCGGTGGCGAAGGTGCTCGGCCGGTCGAACATGACCCCGAGTCCGCCGGCCCGCATGACCACCCACGCGAGCAGCCAGCCGCCCATCACCATGATGAGCGGCGCGCTCCAGTTCTCGAACACCCGCACCGCGTTCATGCCGCACAGAATGATGCCAACGTTGATCAGCCAAAACACGCCGAAGGTGATGGCGCTGGACACGCCCAGGCCGCCCAGGCTCGCACCGCCCCCGACTTGGTCGAAAGCGGGCCACACCGTCACGACGAAGGTGCGGACAGCCTCGCCGCCAATGAAGGTCTGGATGCCGAACCATCCGCACGCCACGACGGCACGCAAGAGGGCGGGCACGTTCGCGCCGATCGTCCCGAAGCTGCTGCGGGCCAGCACCGGGAAAGGGATGCCGTACTTGGTTCCCGGGTGGGCGTTCAAAAGGATCGGCACCAGCACGATGACGTTGCCCAGCGCGATGGTGAGCAGTGCCTGCCAGGAGTTCATCCCCAGCGCGACCAGGCTCCCCGCCAGCATGTAGGTGGGAAGGCAATGCGCCATGGCGATCCACAGTGCGGCGAAGTTGTACGTGTTCCAGGTGCGGCGGCTCTTGGGCGTGGGTCCCAGGTCGCCGTTGAACAGCGGGCTGGTGGCGATGTCCGGGGGCAGTTCGGCCAGGGCCTCGCGGGTCAGCTCAGGGTCGTGCACGTCAACTCCTCGGTGTCCGTCCAGGTGCCCGGCAACCGGTGATTCCTCGGGAGGGGCGAACGCACGCACGGAAAGACTGACTTCGGGAGGGCGTGCGGAGCGGGCAGCGCCGCCGCTCGAGTGGTGCGCGGGGTGGGGCTGACATGGGCCGCAGTGATCAGGATTGTTCGCGGGCGGTCTTCGTCGGGCGGTCGTCGACATGCTATCAAACGCACGGCGTGGCTTGCCATCCCGCGCGGCGATCCGATGCATGACGCGCGACCCGCGTTGTCGTGTGGTGAACGCCGCGTTGCTTGACGCATCGGCCCGCAGACGGTCCGCCGTTTCGTGCGCGCCACGCCCGTTTCGTCACATTTCACGGGTCATGGCCCTTGAACGATCCGTGACCCCTGTTTAAGAACCGACCGCCGATTGATTGCCATGGATCAAACTGCGGGTCCGTTTTCCGCAGCCGTAGCGACGCGCTTCCCTCTCTCGGGCATTCCGCATGAACGCGAATCAAGACCACCGCGATCCATCCGCCTCCGACGTCGCCACGGGGCTCAATCCGCAGCGGCTC
>JAUMAF010000242.1:0-9854 GCA_032117045.1 Pirellulales bacterium | reverse complement strand
CCCGCTTACCGACGCTTCAGCATCACGTCGCGCAGCAGGGCGATCGGCGGCGCCCCATGGCTGAGAAACTCGTCGTGAAACCGCTGCAGGGTGAAGCGCGCCCCCTCCTGCTCGCGCCACTCCTCGCGGAGCTTGACGATCTGCAGTTTGCCCAGGGTGTAGTAGAGATAGCCGGGATCGAACGTGCCGCGGGTCGCCTCCTGCCGGGCCGGCTGCAGCTCGTAGTGGCAGTTTGCCATGAAGAATCGCGTCGCCTCGTCGAGGGACATGTTCTCCGTGTGCATCCTCACCGAGCAGCACAACCGGCAGATCCGCAGCAGGGCTTCGCCGGACTGCGCGAGCCGATATTTAGCGGCCCGAACGCGCTCCTCCTTCGACGCTGTGGCGGCGTCCGTCGGCTGGGCGAAGCCCTCTTCGATCAGCATCTGCTCGGCGTAGTGCGCCCATCCCTCGACGAAGGCGTAGGTGTGGAACAACTTGGCGGCATCGCTCGCCGGCGATGCGTTCAGGGCAAGAAACTGCAGGTAGTGCCCCGGATACGCCTCGTGGATCGTGAGCACGTCGGTCGTGTAGTAGTTGTAGGCCGTCAGCCATTCCTCCTGCTGCTTCGGCGACCACGTGGCATCGACCGGCGTGATGTAGTAGTACGCCTCCGTCGCCTTCTTTTCGAACGGCCCCGGCGTGCTCATCGAGGCGAAACTCGTGGCGCGAAACGGTGGCAGTGTTTCCGCGATGATCGGCCTGACTTCGCTCGGGATGGTGACGATGTTCCTGTCGACGAGAAACGCGCGGATCAGCTCGACGTTCTTGCGCGCCTCGGGCAACAGACCCTCGGCGGTCGGATGCTCCCGCTGGATCGCCCGGTAGGTATCGACGGCACTGGCCGTGGGATCGATCTCCACGGCAGCGGCCGCGAACCGCGCCTGTTCCCGCTTCAGTTCACCGAGGCCCAGTTCCAGCACGTCGGCGGGCGACATCTCGACATCATCGGCTCGCAGCATCTCGGCGAACGCCGCCGCACCGAGCGCGTACGACTGATCCGCCGTGGGGAGCCGGGCCTGGGTGAGCCATGCGACGAACGACCGAAACTCTGCGGCCGCGATCGTATTCACCCGCCGAAACTCATCCAGGATCGGACCATCGCCGATCTTTCCGGCTTCGTCGGCCAGATCCTTTTCCAAAAAACTGGCCATGCCCTGCGCCGACTTGATCCCGCTTTCCACGACCGGCTTCGCCAGCACGAGATCGAGATTGTCGCGGGCTGCGGCCAACGTCGCCGGCACGTGCCGGAGAATCGCGGCCATGTCCCTGACCCGATCGTGAAGCGGCTTGAAGTCCCTCTTGAGGTAGACGCTGACGTCGAGGTTCCTCGTGTAAAACAACGGGTCACGCCACGGCTGCCGCTGGACTTCCAGCTCCCACCGATCCTTCGCCAGCGTTTGCCTGAGAATCCGCCAGTCAGCCTGCTCCGAAGCCGTGAGTCGCGCGCGGTCGACCCTGTCGAGGGCCTCGAGAAACCGGGCGAATCGCGCGCTTTCCCGGGCCAGCATCTCGCGATCGGGCACGATATAGCGGCCATCGTGCTCATGGATGCCGTACTTCACGGCTTGGATCGGCCTCGCCTGCAGGTGGCTGGCGATGATGTCGGCGGTGAGGGCCTGAAAGTCGGAGTCGGCGAAACCGGAACCTTGTGGAAGGACGATCGCTGCGATGACGAGCCAGCCATGAATGTTCCGCACGCGCCCGACCCTCCGAGAGAAGACGTCGCCGGTCCGATCTCCTGCCATCGGCGACGCAGGATATGGCGGCCGATCGGATTTCCGCAAACGTCTGCGTGTCGAGGGGCGACCGATCCGCCCCGGCCGTGCGATCAGGCGAGGATCTTGCGGACGACCCGGCCGGCCACGTCGGTGAGACGAAAGTCACGCCCGGCGTGGCGGAAGGTGAGACGTTCGTGGTCGATTCCCAGTTGATGCAGGATCGTCGCATGGAGATCGTGCGTGTGCACGGCCCCCTCGACGGGCAGAATCCCGTGATCGTCGGACCGGCCATGCACGAGGCCGGCGCGGACGCCGCCCCCGGCCAACCATGAGGTGTAGCAGAGGTTGTGATGCTCGCGGCCCGCATGATCACGGGTCTGGTTGAACGGGGTGCGTCCGAACTCGGTGGTCCACACCACGAGTGTCCGCTCGAGCATCCCGCGCCGCTTCAGGTCGGTGACGAGCGCGGCGATCGGCCGATCGACGTTCCCGGCCAGCCGCTCGTGGTCGGTCATGGTGGCGTGGGAGTCCCAGTTGTTGCTCGAACCGACGTCGATGAGTTCGACGCAGCGGACGCCCCGCTCGACGAGCCGCCTGGCCATCAGGCACTGCCAGCCGAAGCCCGCCGTGGAGCCCGGTTCGACGCCATAGAGGGCGAGTGTTTCCGCGGTCTCGCCCGAGCAATCGAACGCTTCCGGGGCAGCGCGCTGCATCCCGAAGGCCGTCTCGAACGAGCGGATTCGCGCATCGAGCCCGGCGTCGGCGCCGGCGCGCTCGCGGTGCCGACGATTGCGCCGGGCGAGGAGATCCAGTTCCAGGGCCTGCATGTCGGCCGCCGCGACCCGCGGCCTCACGTTGGCCAGGGGCTCCGGACCAGGCACCACGTGGGTGCCCTGGTGGCAGGCGGGCAGGAAATCGCTGCCCCAGGTCTGTGCCCCGGCGTAGGGGGCTGCCGGCGCCAGCACGAGGAAGGACGGCAGGTTGGCGTTCTCGCTTCCCAGACCATAACTCACCCACGATCCCAGACTCGGCCGCGCGAACTGGGCCGAGCCGGTGTGAGCGGCGAGCGTGGCTTTGTCGTGTCCGTCGCTGTCGCAGTGCATCGCGTTGAGCAAGCAGAGATCGTCCACGACGCCCGCGACGTGGGGAAACAGTTCGCTGACCCACGTGCCGCTCGAGCCGTGACGCCGAAACCCCCAGCGTGACCTGATCAGGAACCGCTCGTAGGCACCCGACTGATTCAGCCAGCGCGAGGCGGTGATGGTCTTGCCATGATCGCGATCGAGGAGCGGCTTGTGGTCGAACGTATCGACGTGCGACACGCCGCCGGTGGCGAACAGAAAAATCACCGCGTCAGCCCTGGCCGGATGGTGACCGGGGTGCGCTGCCAGCGGATCGCGTGCGGCAGCCTCGTCCCGCAACAGGGCCGCAAGTGCCAGCGCACCGCAGCCACCGTGCGCTCGCTGCAGCCATTCACGACGTGAGAGGGGCGGGCCCGGATGCATGTCAGTCCACGCTCAGGAAGGCATTGTCGGTGAGGAGCACCCTGCACAGCGCCGCCCACGCCTGGGCATCCGCCTGATCCGTCGGGCTGCCACGCGCGACGAGTCCCTCCCGATAGGACGCGAGGAACGCCGCGCACTGATCGCGATCCGCTGCATCGGGCCGAAACCCCGATGCCATTTCGACGCCGCGCTCGATCCGCCGCGGTTCCGCGTCGCCCGTTGCGTCGAGACGGGCGGCGAAGGCTTCGGCTTGGCGGTGGACGAATGGCGAATTCATGAGGTAGAGGGCCTGCGTGGGCGTCGTCGTGGTCAGGCGGCGGTCGATGCTCTGGTTGGGGTCCGCCGCGTCGAAGAGAGCCAGATAGGGATGGCGGCGGTTTCGCTGCACCATCAGGTACAGGCTGCGGTGATTCGAGTCGTACTCCGCGTGGAAGGGCTTGTGGATGGTGAATCCCCACGTCGCCACGTCGGGGAACGGGTGGCAATCCGGCACCGACCGGTCGAGTTGGCCCGAAACAAAAAGCATCGCGTCACGGATCGACTCGGCGTCGAGGCGGCGACGGACGTATCGCCAGAGCCAGACGGACTCCGGGTCGACCGCCTCGATCTCTGCGTCCGAGCCGCCCGAGAGCTGATAGGTCCTCGAGAGCATGATCCGGCGGTGGAGCGGCTTGAGTCGCCAGCCGGAGGCCACGAACTCGTGCGCCAGCCATTCGAGGAGTTCGGGGTGCGAGGGCGGCTCACCGCGGTTGCCGAAGTCGCTCGGCGTCGGCACGATGCCTCGGCCGAAGTGCCACTGCCAGACACGATTGACAAAGACACGGGCGACGAGCGGCGCGGATGAGCGGGTCACCCAATCGGCCAGCTGCAACCGGCCGCTGCCGGCCTCCTCGGCTGGGAGCGAATCGCCGCCGAGCACGTCGATCCAGCGGCGCGGCACCTCGTCCCCCTGCAGGTGAGGTTCGCCGCGTTTCTGGATCCGAGCCGGGCCGGCCCGGCCCTCGCCGACACCGTACGCGACGGGATAGGGGGGCGCGGCAACGAGCGACTCGCGCGACTGCTTCAGTTCCGCGATGCGGGCATCGACTCCGGTGATCCGCGTGGTCGCGTCGGCGGGGGCGGCGGGACGGTTCACCGCCGTGCCCACGGCGGCGAAGGGTTCCTCTTGGATCGCGAGGTTGTCGAGGTCCCGCGCGGGGGATGGGCCGGCGACGTGGCCGATGCCGTCGCAGATGAACGTGTCGACGACGCCATCCCATGCCGCCGCAACCGGAATGTCGGCGAACGTCGAGCGGTCGTCGGAGGTGCCCACCGTTCCCGAGATCGTGCGGTGGTCACCATCGATCGTGCAGGCGAGCGTGTACCACGTGCCCGGCTCCAGCGATCGGACAACCCTCCACTCGCCGCCACTGCGCACCGCGAACTCCCGGGCACTGACGCTGCACTCGAGCGCGAGTGACTCGACGACGCCACGGCCGACATAGAACCGGTAGGCTCCGCCGTGCTCTGCCGGGGCGACCGTGCGGAAGTCGATCGCCAGATGGATTCGCCCGCCGGGGCGGGTCCGCAGTGGCTGGGCGAAGACGTGTCGGACACCCTCGTTGGGCTTGCCCGTCCCCATCCGCACCCCGCGCGTGCCCGCGGGGTGAATGTGGGTGAACGGGCTCTGTGCCTCGGCCACCACGACGTTCGGACCCATGCCGAGCCACGCTGCCGCGGGCTGCGAACCGGGTTTCTGGGCCTCGAAAGCGAGGTCGACTCCACCAGCCCACCAGTTCGGGTCGAGCCGCGCGCGCTCGATCTGGGCGGCGGCCAATTCGGTGTCAACCGCACGAAGTCGGGTGGCGTGCTCGGCGTCGAGACGCGCCGCCTCTGCGGCCGGCACGAGAGGCACGAAGTCGGCGGGACGCTTGTGTTCCTCGCCGCCCGGAAAGGCCCACTTCGAACTCTGCATGATGCCGTAGAGGCCGTAATAGTCCGCCATCGTGACCGGGTCGTACTTGTGGTCATGGCAGCGGGCGCAGCCGAGCGACAAGCCGAGCAGCGCGCGGCCGAGCGAGTCGATCGTGTCCGCGAAATCGAGATGCTGGTAGGTGGGCTTGGGGGCGTAGCCGTATCGCTTGCCGATGGCAAGGAAACCGGTGGCCGTGACGCGGCTCGCATAGTCCTCGGCTGGTCCCGAGGCCGCACGGATGTCGCCGGCGATCTGGTCGCGGACGAACTCGTCGAACGGCTGGTCAGCGTTGAGGGCGGCGACGACCCAGTCGCGATAGCGGCCCGCCTCCCGCACCGGATAGTCGGCGCCGTCGCCTGCAGTGTCGGCGTAGCGGGCGACGTCGAGCCAGTGCCGCCCCCATCGCTCCCCGTACGCCGGTGAGTCGAGCAAGCGATCCACGACGCGGGAGAACGCGTCGGGCGAGCCGTCGGCAAGAAAGTCCGCGATCTCCTCCGGTGTGGGTGGCAGGCCCGTGAGATCGAACGTCGCCCGGCGAAGGAGCGTCCGCCTGTCGGCATCCTCAAGCGGCTCGATGCCGCGGATTTCCTGCGCCTTTCGGACGAATCGATCGATGTCGCCGCGGGGCCACCCGGCGTCGCTCACATCGGGAGGCACGACGGCGACGAGCGGCTGGAACGCCCACCACCCGCGGGCCTCCTGAGGCGTCATCCCGCCGAGCGAGGCGGACCCTTCGCGGGGATCGGGCGCACCGGCGGCGATCCAGGCGACCACCGCATCGACGTCGTGCTGCGCGAGCGGTCCGCCATGGTCCTCCGGTGGCATCCTCGCGCCGTCCACACCGGAGCGGATGGCCGCCACGAGGAGGCTGGCGTCAGGATCGCCGGGCACGATCACTGGTCCGGAATCGCTCCCCTTCAGCCAGCCTGCACGTGTATCGAGGGCGAGCCCGCCGCTGGTCTTGCCGGTCGCACCCGAGTGGCACCCCTGGCACCGCTCGAGGAGGAGCGGCCGAATCCGCGACTCGAAGTGATCGAGGGCCGGGTCGGCAGCCGGAGCCTGCGCCGAGCCCACGACCAGGAGCGTGGAGAGGGTGATCCACGGAAGACAGACGACGTTGTTCTTCATCACCGGCACCTTGCCCGATCGCCACAGTCTACCCCGGCCAGGCGCTCATGACGTCGCGCTCGTCGGCGCGGGGATGGGCGTCGTGCCGCCATCTCAACACCACCGGCAGCTTCCGAACACGGAGAGCAGCACACCGGCCTCCGGTAAAGCCACCCGACGGGGGCGCGACCTCCGCCGGCTCGCGGGCCTCCGAAGCGAAGGCGCGGATGCCGAGTCAGCGGGGGGGCTGCCGACCGTGGTGCGGAAAGTCGGCGCGGTAGCGCGACAGAAGCTGCTCCACGTTGGGGGCGATATAGATGCGGCCTTTGATCAATTTCGTCTCACCAGCCTCCAGCCCCCCGAGGCGGAAGTCGGAATGAAGGCAGACGATGACACCCTGAAAAAGCTCCTGGTAGGGATCGAAGGCCGTGCCGAACACCTGCTTGTCGTCGGCAGAGAAGCAGCCGATCAGTCCATTCGACGTGACGAGTGGGCTCAAGGGGCGCGGATTCACGTCGTTGCGATCGACGTGCGCCGGGCACCAAACCTGGCCAGGCGTGTAACGGGCCTGGGTGGCCCAATCCCGCGTGGGCATGCGTGCCAGTTGGCCATCGAGGAAAACGAATGACTTGGCGAGATACCCCTGCTGGTCTGCGCCCGTGAATTTCGCGAGCCGGATGCACGGCTGGGCCCAGTGGGCCTCCGAGCGCCGGTCGGTCGGGTTGTGTGCGGTGATCTCGAATCGCACCTCATCGGGCGTGGAACGGATCTCGTGACGCACCCGCAGGCCGTCGTTCACGGCATCCTCGAGCCGCACCAGGGTCTTGTCTTCGCTGGCCTCCACGAGCTTGGTCGCGTGTCCGACGACCGTGTGCTTCACCCAGTCGGCGTCCGTCGAGCCGCTGCGACAGTAGGCCTCGAGATAGTTGACTGTGATCTCGCCACCGGAGAGATGGGCACCGGAGATCGTCAGGGTGTTCTTCTCCCAGGTGATGGCGAGCGGATCCGCAGCCACCGCGACAGCCGGCGCGACGCACAGGATGAGCAACGCCCCGTGGGCCCGATGCGAGAAACGCCCCATCGAAAGACCCCTCACTGCTTGAGCACGGCTCGTCCGGCGTGCATGCACGATCCACTCCGGTGGGCGCATCTGCCGTTCCGAAGGCCCCCGAGTATGGCATCCAGGCTCGGGGGCTCCGAGCGCTCCTGGACCAACCCGCTATTGAACGCGGGGATCACAGCTTCGTCGAACCCAAGAGCGTCGTGGAGCATGTCGGCAACAACCCGCCAGAGGTCGCCCGTACCTCCGACACACCCCCGGAAAACGGTCGCGGCGAGCTCTTGATCGGGCTATCCTTCCCCGGATCGGCTCCGCCCCGTTCGCTCCATGCTTTTTCAGCACGACGATGAAACACGTACGCCTCGGGATACTCGTCACGCTGCTGCTCGCGCCGTTCACGGCACGTGCGGCGGACCGCCCCAAC
The DNA here is from genome assembly GCA_032117045.1 of Pirellulales bacterium. GTDB lineage: Bacteria > Planctomycetota > Planctomycetia > Pirellulales > UBA1268 > QWPN01. Next base: position 2,044 of record JAUMAF010000242.1, on the reverse strand, counting down.
GTTGTCTTGATCCTCGCCGATGATCTGGGAGCCCACGACGTGGGGTGCTTCGGCAGCACCTATTACGAAACACCGAACATCGACCGACTCGCATCACGCGGCGTTCGTTTGACCAACGCCTACTCCGCCAGCCCCCTGTGTTCTCCGACACGTTCGAGCATCATGGTCGGACAGAATCCAGCTCGCACGGGCATTACCGCTCCGGCCTGCCATAGCGCGAAGGTGATCTTGACGAAGAAACTCGTGTCGGGCAACGCGCGCGTGAACGTCGCCAATTCAGTCACCCGCCTGAAGCCGACGTATCACACGCTCGCTGAAGCACTCCGAGACGCGGGATACGCCACCGGTCATTTTGGAAAGTGGCACCTCGGACACAACATGGCTCCCGGAGACGCGTACGAACCGAAGGACCAGGGATTCGATCTCGATTGGCCGCACGCCCCGCGGGCCGCCGGCCCGCTCGGAGGCTACCTGGCACCTTGGGAAAGGTTCATCAGCGACCCGGCAATCAAGGACGACATCGGCCGCCACGTGGATGAGCGCATGGCCGACGAGGCCGGCGCATTCATCCGCTCCAGCAAGGGGCGGCCTTTCTTCATCAACTTCTGGCTGTTCTCCGTCCACTCGCCCTGGAACGCACGCGCGGATTACGTGGGGTATTTCCGCCAGAAAACCGACCCGGCCAATCCGCAGAGAAACCCGCTCTTTGCCGCCATGGTCAAGAGCATGGACGACGCCGTCGGGCGGCTCCTGCGGCACCTCGATGAGTCGGGCGAAGCCGACAACACGCTCATCGTGTTTTGGTCGGACAACGGCGGCTACGCCTATCCCCCCAAACAAACGGATCCCGAGGGCTACGCCGAGATTCCCGCGACCAGCAATCTGCCCTTCCGCAGCGGCAAGGCGTCGCTCTACGAGGGTGGCACGCGCGAACCAGGCATCGTCGTCTGGCCCGGCGTCGTGAAGCCGGGCTCGACCGCCGACTTCCTCATGCAGTCCACGGACCTCTACCCGACCATCCTCGGGGCTTGCGGCGTCGAGCCCAAGGCCGGGCAGAAGATGGACGGCTTCGACCAGGTATCCGCGCTCCAAGGCGGGCCTTCACCGCGGACGCACATCTTCTGTCACTTCCCGCACGGAGACGCCCGTCGCGATGCCGTCATGGACGGCTTCTACGCCGGCTCCTCCATCCGTGAGGGACGCTTCAAGCTCATCCGTTTCTACGCGCGGGCTGACAACGGCTCCGATGAACTTGAACTCTACGACCTCTCCGAGGATCCCGGCGAGCATCACAACCTCGTGCATGAGAACCCCGAGCTTGCCTCTGATCTGAACGAACTGTTGCAGCGTCACCTGGTGGAAAACGAGGCGGTCATTCCCGTGCTCAATCCCACCTTTGGCAAAGGTCCGTCGAATGCCGATGCCACCGCCAAAAAAAAGGCCCCCGCGTCCCACGAGCTCCCCGGAGGATGGAAGAACCGGGCCGGCGAGGCCGTCGTCCGCGACGGTGTCCTCACCGTCCAATCGACAGGGGCTCGCTCCTTCCTTGGCGTCGCTGCCGGAATCACCCCCGGCACCGCCCGAATCATGTTCCGGATTCGAGCACCACAGGCCGGAGAAGGAAGAGTCGTTCTCTTGAGTGAAACTGGCGGTGCCGAGTCGCTCTCCGTGCCCTACAAGGTCTCCGGTGATTCCGTATGGGAGGCCGTGACCCTCGAACTGCCCGTCGAGGAAAAGGCTGGCATCCTCCGACTTTATTTGCCCCAGGGATCTCCAGCCGTTGATCTCGACGAGATCACGCTCTCTCTGCCCGCGGGCAAACCGCGCCGCTGGTCCTTCTGACCATCAGACCTGCTTCCCTTGCGGTCACCATCCTGTGCGGGATCCGGCAGCGATCGCAACACTCGGTGGATCGCGCGTCCCCTCCATCGGGAGATGCGGGCAGACCTGCGGTCGGCATCACGCCGGGTGAACCCGAGCGACTGCCCCGCGTGCGTCGCCTGTGACGGGGCTATCGTCCGGCCGGTAAGGGCGCCGACGCGGC
>JAUMAF010000241.1:0-7441 GCA_032117045.1 Pirellulales bacterium | reverse complement strand
GCCGGCGCCATACCCGGGGTTGGCCAGCCGCTCAAAGAGCGCGTGGTCGGGGTGAGAGGGGAGCCCCGGGTAGACGACTCGCGCTCCGAGTTCCTGAAGCATGCGGCCACAGGCCAGCGCTCGGCGCGAGTGTTCACGGATTCGCAGTCCAAGGTTCGGCAGCCGTGTGGCCACCTCATAGGCGGCCCGGGGATCCATCGCTGGGCCGAGGAGCATCAGGCTGCCCGCGTGCAGGTCATACATCGAGTCGATGAAGGCACCGTCGGCACACACGCAGCCGGCGACGATGTCGGAGGCGCCGTTGATGAACTTCGTCAGGCTGTGGATGACGACGTCCGCGCCGTGCAGCCGTGGTGAGACGATGCAGGGGGCGAATGTGTTGTCCACGATGAGCCGCGCGCCGCGGTCGTGTGCGATGCGGGCGAGCGCGGGCAGGTTGGCGACTCGTAATGTGGGGTTGGCGATCGACTCGCAATAGAGCACGCGGGTGCGGGGCGTGAACGCCGCTTCGACGGCAGACAGGTCAGAGATGTCGACGAAGGTCGTGGTAATGCCGGCTTTACGGGGCAGGAAGTCGTGCAACAGCGCCCAGGATCCGCCATAGAGTGCCCGGCCGGCCACGATGTGGTCGCCCGAATCACAGCACTGGAGCAGCGCCCCGGAGATCGCCGCCATCCCGCTGGCGGTGCAATAGGCGTGTTCCGTCGCTTCGAGGGCGGCCAACTGTCGCGAGAGGGCCAGCACGGTCGGGTTAAAATGCCGGCCGTACAAGTAGCAGCCGCCCGTGGGGCCGGATCGGCCCTGGAAGATGTCGGGGAGGCGACCTGCCTCGAGCACGGTAAATGTCGAACTCGTCTCGATCGACAGGTTCACACCGCCGTGTTCACCGAACTCGTGCCGCGTGCGGGCCAACCGCGCCATGGGATCGCGGAGAGCGTCGGAGGAGTCAGCGGTATCGCTGCTTTCAGCAGGTTGCATGAGATGCCGGTCGCTCGGATGCCAACCGTCGCTACTCGGCGACGGGCTTTGGAGCCACGGGGTCGACCCGCTTCAGCAGCCGGAAGAAGTCACTGTCGGTCGTCAGCACGACCGTGCTGTCGCTGCCGAGCGTCTTCTTGTAGGTGTCGAGCGTTTGGACGAATGTGTAGAAGTCGGCCGCCTGCGGGCTCGAGGAATAGGCCTTGGCATACACCTCGGAGGCCTGGGCGTCGGCCGCGCCCTTGATCTCCTGCACCTTGCGGTAGGCATCGGACTGGATCCGCTGCAAGTCCTTGTCGCGACGGCCTTCGATCTTGGCGGCCTCGCCCGCACCCTCCGAGCGGAAGCGCTCGGCGATCTGCATCCGCTCCGAAATCATCCGGTCGTAGATCTTCTCGATCACCCCCTCTTTGTAGTTCACCCGCTTCACGCGCACATCAAGCAGCTCGATGCCCCAGATTCCCATCTTGGGCGCGGCAGCCGCGAGGATCTCTCGCTCCAGTTCCTTGCGACCGAACCGGATCGGCGGCAGCGTGCCGACCGTCGCGGAGGCCTCAGCGATCGTGGCGTCCTGCTCGGGCTTTCGCGACTTGTCGGATCGCACGAGTTCGATCAGATCGTGCCGCGCGACGACGTTGCGGGTCTCACTGCCGATGATGTCGTCGATGCGGGAGAGAGCGCTGCGTTCGTCCCGCAGGCTCTGGAAGTAGACGAGGGGATCGACGATCCGCCAGCGGGCGAAGGTATCGACCACCACATAGAGCTTGTCGCGGGTGGTCATCTCGTTGGGGATGCCGTCCCACTCAAGAATCCGCTTGTCGAACCGGTTGGCCTGCTGGACGAACGGCACCTTGAAATGGAGCCCGGGCCCGGCGCCTTCGCCGGAGTTGGAGTTGATCGGGCTGCCCACCGGCCGGCCAAACTGCGTGAGCACCACCTGCTCGGTCTGCTGCACCGTGTAGGCGCAGCCGAAGATCAGCACCGCGGCCGCGACGCCGGCGATGGCGCCGAGCGGCGAGAAGAGCCAGTCGGTGAGCCGCCTGGCCCACTGGAGGAGCGGATGGTTGATCGGAAGCGAGTTCATTCAGCCACCGCCTTTCCCTGTCCAAGTCGTGGTGCGGGGAGGCTCATCAGCGGGAGAAACTGCTTCGCGTCTTCGTCGAGGATGATCTTGCCGCCGAGTTTCGGAATCACCTCGGCCATCGTCTCGAGATACAGCCGCTGCCGCGTCACCGCGGGGGCCTTTTCATACTGTTCGAGGAGGGCCTTGAACCGGGCCACATCGCCCTCCGCCTCGTTCACGCGCTTGAGGGCATAGCCCTCCGACTCGCGGAGCTTCCGCTCGGCCTCGCCGCTGGCCCGGGGCACGACCTTGTTGTATTCGCCGTTGGCCTGGTTGATCATCTGCTCGCGTTCCTGCTGGGCGCGATTGACCTCGTCGAAGGACCGCTGCACGGCGGTGGGCGGGTGCACGTTCTTGAGTTGCACTTGCTGCACCCGCAGCCCCATCTTCAACTCCTGCACGAGGCCCGTGAGCTTGGCAATGGCGTCGGTCTCGATGCCTTGGCGTCCGATCGTGAGCACTTCGTCCACCGTGCGGTCGCCCACCACCTCCCGCATCACGCTCTCGGCGAGATCGCGAAGCGTGGGGCCCGGTTCGCGCATGTTGAACAAGAAGGCCTCGGGATCAGCGATCTCATACTGCACCACCCACTCGACGTGAGCGGCGTTGAGGTCGCCCGTCACCATGTCGCTCTCCCGCGCCTGCTCCGCCGACACCTGATCGGGATTCGAAGCCCCGGATGAGCCGAACCCAAACTCCATCTTGAGCTGCCGCTTCACCGGCAGGATCGTGACCGTGTCGATGCCGAAGGGCACCTTGAACCGGAGGCCGGGGCCCACCGTGCCCACGTAGCGGCCGAACCGCTGCACCACGCCCACGCTCTCCGGGCCCACCGTATAGACGCCGCGGGCCAGGCCGGCGACGACAAGGGCGAGAATTGCGAGGGCGGCGGGGCCACGGAAGTCGAAGCCCCCGGAGCCCATGCCACGGTTGATCGAGAAGGGCTGGCGGGGATCGGCCATCGGGATGAAGGGATTCCTGTGAGAAATCGTCGTTCCCACAGTCTTACCCTCGCGACGACGAGCCGTCGAATCGACAAAGAAACGACATAGAAACGGCTAGTCACCCGGTGATCGACATGGGAAAATGACCCGATGCCACTGCCATTCCCGCTCGCCGTCGCCCTGGCCCTCTTCGTCGGGCAGTGCTGCCTCGCCAATGGCCCCGATTTCGCCCGCGAGGTCCGGCCGGTGCTCTCGAACCGGTGCTTCAAGTGCCACGGGCCGGATGAAGCCCACCGGGAAGCCGGCCTGCGGCTCGACACGCGGGAGGCGGCCGTCGCCGAACTCGACAGCGGCACGCGGGCGATCGTTCCCGGCCATCCGGACGACAGCGAGTTGATCGCCCGCATCACGGCCACCGATCCCGATCTCGTGATGCCGCCGCCTCACGCGAAGGCGGCGGTCACCGCCGACGAGCAGCGAATCCTTGGGGAATGGATCGCGGCAGGCGCCGAATACAGGCCGCACTGGGCGTTCGTGAAGCCCGAGAAGCCGGCGGTGAGGTGTGAAGCGAGTGACAGATGGTCACGAAATGATGTCGACCGTTTTGTGCGCGCGCGCCTCGACCGCGAGGGGCTTCGCCCGGCCGCGGAGGCCGACGGGGCCGTGCTCTGCCGCCGCGTGCATCTCGACCTCATCGGCCTGCCCCCCACTCCTGCCGAACTCGACGCCTTCCTCGCCGACACCGAGCCCGATGCCTACGAGCGGCTCGTCGACCGGCTGTTGGCAAGCCCCCGCTACGGCGAGCGGTGGGCCCGCCGCTGGCTCGATCTCGCCCGCTATGCCGACACCAACGGCTACGAGAAAGACCGCGAACGCTCGATCTGGCCCTACCGCGACTGGGTGATCCGGGCACTCAACGCCGACATGCCCTTCGACCAGTTCACGATCCGCCAGATCGCCGGCGACCTCGTTCCCGGCGCCACCAACGACGACATCATTGCCACGGGCTTCCACCGCAACACCATGATCAACGAGGAGGGGGGCATCGATCCGCTGGAGTTCCGCTACCTCGCCATGGTCGATCGCGTGGGCACGACCGGTATGACCTGGCTCGGCCTGACGACGGCCTGCGCGCAATGCCACACCCACAAGTTCGATCCCCTCACGCACACCGACTATTTCGCGCTGATGGCCCTGCTCAACAACGCCGACGAGCCCGCCTGGGTGATACCAAGCGCCGAACTCGAGGTGCGTCGAGCCGGAATCCGCGACCAGATCGCCGCCGCCCTTCGCAGCCTCCCCGAGCGCTGGCCGGCGGTCGATCCGGCACCGGAGCCCACTCCGGCTGGGGAAGCGATGCCGCAGATGACCCTTGCCGAACGCTTCGATCGCTGGAACCTCGAGGAGTCGGCGCGGGCGGCCGAGTGGCGGATCGTGCGGCCTGCGGCAGTCGCGGCCACCATGCCGAGGCTGTCCATTCGTGACGACGGCTCTGTGCTCGCTGCTGGCGATGTCACCAAGAGCAACGTCTCCATCGTGACGCTACCTGTCTCAGAGGCCCCGGTGGCGGCGATTCGCCTCGAGGCGATGCCCGACGAGAGCCTGCCTGCCGGCGGTCCGGGCATGACTTCCTATGAAGGCCCCGAGGGCGACTTTTTCCTTTCCGAGATCGAGGTGGCCGCACGGGGAGAGCCCCGACGGATCACGGCGGCGACGGAGTCTTTCGCCGCGAAAGGCAACACGGCAGCCAAGGCGATCGATGGAGACATGTCGAGCGGGTGGGGTATCGACGGCGGCCAGGGCCGCAGCCACACGGCCGTCTTTATGCTGGAGTCACCGGTCGCAGCAGGTGAATCGATCCAGATCACGCTGCGAAGCGAGCGGCACTTCATCTGTGCGATTGGCCGCTTTCGGATCGGTGTCACGAGTGATGCAACCGCGGCGGCGCGGGCCTATTCCGTCGACACGGAGGCCGCGCTCGCCCTGCCCGTCGAGCAGCGGAGCGAGGCCGACCGGGAGCGGATCTTCACCGGCTTTCTCATGACGGCGAAGGAACTCGAGAAGCCCGTCGAGGAGATTCGCGCGCTTGAGAGGTCGCTCAACGAAGGCCAACGGTCGCTCGTGATGCGGGAGCGACCGCCCGGTCATCCCCGAAAGACGTTTCGCCATCACCGGGGCGAATACACGCAGCCGGAGGAGGAAGTGCGGCCGGCGACCCCGGCATTTCTGCCGCCGCTGCCGGCGGACGCGCCAGCCGATCGGCTGGCCCTGGCGGAGTGGCTCGTCTCCGTGGAAAACCCGCTCACCGCCCGCGTGACCGTCAACCGCCACTGGCAGGCCTTCTTCGGCCGGGGGCTGGTGGCGACCGTGGAAGACTTCGGATACCAGAGCGATCCGCCGAGCCATCCGCACCTGCTCGACTGGCTCGCCGTCACGTTCATGCACGACCTGGGCTGGTCGCAGAAGAAGCTGCACCGGCTGATCGTCACCAGCGCCACCTATCGGCAGTCGTCGGCTGTGCCGCCGGCGCTGGCCGCACATGATCCCGCCAATGCGCTGCTGGCCCGCGGTCCGCGCGTCCGCCTCGAGGCCGAGGTGATCCGCGATTCGATGGTCGCGGCGGCGGGGCTATTGTCGACGAAAATGTATGGCCCCGGCGTTCGCCCGCCGCAGCCCGAGGGCGTGACTGAGGTGGCGTATGGCAATCCGAAATGGCTGGCGAGCACGGGCGACGATCGCCATCGCCGCAGCATCTACACCTTCCAGAAGCGGACGGCCCCTTTCGCCATGACTACCACCTTCGACGGGCCCACGGGAGAGGCCTGCATCGCCCGCCGCGACGTCTCCAACTCGGCGCTCCAGGCCCTCACGCTGCTCAACGACCCGATGTTCGTGGAGGTGGCGCAGGCGCTCGGCAGGGGCGTGATGGCGGCGGGGCCGGACGACGCCAGCCGCCTTCGGGACCTCGCCCGGCGGATACTGTCGCGGGAGTTCGACGCCGAGGAGGCCCGCGCCCTCGGCGAATACCTCGACACGCAGCGACAGCGGATCGCGGCGGGCGAGATCGACGCTGCAATGCTGGCCGGCGGCGATACGGCCGATGCGGCCGAGCGGGCCGTCTGGATGCTGGCTGCCCGGGCGGTGATGAATCTCGACGAAGCGATCGTGAAGCGGTAGGAGCGACCATGAACCACCTGCTCGACATCACCCGGCGGCATTTCTTTCGCGACTGCGGCATCGGTGTCGGCAAGATGGCGCTGGCGGGACTCGTCGCCGAGTCGCTGCCACCTCGGGCCCATGCCGACGGACCGGCCGCCGCGGGTCCGCTCGCGCCGCGGCCCCCGCATGCTCCCGGCCGTGCCACGGCCGTGATCCAGCTCTTCATGGCGGGTGCGCCCAGCCAGCTCGAGCTCTTCGACCACAAGCCGAAACTCACCGCCATCGAGGGCCAGCCGATCCCGCCGGAAGTGATCGGCGGGCAGCGGTATGCCTTCATCCGTCCTGATGCCGCCGTGCTCGGGCCGCGGTATGCCTTCGCTCGGCACGGGCAGAGCGGGGCGGAGCTGTCGGAAATGCTGCCGCACCTTGCGAAGGTCGCCGACGACATCGCGATCGTGAAGAGCTGCCGCACCGATCAGTTCAACCATGCCCCGGCGCAGATCTTCATGAACTGCGGCTTCGCGCAGCCCGGCCGGCCGAGCCTCGGCTCGTGGGTGACCTACGGGATCGGCAGCGAAAGCCGCGACCTACCGGCGTTCGTGGTGATGAGCACGGGCGCGGGGATCAGCGGCGGCAGCGCCTGCTGGTCGAGTGGTTTCCTGCCGAGCATCCACACCGGCACCCGGTTTCGCAACGCGGGCCCGCCCATCCTCAACGTCGATTCCCCCGCCGGCGCCGACGGCAGGATCGCCGCCGACACGCTCGATGTGGTCGCGGCGCTCAACCGTCGCCGCCTGGTCCTCGACGGCGATCCGGAGATCGCCACCCGGATCGCGAGCTACGAGATGGCCCATCGCCTGCAGACCTCGGCTCCGGAACTAATGGATCTCGCCGACGAGACCCCCGAGACGCTCGCCCTCTACGGCTGCAAGCCCGAAGAGACGAGCTTCGCCCGGGCCTGTCTGATCGCCCGGCGGCTCGTGGAGCGCGGGGTGCGGTTCATCACGATTTACCACGAGGGCTGGGACGGCCACTCCGACGTCGCGGGCAACGTGAAAACCAACTGCGAGAAGACCGACCAGGGGTCGGCCGCCCTGGTGGCCGACCTCAAGCGGCGGGGGATGCTCGATTCGACGCTCGTGGTCTGGGGGGGCGAGTTCGGCCGCACGCCCATGGTGGAGGCGAGCGCCGTGCTCGGCCGCTCGAAGGGCCGCGACCATCACCCCAACGCCTTCAC
>JAUMAF010000240.1:0-22825 GCA_032117045.1 Pirellulales bacterium | reverse complement strand
CATGCCGACATCGACGAAGTCGTCGTACTTCTCGGGGTTGTCGCTGTAGCTGCGCCACACGTTGCGGATGTCGCTGCGGGTCTGGGCATAGACCGTGCGGTCGCCCGCGAACTGGATGGACTCCCCGTCGATCGTACGGTTCATACCGTACCAGAACGTCGATTCCCAGCCGTGGATGATCCGGGCCGGTGCCTCAATGCCCGCCAGCACGCCGTTCATGAAGTTCGCGAGGTTGGGATAGTCGTCCCAGCCGCCGGGCTGGGTCTCCGGTCCCCAGGTGAAGAAGGAGTTCAGCATGATCTCCGGATACTCCGCCTGCACCGCGTTGATCCACTGCTCGCCCCGGGCCCGCCAGGTGGCCGCGGTTCCAAGCCCGAACGGGTAATACTCGCCCGATGGGTAACGGCCGTACTGCTCGGGATCCATCATGAAGCCCTTGAGGCCGGCCTCGCGGCACATCCGGGCACAGAGCACCGCGTTTTGGACCACCACGTTCCAGTCGGCGGCACTGTCGGGCCGCACGGACTTGGTGGCAGCGTCTTCGTCGGAGGCGAACTCGCTGAAGCCGTACCAGAGGAAGTTGTCGGTGACGTTGCCCCACTGCACCCGTTTGAGATCGTTGACGGCGCCCTCAACCACAGACCATGGGATCGGCACGTTGAGCATGGTGAGTTGGTTCAAGCCGTAGACCGGTTGCGCCACGAGGCCCTGCGCGGCGGCCCAGGTCGGATCGATCGGAACCGGAATGGTGATGCCGTCAAAGGGCGTGTTGGCGAGATAGTCGGGGTGGGTGGCGAGATAATGCGGCATCGGCGAGTCGGGATCTGAGAAGCTCACTCGGGAGAAGATGCCCGTGTTGATCACTTTCTTGTCGCGAAGTTCCGTCGGGCCGACCCAGGCCTGGAGATCAGAGGGCAGGAACTCCGGCACCTGGAGGTCGGCGATCTGCAGATAGTGGTTGCCGCCACCGTCGGGGCTCAATCGCGTGGCATACACCCGCAGGCCGCGGGCCTGCACCGGCTCCGCGAACGCATGCACCGCCTTCGACGTCGGCGGCGTCTGCCCCACGAACGTCATCCCCGGCACCGTCGACCAGTTGACCATGTCGGTCGATGACTGGATCTGGTAGTCGACCGGAAAGCACCCGCCGCCAGGACGTGGAACAATCGTGAGCCCCGAAAGCCTGGTTATGCTCCCCACGTCGACGCCAAGCCACTCGGTCACCGCCGAGCTCGCCCCATGGCCGACCGATGAATAGACCGTGGAGGCATTGCCGTCCATCGCCCGGTGAGGCTCCCAGCCAACAAGATTGGAGGAGGCCGTGCCCACGAGTTGCATGCCGACGACCGGGAGCGCTGGCGGTGGTCCGACGTCGGCGAGCGAACCAACGAGCACGTCGTCCCAGGCCGTCGCACCGGTCGAAGCCACTGCCGAGCCGAGCGTCGCCCAGCGGACGAGGCCGGGATCGAAGGCCCACGAAAACGTCTTGGTCGTCTCTGCCGTCTTGGCGGCGTTCCAGCCTCGAAAGGTCGCCTGCCAGGTCGCCGGGGTGTTCTGATCCTTCACGAGATCCAGTCGCATGAAGTGCCAGCCGGCCTCGGCCGCCAGCCCCGTGTCGATCTCCGTCACCACGCCCGGCGTTGCCGGATCGACGTATTCGATGCGGTAGGTGCCCTTCGCCGCAGCTCCCATCCGCACGAGGCCGGCATCGGCCACCGTCGGAAACGACGCCAGTCCCAGCATGCCGCGGTTGGTGCCGGCCGAATCCGAGAACCAGCCCTGCACGACCACATGGTCCAGACCCGCCAGATCGACCGGCCGCATCAGCCGCGAGGCCTGGTTCGCGGCTGCCGCATACTTCCGTCCGGCGCCGCGGGCGTCCTGCTGCGCCACGGTGCCCCACGTGCCCGACTGCAGCACCCAGTCGCCGGACGGCAGCCGGCTCGTCGCCGCTCGTTCCCAGGTCTCGCCGAATTCTGCAGGCGTCACCGACACCGGCAGGTAGGCGCCCTTGTTGTAGATGCCGGTCCCCACGAGATCCGCCACGTCGAGCACGTCCACGATGCCGTCGGCGTTGAAGTCGCCGTTGCCCCACGTGGCCGTCATGCCCGTATCGAACGTGCCCGAAGCGATGATGTTGGTCGTGTCGAGCACATCGAGCACCCCGTCGAGATTCGTGTCGCCAGCCGCGGCGAACGCGATCGACAGGCTGTCGTCTTCGTTCACCACATACCCCACGTCGCGGCCGGTCGTCGCCGCGGCGGATGACGAGACGATCCCCTGCGTGCCGTCCCAGTCGCCGCCGTTCCGGCCCGTGGCAAGCCACTGCCGCACCGTCGCCAAGTCGTAGCCACCCGCCGCGATCCGCACCCCGCCCAGGCCAACGTCGAGCCGACCGCCAGCCGCCAACTCGAGTGCTGCCACACGCGGCCGCACGGTGCCCACATCCAGACGCAGCCTGCCACTGCCACCGATCGAGAGCGGGCCACTCCCCAGCCCCGTCGCCTGCCGGACCACCACCTCGCCCCCGTCGATCGCGGCCCCCGCCGCGAACACACCCGCGTTGGTCACATCCAGCGAACCGGATCCCCGCTTCACGAGCCGCGCCGTGCCGCCCAGCCCGCCGAGCAGGGTCGACGAGCCCGGCGTATCCACTTCCAGCGACGTCCCTGCGGCACCGCTGACCACGCCCTCGAACCGCACCCGTGATCCGTCGGCGGTTGTCCGCACCGTCACCGCCCCACCGAGAACGACGTTGCCCGCGTAGGTCTGGCTTCCCGGAGTGGTGACGGCCGCGGAGAGCGCCACCGCCGGTGAGCCAATCTCGACGCCGCCCGACGCAGGCGTCAGGGCGCGGGCGATCACCGTCGTCTCGATCGTGGAACCCACAGTGAGCGGATCGGTGATCGGCTGCGCTCCCGTTCCCGGCACCTCCAGCCGATCCACACCCGTCGAGCCCGTCACCGAGATCGCCGTCGTCGTCGCCACCGAAAAGGTGCCGATCGACACGTTGTTGGTGTTGCGGACGGTGTAGTTGGTCCCATCACTCGAGAGCCGCGCCACCTGCTCGGGCACCGTCGATGAGGGCGTGAATGAAATCCGCAACTCCCCGGAGACCAGCGATGCCTGCACCGCCAGCATCCGGCGGCCCTCGAGCGGCTCGAACGACGGGGGCCTGCGGCGACTCGACCTGGTGTCATCCTGTCTCATCCGCGATCTCCGCTTCACACTCCCCACAGTCCGGATGACGGCCCGCTGGGCTCATCCCTCGCCCACCCCACCACCGCCGACAAACAGCGGGCCAAGAAGGTTCGCGACCGGCTTCATAACCCCTTGGAATCGAGCAGTTCGCCCCCCGCCCGCGTCGCCAGAGCGGTGAGCACATCGACGTCGGTGGCGGTCGATACCGACTGCACGTGGCCGTCCACGAACACGAACGGTGTTACTCCTGGGTGGGCGCTCCCGAAGCAACTCCCGGCAACGCTGACCGTGAAATCACCCGTCGTGTAGTTCGGATCCAGGAGCCTGCGATAGCCGTTCTCCGATGCGCTCCGCCCCATCATTCGTCGATGGGTGTTGCGGACTCCGCTGTAGACGCTGCGATCACTCTCCAACCCCCTTCGATCACCCGGCTTGATCCACTTCTCGCCGAACATCACCGTTTTGCTCGTGCCATCGGTGACCTTGGTCATCGTGACTTGGTGCAGGGCCGACACGAGGATAGGCCCCTTGTTGTCCCCGGGTCCGACCACTGAGGTGGCGGGCACGATGGCGCCATCGACCAGCTTGAAGAGTTGATCGCTCGCCGGAGTGATCGCAGTGCCGAAGCTCGCCGCGTAGTCAGAGGTGATACCTCCCGGCTTCGCAAAATCACTCTCGCTGAGTACGGCGGGCGATCGCGAGGGGCAGGAGTACATCTTGACGAACGATTGGTAAGCCGCAGGGGGCTGGGCGGCCACTACCCGCTTCAGATCCCAGAGATCCGCGACGGTCTTGTCTTCCATGTACGGCAGGATGAGCGCCGCCCACGTGGGCCAGGAGTTGAAGCCACTGTTGTCGCTGATATACGCGTTGTTGCCGAGGAATGCCGGCACGAGAAATTTCTTCGCGCTCGAGTAGCCGTGCGTGGCCAGCCCGATCTGGCGAAGGCTGTTGGAACACTGCGTTCGCCGCGCCGCCTCCCGGGCGGACTGCACGGCCGGCAGCAGCAACCCGATGAGTGTGGCGATGATGGCAATCACGACTAATAACTCCACCAACGTAAAGCCATGCCGATCGCACACGCGACGCCCACACTCGGCGGGCTGCTTGACTGTTATGCGAGGATTCATCGAGACGTCCTCCAGCGGCCTTGAATCGCCACTCGTGAGCCGGCCGCAGCGAGCACGCCCAGCAGGATGGCCCACCCGCTCGGCTCCGGAACGGCCGCGATCGTCTCTGACTGGCCCGCCGCGACGTTGTAGTTGCCCGTATCAAACAGGCCGGTCGTGATGAAGTCGGCGGCGTCGAGCACGTCAACCACGCCGTCGTAGTTGAAATCGCCCTGAGCCCATGTCGCCGGGTTGCCGGCGTTGAACTTGCCCGCGGCGAGGACGTTGGCGACGTCGAGAATGTCGATCGACCAGTCGAGGTTGGTGTCTCCTGGGGCCGCGTAGGCCGCCTTCAGCGAACCGTCCCCGTTGTCGAGCCAGCCCACCGTCCGCGGAATACTGGAGGCGATGTTGGCCGCCGCCACGGTCGACGTGATCCCGCTGGTGCCGGTCCAGGAGCCATCGCTGCGGCCCTTCAGCAGTTCCGTCACGAGTTGGCCGGCCGACATGCCGGCGGTGATCGTCACCGCGCCGGCGGTGACGTCCACGAGACCGTTGCCGGCGAGATCGAGGCCGGCCACGCTCGTGGTCATCTGCGGCGCGACCTGAGCGGTGCCGCCGGCCACCACCACGAGCCGGCTGGAGGAGAGCGCCGCGGCGTTCGCCAATCGCAGCACGCCGCCCTGCACGGTGGTGCTTCCGGTCAGGGTGTTGGCCTGATCGATCACGAGCGTTCCCGCTCCCGCCTTCACGACCGGAATGGAGCCGGTGAGCGTCGGATACCCAGCCGCTGCCTGGGTCTGCGTTCCGCTGGCCACAGTGATCGTGATCGTGGATGGCGCCGCGGACGTGAACACGAGGTTCAAGTCGTTGCCGCTCTGGGCGATGCTGAACGCGCCGCCGGCGAGCCCGTTGGCGAATCCGCCAGTACCGTTGGTGGCCGAGGTGTTGATCAGGAACTTGTCGGCAGCGAATCCCGAGATGCCACCGGCCGCCGAGGCGATCTTCCACGTTGCACTCTGGCCGGAGTCGAAGAGTGCCGCGGTGCCGCTTACGTCGGGATTCACGCCGGAGAGCGTCCAGAGATTGATCTTGAAGGGGTCCGCGGAGGTCGAGGCGATCGAAAGCGTGCTGCCGACATCGAGGAGATCCCATGAATCTGCTCCGCCCGCCGTGCCGCTAGCGGAGAGCATCTGCCAGTTGTAGCTCCCACCGGACCCAAACGTCACGGCGTCGGTGACGGTGAGCGTGCCGGGACTCATCCCCGGCGACAGCGTGGCTCCTGCGCCGACCGCCAACGCGCCAACCACCGTGCCGCCTCCGCCGACTGTCTGGCCGCTCGGCACGGCATAGCTCCCGCCGGCGATGTCCGCGACGTAAAAGGATGCTCCGGGCGACACGGTGACCGCAGTCGAGGACATGATCGAGCCGCTTTCACCGAGCGAGAGCGTGCCGGCCTGCACGCTCGTGCGCCCCGTGTAGGGCTGGGCGGTGCCGAAGGTGAGCACGCCGGAGCCAGCCTGCACGAAGCCGCCAGAACCGTTGATCACGGTCGAGAGCGTGATGTCGTCCGACCGCTTGTAGGCAAGCGTCGCATTGTTCACGATCGGGCCGGCGCCGAGTTGGCCGGTCGTGCCGCCGTTGCCCACCTGCAGCGTCCCGTTCAAGACAGTCGTGGTGCCGGTGTACGTATTGCTGCCCGAGAGAATCCATTTGCCGGAGCCCCCCTTGGCGAGGCTGACGACTGCAGTGGCCCGATTGTCGACGATCACGGACTGGATCTCGTTGTCACCGCCGTTCGTTCCGCTGAGCGTGACCACGCGAGGCGCGCTGGCATCCCCCTGAACTTGATTGAAGTTGTCATTGGCGTAGATCGGATGGGTGGGATCCCGACCCATAGCCGTGAACACGAGCGGCCCGCT
Organism: Pirellulales bacterium; assembly: GCA_032117045.1. GTDB lineage: Bacteria > Planctomycetota > Planctomycetia > Pirellulales > UBA1268 > QWPN01. The sequence goes on along the minus strand of JAUMAF010000240.1, from coordinate 16,593 downwards.
GCCGTTATTCGTGATCGTGGTACCGCCAGACGCCGACGTTGCCGGCCCGCCACCCACTTGGATGTAGCGATTGGTGGCCTCGCCCGTGCCGGTGTAGAGCAGCGTGCCCGCTTGCGCGCCGTTGCCGAGCTTGACCGGGAGGTTGCCCGCGCCCAACGGACTCGGCTGGCCGATATTTTCGATGCGGTCGACTGTCACGCCGCCGATGTTGAGCTGAAACTGCCCGGTGAAGGTGTTCTCCCCCCGAAGCGTGAGCGTGCCGCCCGTGCCGCCCTTCCGCAGAATCCGGCCGCCGGAATCCTCGCTGATCACCCCACTGATTGTGAGGTTGTGGGCAAACAGGCCGTAGGTTCTCGTGTAGATCAGCGTGTAAGAAGGATCCGTAAGTTGCAGGCCGCAGGCGATCTCGTCTGTAATCGTCATCGTCGGCGAGGTCACTGCAGACGACGTTTCGATGCCGCCCCGGAGCGTGATCGCGCTGCCTGAGAGCCGAAAGCTAGCCGTCCTGCCCTCCAGGCCGTCGTTGGCAAACACGATCCCATTGGTGTTGGCGATGATCTGCGACCGGACGCTTTGCACGTAGTCATTGGTGCTGTCGGTGCCGGTGGTGCCCTGAAAAAAGAGCATCGCCTCCGTGCTTGGAGGCGTCGGCGTGCCGGGTGGCCCCGACCAGTTACTGGGATCGGACCACAGGCCCGAGGTGCCGCTGCCTGTCCAGGTGTTTTGGGCCATGGCGGATGGCACAACACCAGCCACAATGACGGCCACGCCCAGACAAACGGCCCGTGCAAATCGACTCATCATCGCCTCGCCTCCCCAGCAAACCCATCACTCATTCGCGCATCGTTCAGCGGCCCGCGCGCTGCCGACTCCTCACGATTCCGGCCGCCAGCACGCTCGCAAGCAGCCACACCGCCGTGGCCGGTTCCGGCACGATGGTCACGACGAGCGAGTTGCCGACGATGCCAAACGAGCCCGTATTGCCCCCGCCGAGGTTGGTGTAACTGAAATCGGGGGCGGCGAACGAGGTGGTACCCGTCCACGAGGCGAGCGTGAACGTGCCCGTCTCGAGGCTGTTGCCAAAGTTGAATCGGTATCCGCTGCCAGCGCCCGACTTCGTGAACGGCCCCACGATATCGATCGCGTCTGACTGATTCGATGGTCCCAGGTCAAACAGCCAGTCGGTCGAGGCCGCCGCGGTCGAACCGCTGTTCCAGATGAAGTTCGAAGCCGCAAACGACAGTGTGCCAAGCGAGCCGGTTCCGCCGCCCGGCGAGAGGATGCCGGACACGGTGGTCGGGCCCGAGAGCGTGCCTGACCCGGCCAGCGTAGCACCCGAGGCAACCTGATTGGTGAAGGCTGCCACTCCGGTGAGGCCGTCGAGCACGAGCGTGCCGGCGTTCACCTGGGTGCCTCCGGTGTAGGTGTTAGCGCCCGAGAGGATCCAGCGACCCGAGCCGGCCTTCGTGACGCCAAGCCTTGCAGTGCCTCCGTCCACGTTGTCAACGATCACCGAGGAGACCGTGTTGGATCCTGTGTTGGCGCCCTGAAATGTGAGCGCCCGCGTCACCGTGGCCAGTGTGTGTCGTTGGTTAAAGAGATCATTGCCGTAATCTGGATGGCTCGGGCGAGCGGCGGAGGTGAAGGCCAATGCCCCCGAACCACTGCTGGTAATCGTGGCGCCGCCCGATCCCGAGACGCCATCGCCGACCTGGATGTAGCGGTTTGTCGATTCCCCCGGGCCGTCGTAGATCAAGTCGCATGTGTTGCCGGCCTGGCCGACCTTGACCGGCAGATTGCCGGCTCCCAGCGGCGCCGGCTCGCCAATGTTGCCCCATTTCGGGAACTGCACGCTCCCCACCCGCGGCGCGAATAGCCCAACGAACGTGTTGTCGGCCGTGAGAAACATCCGGCCATTGTCCGAGACCTTTCGGAGTTCGCTGGTTCCGCTGCCGGTGATGGTGCCGCTGACCCGGAGAAAGTGGCCGTTGCCGCCCACGTTGACCGACACGAGTGCCGACCCCAGCGTGATCGGGAAGGCGATTTCCTCCGTGCCGGCGGCGCCGTTGGCGGTGAAGATGCTGCCCGTCACAGTCACGGCGGAGGCGCCCCCCAAAACGAAGCTGCCCGAGGTCGCCGTGTTCGTGAACCGGATGGCCGCGACACTCGTCACCACGGCGTCGTTCTGCGACGAGGTGTTGGTCGTGCCGGAGAAGTTCAACGTCGCCCCCGTAGCTCCCGGCGGCGATGACCAGTTGCCCGCCGTGCTCCACAGGTTGTCGGCTCCCAATCCCGTCCAGTTTTGGGCGGAGGCAACCGCTCCGACATCGACAACCGCAATCGCGATCAAAAGTCGACCAATGAGCAAGAATCGCATCATGCACCCCCCGTTTGGCATCAGCCTGCACGCCTCGTTCCGGCCGGCTCGACCTGCGAGCCGCACCACCGCTCCCAAGCCACTTATGAAAGGAGGTTTACTTTCTCCGAAGCGGGTGTGTCAAGGCTTTGGTTCGCGCCCTTGGCTCTTTGGAAAGAACCTCTCATCCGCCCCGCCTTTTTCAGCGAAACGACGGCGCCCAGGCGTGCGTGAGCTCGTGAATGATTCCCGACACGGCCGCCTGTTCCTTGCTCGTTCGACTCCGCTGGAGCGTGCAGTCCGCGAGGATCGCGGCGAGCCCCAACCGCTCGAGCCAGCTGCGGATCGCGGCCAACCGCTGCTCGTCCTCGGCGAACAGGTCGCTGTGGATCACGACCCGCGCCGGGTTGAAGACGTTGACCACCATCGAGGCGGCCAAGGCGACGTGCCGGGCGACCGTGTCGACATCGGCGGCGAAGCCATGGTCAGGCTGGTCGAGGAGCCATCGCGCCTCTTCTGCATCGATGGCTCGCCCGATCCTCGCCGACATGAGCCTAAGGAGCGCGGCGTCGGTGGCGAGCGTCTCGAGGCAACCTCGGTTTCCGCAGCCACAGAGGCTGCCTCCGGGATCGACGACGACATGGCCGATCTCACCGGCCATGCCGCTTCGGCCCTTTACCAAGGCGCCGCCGCTGATCACGCCGAGCCCGAGACCGGTGGTCATGTCGAGCAGTGCGAAATCATCGCACCCGACGGATGCGCCGGCGGCCCGCTCACTCAGGCAGAGCGCCGCCGTCGCCTTGAGGAGCCGACAAGGCACGTTGATTCGCGACTCCAGATCATGGGCAGGCTTCCGGCCGTCGAGGATGTGGAGATTGGCGGAGGAGGCGACGCGGTGCTCCTGCGAGGTGACCAGCGCATTGACCACGACCCCGACTCCATGGGGCGTGCCGATGGATTCGGCGAGCACCTGCCGGCACTCCGCCTCGATCGTCAGGAGGAGCGCCGCGTAGGACTCGGGCGTGGCAAAATGACGGGTGCGACCGGGTGCGATCCGGCCATCCATCCCGGCCACCACGACCGTGCACCGGCCGACGTCGATGAGCACGCCGAGCACGATGGCCGACTGGCGGGCCATTCGCACCAGTTTGCCGGGGCGTCCCAGGGCCGGCTGCTCAGGATCCACTTCCTCGAGCAGCCCCCGCTCCAGCAGGGAATCCACCGCCTTCGACACGGTCGGAGCGGTGAGCCCAGACCCCCGCCGGAGCATCGCCCGCGAGGCCGGCCCATTTATCTGGAGGTACTCGAGCAGTCTTCGCTCGTTGATCTTTCGCAACAGCGCCGGCTCGACCCGGATCGTCCGCGCTGTCATGGTGGTGTGCCGTTGACGGGTGATCTCTGTTTCTGGGCTCATGAAATCATACCAGCGCCCCTCCGTGACTCCGCCGCTGCCCACTGAGAATCACCGCCTCCCCGGCCGATCACGGCCGTAGAGCGGGTGGTGGTGGGGGATCACCTGCCGGACCATGCTGGCGTCCCACTCCGCGACGGCTCGTCGCAGCTCCGTGACCCGGGCAGGCTCGGCGGTCGCGAGGTCACGCGATTCCCCCGGATCGGCGGCGACGTCATAGAGCCGCGGCGGCTCGTCGCCCTCAATCACGAGCTTCCAGTCGCCCTCGCGGACGGCGAGCAGTCGGCGGGCGAGATTCGTGTCCTGATCCGTCCGCCGCCAGTCGGCGTGGTCGTTGTAGACCCAGAACAGCCGCTCATGCGGCACGCCCTGCTTCTCGCCCCGCAGAAACGGCAGGAGGTCGACGCCGTCGAGCGGCTGCGGCGGCTCGACGCCAGCCGTGGCTGCCACCGTGGCGAAGATGTCCATGCCGTGGACCATCGGCGCAAACCGGCCGCCGGCGGGCACCACGCCCGGCCAGCACACGGCCATCGGCACGCGGATGCCCCCTTCGAGAACGTCGAACTTCTGTCCCCGATGCGGGCCGTTGGATGTGCCGAGCACCGGGGGTTCGCCGCCGTTGTCGCTCAGAAAGAGAACGAGCGTGCGTTCATCGAGCCCTGCCTCGTGGATCGCGTCGAGCACGCGGCCGACCGCTCCATCAAGTCGGCTCACGATGGCTGCCGCCATCCGCCGCTTGCCGTCGAGGTGGGCGAAACGGTCGAGATCCACCTGCAGGGCTTCCTGCTTCAAGTGCGCCGCCATGAAGGCAAGGTGCAGAAAGAAGGGCTCCGCTGCATGGTCGCTGACGAATGCCGCGGCCTTCTCGGCGACGAGATCGTCCACCCAGCCCTCGTGCACCGCCCGCTCGGTGCCCGTGATCAGTGGCGGGTCGATGTATTTTCCCGACGCCCCGATCCAGCCGCAGAACTCGTCAAACCCGCGAGCGAGCGGACCATACTCGCCCTGCCCGAGATGCCACTTGCCGACCAGGGCGGTCCGGTAGCCGTGATCGCGGAGCAGTTGGGGCAGCAGCGTCTCCCGAAGATCGAGGGCGGCGGTTGGGCCGTCGAGCGGACGGTTGTCCTCGATGCCGAATCGGCCCGGATAGCGACCGGTGAGGATCGTCGCGCGGGTCGGCGAGCAGCTCGGTGTGACGTAGGCATTGTCGCAGATCGTCCCCGCGCGGGCGAGCCGGTCGAGGTTGGGAGTGGGAATGTCGGTGCCGCCCGAAAAGCCGCAATCGCCCACGCCGAGATCGTCGACCAGGATCACGACCACATTCGGCGGCGCGGCGATCGCCCGTGGAGCGGCGCTGCCGAGCGTGGCGATGCACCACGCGACGAACACGAGGGCAAACTTCATCGTGCACGTCGTCGATTGAGCCGCCGGACCAAGGCCGCGACCACGCCGGCGATGCCGACGACCGCGACGGTCGAGGGCTCGGGAACCACGACCGCCTGCAGGCCCCCGCCGAACACCTGCTGGAAGTAGGCCGACTTGCCGCTGCCGAGATCCGCGGCGGCACCCGCTCCAAAGTTCTGCAGGCTGGCGACGTCGCTGACGCTCCCCGACATGAGCGTGTAGGAGCCGTCGGCAACGCTCGAGGTCAGGCCGACGATGTCATCGATGCCGAAGCTCGCGGGATCCGCGAACGACACCGTGCCCGTGACGGTGAGCGAAGCCGTCGGATTGAAGATGAATTTCCCCCCCGACCCGAAGCTGATCGGCCCGGCCAGGCTCCCGGTCCCGCCGAGGATGCCGCCGCTGCCGACCGTCGTCGCGCCCCCACCGGAGTTGGTGCCGTTGATCAGGAGCGTGCCGGCCGACACATCGGTCGGGCCGGAGTAGGTGTTGGCACCGAACAACTGCACCGCGCCCGCTCCGACGTCGGGGCGATTGACGACGAGCGATCGGATCTTGGTCGCGTCGGCGGGCTGATCCTGGATCGCCGCGTAGAAGCTGATGGGGCCTGCGCCGGTGCCGGCGAGCGTGAGCGCGTGGGTTCCGGCGGAAGAGTCCGCCCCCGGCCGGATCAGCGTGTTAGCCAGTCCGTCCGATCTCCCAAACTGCAACGGACTCGCGGCGTCGTTGGTGAAGGTCTGGGCATTGTTCACCTCGACGACGAACGTGCTCGCGTTGCTCGTGGCACTTCCAGCGGGGGCGTTGTAGATCACGACTGTGCCGGTGGTGAGCGACGCATTGAGCACGGCGATCCCGGAACTTCCAAGCCGCAGCGTATGCGTGTTGGCGTTGGCATTGGTGCCGGGTTGACCGCGGATCACCTTGCTCGTGGTGTTGGTGAACGTGATGCCGGCCGCAGAAGCCGAGACGCCCGTGGCACCCGTGGTCTGCAGTTGGGCGAGCACGTCAAAGGTGTTCACGCCGATCAGCACGGCGGTGGTGGCATCGGGAACCGGTCCGGCGCTGAGGTTCCACTGGCCGATGGTTGTCCAGAGACCGGCTGTGGCCGCTCCCCGCGTCCACGAGGTCTGCGCTAACGCCGAGGATCCGCCGGCAATCAACACGCCGACAGCCAAGGCCGCCGCCCCGAGCCGTGAATGAACAGTGGTTATCATGCTCCACCCCTCTCGATGTTTGTGGTTCCATCCCATGGCACGCGCCACACGGAGCTGTTCCAACGAATCCCCACCCTGGCACGAACTGCCTAGGAGATATAAAGTTAACGTTCTTTCAAAACGAGCCAAGGGGTGGTTTCGTGAAATGTGACGAATCGGGCACGGGCCGGGACGAATCGGCGGGCGGTGGGACGAATCGGGCGGATTCAGGGACGAATCAGCGGCGCTCGCGGCAGCGAGAGAGCCGCCGTGCGGCGGCACAACTCGGGCGCCGAGCCTTTGTCGCCGCGGCGACTGCGATCGGCATCACGTCCGTCACCGGCCGAGCGCCTGCAAGCCCACGCGGTGATCGCATCCGCGTGGCCGCCATCGGCGTCGGCAACCGGGGCCGCTTGCTCCTCGACCAGCTTCCCGCTGACGCCGAACTCGTTGCCCTTGCCGACTGCAGCCTGCCCCGCGCCGAAGCGTATGCGGCGCAGAAAGCCGTGACGCTCGACGTCGTGCAGGACTACCGCCGACTGCTCGACCGCAAGGACATCGACGCCGTGATCGTGGCCACGGGCGACTTCCAGCGGGTGCTGCCGTGCATCCACGCCTGCCAGGCCGGCAAGGATGTCTACGCCGAGAAGCCGCTCTCGCTCACGGTGCAGGAGGGCAGAGCCCTCGTGAAGGCCGTCCGCCGCCACGACCGCGTGCTCCAGGTGGGCACGCAGCAGCGATCGATGACGATCAATCGGCTGGCCTGCGAGTACATCCGCTCCGGGGGCCTCGGCACGATCCGCGAGGTGCGGGTGGTGAACTATCAGGGCTCGGCGGCCGAGCCGGTGCCGACCCCGGCAGCCGAGGCCGTGCCCGCAGGCCTCGACTGGAACGCGTGGCTCAGCCAGGCGGCTGACCGACCCTATAGCCCGACCTGGATGGCCTGGATGCAGTGGCGGGACTTCGCGGGAGGGGAGATGACCAACTGGGGCGCCCATGGCGTCGACCAGGTGCAGTGGGCGCTCGGCACCGACCACACCGGGCCGGCCACGATCGTGCCGCGTGCCGCGTTGCCGAATGCTGCGGTCGAGATGCGGTATGCCTCGGGCATCGCCGTCAACTTCGTGCTCGAGAAGGGGCCCATGGGAGGCGGCGTGTTTATCGGCGACCGCGGCAAACTCGAGATCAACCGCAACAAGGTCGTCTCCAATCCGCCCGAGATCGCCGCCGGAATCCTCGCCCGGGTGGATGTCGCCGCCGAAGAGCGGGCCTGGAGCGATGAAACTGCCCTCTGGCAGGCCCGCCAGCACCTCCAAAACTGGCTCGACTGCATCCGCTCCCGCGAGCGGCCCGTGGCCGACGTCGAGATCGGCCATCGCTCGATCACGGTCTGCCACCTGGCGGGCATCGCCCGTCGGCTCGGCCGGCCGCTCGAATGGAATCCCGATACGGAGCGGTTTGTCTCCGACGCCGAGGCCGACGGGCTGCTCTCACGGCCCCGCCGCGCCGGCTTCGAACTGCCGGTGGTGTGAGGACAATCGGGCCGTTTCGAGAGAGGCTCAGTGCCGAGGGATCATTCGATGATGCGTTCGTCCAGCGAGTCGAAGAGGTGTTGTGCACGCATCGGGCTCGTGCCTGTCGTGCGCGCGGGGCTTGTGCTCGCCGTGGCGGCATGGTGCTCGGCCGGCGTGACGACCGCAGCCGCGGAGGTTTCGCCGCCGACCAGACCCAACATCGTCGTGATCCTCGTCGACGACATGGGCTTCTCCGATCTCGGCTGCACCGGGGGCGAGATTCCCACGCCCCATCTCGACGCCCTGGCGACCGAGGGCCTGACATTCACGCGATTCTACAACACCGGCCGCTGCTGCCCCACCCGCGCGAGCCTGCTGACGGGGCTCTACCCGCATCAGGCGGGCGTCGGCCACATGACCACCGACGAGGGCCTGCCCGGCTATCGCGGTCGGCTTGGTGGAGACTGCGTGACGATCGCAGAGTCGCTCCGTGACGCCGGCTACTTCACCTGCATGGCCGGCAAGTGGCACGTCGGCCAGAACCACGGCGTCGCCCCGTGGAACCGGGGCTTTCTCCGCAGCCTCAATCCCGCCGCCGGCGGCTTCTATCAGGCGGGCTCGCCCCGATACGAACTCTCGCTCGACGGCGCGGCGATCACGGCGGACGATCCCCGGCTGCCGCCGAACTGGTACTCGACCGACCTCTGGACCGAGTTCGGGCTGCGGTTCATCGACGACGCCCGCGCCGTTCGCAAGCCCTTCTTCCTCTACCTCGCCCACAACGCGCCGCACTTTCCGCTCCAGGCGCCGGCCGAAGAGATCGAACGCTTCCGGGCCACCTACGCCGCGGGCTGGGATGCCCTCGCCGCGCGGCGGTTCGAGCGGCAGGTGGCGGCAGGGCTGTTCACCGGCGATGAGACGCCTGCCGGGCGGCCCGTCGGCGTGGCCGCATGGGACGAGGTTCCCGAGGCGGAGCGTCAGCGGTTCGCCCACCTGATGGCCACCTACGCCGCCACGGTCCATCTCATGGATCGCTCCGTCGGCACCCTCGTGGCCGGCCTCCGCGACCGCGGCCTGCTCGACGACACCCTGATCCTGTTTCTGAGCGACAACGGCGGCAACGCCGAGAGCGGGCCGGCAGGTCGCACCGTGGGCGACCCCACGAAGCCCGACTCATCGTGGTTTTGCGGCGAGAGCTGGGCCTGGCTGCAAAACGCGCCGCTGCGGCGGTTCAAGCACTACGTTCACGAGGGGGGTATCGCCACGCCGCTGATCGCCCACTGGCCCCGCGGCATCGCGGCCCGCGGCGAACGACGACGGCAGCCGGGACACGTGATCGACATCCTGCCGACCTGCCTGGAGGTGGCCGGCGCCGCCATGCCGGCCGCGCGGGAGGGCGTTGCCGTGCAACCCCTGGAGGGTCGCAGCCTGGTGCCCGCGTTCCGCGCGGAAACCGTTGCTGACCGCCGCCTGTTTTGGGAGCACGAGGGCAACGCGGCGGTGAGCGACGGCGACACGAAGCTCGTCCGGCTCGGCCGCGACGGGCCGTGGGAACTCTATGACCTCGCGGCCGACCGCACCGAATCCCACGACCTCGCCGCCGCGCGGCCCGAGAAGGTCCGTGAACTCACCGCCGCCTGGGAGCAGTGGGCCGAGCGGGTGCATGCCGTCATTCGCCGGCCGCGGCAGCCAAGTAGCCTGGCTGAATAAGCCGACCGGCCGTGAGGCCGCGGGCGAACCGCGTCGAATCGGCTCCCGTCCCGGATTCACGGATTCACCCCCTGCTCCCGTCCCGGATTCATCTCGCGGCGTTGGGCTTGTAGGGACGGGCGCGCGAGGCCGCAGTCTGGCTACGGCGGCAGCCAATCAGCGGAGTCTCCGGAGCAACCACCAGCCGGCGAGGATCTGCACGAGCAAGACCGCCAGCCCGGTCCGCGGGTCGTGCGTGATCGCCTGCACGGCGCCGAAGGCGAGGCTGGCCACGAAGCCGGAGAACTTGCTGCCCACCTGCATCAGGCCGAAGGTCACGCCCGAGCGGCCCTCCGGCGCGAGCGCCGCGATCGCCGCCCGCAGCACGCTCTGGATGCCGCCAAGCACGAGGGCCAGCAGCACCGCCAGCGCATGAAGCTGACCTGGCGTTTCGATGAACCAGGCCAGCACGAGCACGGCCACCCAGCCGCCGAGGCAGACGGCCACCGCCGGCCAGCGGCCGAACCGCGTGGAGAGCCAGCCGACACCAAGCGCGCCCGGCAACGCGACCGCCTGCACGAGGAGCACGAGCCGCACGAGGGCCGGCCCGTCGAGATCGAACCGTTCGAGAGCCAGGCTCGAAAACTGCGCGATCGCGGTCTGCACCGCCCCGAGGGTGAGCATCGTCCCGAGCAGCACGCCGCCGAGCTGCCGAGGAACGTCGGCCGCCTCGGGCCAGGCGAGGCTCCGAGCGAAGGCGAGGAGTTCGCGGCCCGACGTGGCCGCGTGCCGCGCTCCCGCGCCGTCACCGAACCTGGCGACCATCGCGGGCAGCGAGAAGGCGATCCACCAGGCGGCCGTCAGCGCGAAGGCCAGTCGCAACCCGCCGGCCGTCGTCAGGCCGAGGCGGTCGTGCGCCGCGACGACCGCGGTGGCGGCCAAAAGCGCGATCGCGCCGCCGGCGTAGCCCGCTGCGAAGCCGTAGGCCGAGAGCCGGTCGGCATCGCGATCGCCCGCGATCCGGGGCAGCAGGCTGCCGGTGAAGATCTGCGCGAGGTCGAAACCGACGCAGGCAGCCACGATCGCCAGCACCACGGCCAGCCGCGCGTCGGAAGGTGCCGTCGCCAACGCGAGGAGCCCCCCTGCCCCGACGAGCGTGCTGGCAAGCAGCGCCCGCTCATGGGCATGGCGACGATCCGCCCAGGCGGCGGCCCAGGGCGCGAGCACGGCCGAGACGAGCATGGCCGCCGCCAGCGTCCACGCCCAGATCACGCCACCCGAAAAGCCCCAGCCGTTGCCGGCAAACACGACCTTCTCGACGTAGGCCACGACGAGCGTGATCAGCACGGTCGAAAAGCCGCTGGCCGCCCAGTCGAGCAGGATCCAGGAGAAGCGGGCGAAGCGAGTGCCGGGGGCGGGCGGCGGTTGACGATGCACAGGCTGGCTCCAGAGGCATTTTCGCGGCCCGGGTCTACGGATCGCAGAGCCAGCGGAGCAGCGATTCTGCCGACGGGGTGCCGGGCCGGTCCAATCGTTCGGCCAGCCAGGCCGCGAAGAACAGAAACGCCACCGCCCAGACGACGGCCGTGGAGACCGGCGTGGCGACTTGCCAGAGCCCATCCGGGTCGCCCGTGGTCACGAAGCCCGCAATCCAGAGCGGCCAGACGTGGGCCACATGATGCAGCACGTAGAGGGTCAGCGAGTGGCGGCTCATCGCGCCGGCGATCCGCAGGAGCGGACCACGGCCGCTGGTTCGCGCGTCGAGCGTGCGATGGAGCAGCGTGGCCAGCAGGATCCCGCCGCCGATGGTGCCGAGCACGTAGGCCGTGGTCGGCGGAAACATCGCCCACAGTCGGTCGTGTGTGATCAGCCTCACGGGGATGAACGGCCGGCAGGCCATGACGACACCGGCTGCGGCCACCAGGAGGCCACCGCTGACGAGCGGCGAATGCGTCCATGATTTCCTGCTGCCACGACCCTCGTCGCCACCGTCACGAGCGTAGATCGAAGGGGCCGCGAGGAAGCCGGCCAGCGGGAGCGCGAGCCACGGGAAGACCGGAAAGTACCCCGTGGCGAGATAGCCGAGCAGCACGTCGCCGAGCGTGAAATCGTAGTCGTAGAAGCCCGCGGCCCAGAACGAGCGGTAGTCGGCGACGGCTCGCAGGATTGGTGCCAGGCCCACGAGCAGGCCGCAGGCGACGATGCCGACCGCGGGTGCCGTACGCCGGGCGATGTCGAGGGCTAGCATCGCCGTGCCGATGAGCGTGAGGATGTCCCAGTTGAAGACGTCCTCGGGCATCCACACGAGCACGTTGAACGCGAAGCCGAAGAGGATCAGGAACAGACCGCGGCGGACAGTGATCTTTGAGAGTTCCTCGCTGTCGCGGCCCCGGGCGGCGGCCGCGTCGGCCCAGAGCCGGTAGCTGACGCCCGACAGAAACGTGAACAGCGGGGCTGCGAAGCCTGTCGGCATCCACCAGTAGCGGTTGGCCCCGATGAACGGGCCGTCGTGAATATCGATCGAACCCGCGAGGTTCTCGACGAAGTGCACCAGCGTCATCAGCACGATGGCGATGGTCCGGAGCAGATCGATCGACGAGAGCCGTGTCGCCACACGTCGGCCCGTCATGGTGTGTGGGTCGCCAGCAGGTCGACCGTGAGCAGCACCACCTCGACCACGAGCAGGAGGATGATCACCCACTCGAGCGTGGCATGCCGCCGCGAGGAGACATACTCGGCGACCCGATCGCCGCAGCCGGTGTAGACACGCTCGAGGAGATCGGCCTGATCGACCGCGTGTTCCAACCGCTCCACGACCCTGGTGCGGTCGCGGAGCCGTTCGCCGAGTTGGCCGGCGAGGGTCGGCGGCTGGGGGGCCGGGCGATGGATCACCGGGGCCAGCACCGCCAGCCTGCGGCGGAGCGACACGGCCTCGCGGAAACGGCCGGCGAGTTCCCGCCGCCGGGGCAGCGCCTGCTCGTCAAATTCGAAGGCCAACGGCGCATCACTTTCCACATGTTCGAGCCCCGAGGCGATCCGCCACTCGATGTCGCGGAGCTCGGCCTCGCGGCTGGCGAAGTCGGTGAGTGCGGCCCGCATCGCCGGCAGGCGGTCGGCGGGCCCGAGGGCCACGGCGCGGCCGTGGCTCCAGATCACATGCGTGCCGTAAAGCGGCGCGACGAGCGGGGGATCGCCGCCGGCGGCCGCCGCGCCGACCCACGAGGTCGCCCGGGCGACGAGGTCCGCGATCAGCGCGTCATGGTCGGCGGCATCGACGGCGGGCAGCGTCACGAGTGCGAGCTCGGCGACGCCGCCGCCGGCGAGCGGCAGGCGTTCGATGCTCGTGTCGGACGGAAGGCCTTCTGCGGTGATGCGCGGAGCGTCTCTGAAGGGCTGGTGGGTGGTGACCATGCGAGTCTTTCCGCGGCATTCAGCCGACTTCCGCCGCCAGCCATCCCGCGACATGATGTGCGGAGTCGAGCACGCCGTTGAGCGTGCTGTCGTAAAGATAATCGCCCGTGACGAACAGGCGAGGAAACGCGGTTGGAGAGGGCTGATGGCGGCGATCGATGCTCGGGGGCCGCCAGCCGCCGGGGAGGGCGCTGACCGCGGCCGTCCAGCGGTGGATGCGGGCTTCCAGGAGATGCTGGCGGGCGTCACCGAGCCACGCCGGCAGGGAGTCAAACGCCGCCGTCACGATGCTGTTGTCGTCGCGGGTGGCCCATTCCGCCGCCGCCGCGCCGCCCAAGAGCCAGCCGAGCACCCCGTGCCGCGGCTCGGGCTCGCGAGCCGACTCGTCGTAGAGGCAGCAGCCTCCGAAGGCGTCGAGCATCAGGTAGCCGCCGTCGATTCGGCCACGCCAAAAGGGCTCGTCGAAGAGGGCCGTCACCCGCAGATAGTGGGCCGGGTGGTCGAATCGCATGCAGTGCCGACGCACGGCGGCCCTGAGCTCGTCGCCCTGAAACCGCACCGCGGTGAGATGCTGCAGCGGCAGCGCCAGCACCACGGCGTCGAATGGTTCGGCCGCGGTGCCGTGGTCAGACTCCGTGACGAGGCTGAATCCACCGGCCTCGGTCGCTGCGACTTCGACGACTCGCGTGGCGAGCCTGATCTCGGCGTTGAGGCGGGATGCGACCGCGTCGATCAGCTGCTCATTGCCGCCGGCGATGCAGTAGAGCCGCATGTAGGCCGGATGGTTCATCAGGTAGTTCTGCAGTCCGTAGGAGATGCTCGTCAGGTCGGGCTCCGTGGCGAGGTCGCTGTGGATCATCGCCTCGATGTAGCGACGGGCCGCCGGATGGCCGATCTGGTCGAGGACGCCTGTGAAAGAGCCAGGCACCGCCGGGATCGTGTCGTCGGAGGCGTAGAACTCCCTCGGCGTCATGGTGCCGTGGGCGTGGAGGTGGAAGGCCTCGACCGCCCGGCGGGCCTCGCCTCCGAAAACGGTGGCGAGATCATCGAGGTTGGCGATCGCAGCGCCGTCCATCACCACGGTGGCGCCACCGAGCGGCGTCGTCGGCAGACCCAGTTCGGCCACAAGTTCCCGTAGGGGATCCTCGCCAACGGGCGTGTAGTCGTAAAACTCGGCCGCGCCCGCCTCATACCGCACGGGTGCGGCCGAAAAAGAGGGTGTGAGGATCTTGCCACCGAGACGGTGGCTGGCCTCGAAGATCGTGGTTCGGAGCGGACGCGACGCGGCCCGCTCGAGACACAGCGCGGTGAGCAGACCTCCTGGTCCACCGCCCACGATGGCGATCGTCGCAGCTCGTTCCGAACCGTTCCTGGGCGGTGTACTCACGATCCCAGTTGAACGGATTTCGCGGCTGAAGGTTTCAGACCGGGGCCGCTGCATCGAATGGCCCGCTGAAAACCGGCCGAAACCATCGTGCCGGAAGCGGGATCAGCCCGCCGGGGCCCAGAGATGGAGCGTGCGCTCCGTGGGCACGCCATACCGGACCTCGATCGGCATCTCCGCCGCAGCGGCAGTGCCATCGACGGGCTTGAGGGCGACGACCGCCACTGGCAGGGCGGGCAGCGGCCCGCGATTGGCAAACCACACCCAGCCACTGAACGCGAGCATGGCCACGGCCGGTAGCAGGGCGTGGATCGGATGGGGGCCCCACGTGCTGTTGGCTGGCAATCGCATGACAAAGTCTCGGCTGGAGGAGGCCGGAGACGAGCTCCGGGTGTGGCCACACATGAAAGAATCTACCCGCGCCCGCGAGACATGTCGCCGACCGTCGCCAACACGAGAAGACGATCGCCCGACCCTGCGGGTTGTGTCGTCTGCACGGCCCGGAGGTCAGTCGAAGAGGCCGACCGGGGCGAATCGCTCCACGTCGAAGAGGCCTGTCGGTCCGAGTTTGAGGGACGGGATCACAAGCAGCGCCAAAAACGACAGGGCCATGTAGGGCGCCTGGAGTCTCGATCCGAGGGCCTTGGCCCGGCGGTCGAGATCGGCATAGGCCGCCGCCACCTCCTGCCCCGGGCGGTCCGACATCAGGCCGGCGATCGGCAGCGGCAGGATCGCCTCGCCCCCGGGCCCCACGACCGAGAGGCCTCCGCGGGCCTCGATCACGAGGTTGATCGCCCGAGCAAGATCGTCGTCGTTTGTGCCCACGGCCACGATGTTGTGCGAATCGTGCGACACGCTCGAGGCGATCGCGCCCGCTTCGAGGCCGAAGTTCTTCACGAGCGCCACGGCCGGCGGCCGGTCGTCGTAGCGGTCAACGACCGCGATCGTGAGGATGTCGTCGGCCAGGCAGGCCTGCACGCGTTCCTCGACGACCTTGACAGGATGGCGGATCGCGCCCGTCACGAGCTGGCCGTCGCGGACCTCAATGACCCGTGCCAGGCGGCCCGCAGCGGTCGGCGAGACCCGGATCGCGAAGTCGGCCGACTGCTTGGGTCGGACATCGAAGCGGTTGGGGGTGGCCGATTCGAGCCGTGGCCAGGTGCTGACACCGTCGGCCGCTGCGAGCACACCATCGACGAACACCCGGCGGATCCGCAGGTTCTCCAGATCGTCGACCTCGATGAAGTCGGCCGGATCGCCCACCTGCAGAAGCCCGACGTCGAGGCCGTAGTGCCGCACGGGGTTGACCGTTGACGCCTGCAGGACGTCGAACAGGTCGCTGCCCCGGGCCAGCGCCCGACGGACGAGCTGGTCGATGTGTCCGAGCAGGAGCTGGTCGGGATGCTTGTCGTCGCTGCAGAGCATGCAGCGGTCGGGATGCGAGTCGATCAGGCTTGCGAGCGCGTCGAAGTTGCGGGCCGCGGAGCCCTCACGGATCAGGATCTTCATGCCGACCGCGATCTTCCCGACCGCCTCGTCGAGCTCCACGCACTCATGGTCGGTGGATATTCCGGCCGCGGCGTAGGCGGCGGCATCCCGTCCGCGCAGTTGGGGCGCGTGGCCGTCCACCGGCTTCCCGCGGGCCTTTGCCGCGGCGATCTTCGCCAGCACCTCGGCGTCACCCGCGATCACACCCGGGTAGTTCATCATCTCCGAGAGATAGCCGATGTCGGGACGGTCGAGCAGCGCCGCGACTCCGGCCGCGTCGATGGTGGCGCCTGCATGATCGAAGGCCGTCGCCGGCACACACGACGGGGCACCAAAGTGAAACTTGAAGGGCGACCGCCGCGCGTCGTCGAGCATGTAGACGACGCCCGGAATGCCAAGCACGTTGGCGATCTCGTGTGGATCGGAAACGGTCGCCACCGTGCCGTGGGCCACCGCGAGCCGGGCAAACTCCGCGGGGGGCAAAAGCGAGCTCTCCACATGCACGTGGGCATCGACGAAGCCGGGCAGGATCCAGGTGGCCTGCGCGGCCGGGCCATCTGCCGTCGGGCCATCGGCAGCCGGCAGAGCGGTGATGGAGGCGATGCGGCCGTCGGCGATGGTGAGCGTGGCGGGGCGGATCGTTCGCGCGACCGGATCAACGAGGTTGCCGGAGATTTGCCAGGGTGCGGCTCGGTTGGTCAAGGCGGCGTCGCTCATGCGAGCATCCTAGCGAAATCGAGCCG